>JACIXH010000251.1 GCA_014360565.1 Nocardia sp.
GCTCACCGCCCACCGCTATCGCGGCGAGCTCCCGGCCGACCCCGGTGTGCGCGTCCCGGACCGGACGGTCCTCACCTCGGTGCTCGACGGTGCGCTCGGTTTCGCCTCGCTCGGCCTGCCCGAGCCGCTGGCGATCGGGCGCGGCGCGGTGACCACCGCCCCCGACGGTAGGCGCTGGGTCGGTCTCACCTGTGTCGCGGTCGCGGCCGCCCACCGTCGCAACGGCCTCGCCTCGCTGGTGTGTGCCGAGTTGATCCGCTGGGGCGCCGAGCACGGCGCGACTCACGCCTATGTTCAGGTGGAGGTCGGCAATGCCGCCGCCCTGGCCCTGTACCGCGACCTGGGCTTCCTCGAACACCACTCCTACCGCTACGCCGCACCGCAGCATTGAGTTGCGGCCGACGCCGCCGTTCTCGGACCGAACCTCCACGAAAGGACACGCGACAGTGCGTCTCGCCACTTGGAACGTCAATTCGATCCGCTCGCGAGTCGATCGGGCGATCGAATTCCTGGACCGCCACGACATCGACGTGCTGGCGCTACAGGAGACCAAGTGCCGCGACGACCAGTTCCCCTTCGAGCGGTTCGACGAAGCCGGCTACGAGGTCGCCCATGTCGGGCTGAATCAGTGGAACGGTGTCGCCCTCGTGTCCAGAGTCGGGCTCACCGACGTGGAGACCGCCTTCTCCGGGCAGCCGGGATTCGACAAGAACGCGGGTGACTCGTTGATCGCTTCGCCGGTGGTGGAGTCGCGGGCGATCGGCGCGACCTGCGGTGGGGTACGGGTGTGGAGCCTCTACGTCCCCAACGGCCGTGCGCTCGCCGACCCGCATTACGCCTACAAGCTCGACTGGCTCTCGGCTCTGCGCGACAACGCGACCGACTGGCTCACCAACGACCCCGCCGCCAAGATCGCCCTGGTCGGCGACTGGAACATCGCCCCGACCGATGACGACGTCTGGTCCCCGGAGTTCTTCGAGGGCAAGACCCACACCTCCGAGCCCGAGCGCGCCGCCTTCCAGGCCATGCTCGACACCGGCTTCCGCGATGTGCTGCGCCCGTTCGCCCCCGGCCCCGGCGTCTACACCTACTGGGACTACACCCAGCTGCGTTTCCCCCGCAAGGAGGGCATGCGCATCGACTACATCCTGGCCTCCCCCGCCCTCGCCGACCAGGTCACCGACGCCGGTATCGACCGGGAGGAACGCAAGGGCAAGGGCGCCAGCGACCACGCCCCGGTGATCGCCGAATTCACCGACTGACCTGACCCGAGCGGTACCGTGGGAGCAGGACCTGTCCGGCCTGCGACGAAGCGGGAGGTGCGCTCGTGGCTTTCTATCGAACGATGGGAGCGGTGCCGCCGAAGCGGCACACGCAGCACCGCGACGAGCGCGGCGACCTCTACTACGAAGAGCTGATGGGCGAGGAGGGGTTCTCCGGGGACTCCTCGCTGCTCTATCACCGCGCACTGCCCCCGGCGATCGTGGACGCGACCGTCTGGGAGCTGTCCGACCAGTCGACGACACCGAATCATCCACTGCGCCATCGCCACCTGCGCCTGCCCGACCTGTTCCCCGGCGACACCCCGGCGGCCACCGATCCGGTGACCGGGCGCAGGTTGCTGCTGGCCAATGCCGATGTGCGGATCTCGTATGTGGTCGCCGAGGCCGCGTCCCCGCTGTATCGCAATGCGATCGGCGACGAGCTGGTCTACGTGGAATCCGGTGCGGCCGTGGTGGAGAGCGTGTTCGGCGCGCTTCCGGTGCGCCAGGGCGACCAAGTGCTCATGCCGAGGGCGACCACCCATCGCTGGCTGCCCGCCGGGGCGGAGCCGGTGCGCGCCTACGTCATCGAGGCGTCGAGCCACATCACCCCGCCGAAGCGGTATCTGTCGAAATTCGGTCAGCTACTGGAGAATTCACCCTATTGCGAGCGTGATCTACACGGCCCGGCCGAACCGTTGATCGCCGAGGGTACCGATGTCGAGGTGCTGGTCAAGCACCGGGCGGGCGCCGAGGTGATCGGCACCAGGATGGTCTATGCGACACATCCGTTCGACGTCGTCGGCTGGGATGGCTGCCTGTATCCGTTCACTTTCAACATCGCCGACTTCGAACCGATCACCGGGCGGGTCCATCAGCCGCCGCCGGTGCACCAGGCGTTCGAGGGCACCAATTTCGTGATCTGCAATTTCGTGCCGCGCAAGGTCGACTATCACCCGCAGTCGATTCCGGTGCCGTACTACCACTCCAATGTGGACTCCGACGAGATCATGTTCTATTGCGGCGGAAACTACGAGGCGCGCAGAGGTTCCGGGATCACGCAGGGGTCGGTGTCGGTGCATCCGGGCGGGTACGCGCACGGCCCGCAGCCGGGCGCCTACGAACGCAGTATCGGTGCGGAGTTCTTCGACGAGCTGGCGGTGATGGTGGATACCTTCCGGCCGTTGCAGCTCGGCGAGGGGGCACTGGCCTGCGAAGATCCGGCCTACGCGTGGACCTGGTCGGGTCGTGGGCCGGGGCTCGGATGAGCGGGTGCGGCGCCGGGATCGAGCGTGACCGATGACGGGCGCGCCGCGACCCGGCTCGATCCGGGTCGCCGTCCCGGACGACTCGCTGTTCGGGCCGGAGAACCTGCCGTACGGCATCTTCGCCCCGCCGGGCGGGGAGTTCCGCGTCGGCACCCGCCTGGGTGACACCGTGCTGGATCTCTCGGCGTTGTTCGAGGATCCGGTCTTCGCCCGCGCCGACCTCAACGCCTTCCTTGCCGCCGGTGCGTCTCGATGGCGAGAGGTCCGGGATCACCTGCGCGCACTCGCCGAGACCGCGATACCGGCCGACGCGCTGTTTCCTCTTTCCACGGTGCGGATGAAGCTGCCGGTCCGGATCGGCGATTACGTCGATTTCTACGCCAGCATCGATCACGCCACCAATCTCGGCAGGCTGTTCCGGCCGGACAGCGAGCCGCTGCTGCCGAATTGGCGACATCTGCCGGTGGGGTATCACGGTAGGGCGGGCACCGTCGTCGTTTCGGGCACTCCGGTGATCCGGCCGCAGGGACAGCGCCGAACAGATTCGGGTACACCGGATTTCGGCCCGTCGCGACGCTTGGACATCGAAGCGGAGCTGGGCTTCGTGGTCGGCACGGGTTCGGTGCTGGGTGTGCCGGTGACCGTCGACGAGTTCACCGAGCACGTCTTCGGCGTCGGCCTGGTCAACGACTGGTCGGCCCGCGACATCCAGGCCTGGGAATATCAGCCGCTGGGCCCGTTCCTCGGCAAGTCGTTCACCACTTCGCTCTCGGCCTGGATCACCCCGCTGGACGCACTCGCGAACGCCCGGGTCCCCTTGCCGACCCAGACCCCTGAACCGCTGCCCTACCTGCGCGGTGGCGACGATCACGGCCTCGACATCGACCTGACCGTCCGCTGGAACGACGAGGTCGTCGCCCACCCGCCGTACGCGCGCATGTACTGGTCGCCCGCGCAGATGCTGGCCCATCTCACCGCCAACGGCGCGTCGGTGCGCCCCGGCGACCTCTACGCCTCGGGCACGATCTCGGGCCCCGCGGCCGACCAACGTGGATCGTTCATCGAATTGTCCTGGGGCGGAACGAAACCCGTGACCGTCGGCCGCGAAGTCCGCACCTTCCTCGCCGACGGCGACCGCGTGACGATCACGGCCACCGCGCCCGGCACCGCGGGTCGCCCCATCGGACTCGGCGAGGTCAGCGGCCTGATCCTGCCCGCCCGCTGACCCTCCCCCACCACAGCTGCCCGCACCGCGCGGGCACTTTCCACAATTTCCGTCGATATCCGCACACCGTGGCCCGATAGTGCACAGCCGGCCGTCCGAATCCACCGACGGGCGGAGATTGTCCGGCCCCTGGCTCCACCCACGGGCGGTGTCGACCCGCCTTGCCCACCGGCTACGGTGACCTCCGAGGTTTCACCGAGAAGAGAGTCCCGCGACGATGTTGACGAGAATCGCCCGCGCCGCGGTGGGCCGCCCACGCCTGGTGGTCGCGGTCGCGCTGTTGCTGATGGTGCTGTGCGGCGCGACCGGCGCCACCGTGCACTCACACATGAAGTCGGGCGGGTTCGTCACCGCCGATCTCGAGTCGGTGCAGGCCAGCCTGTATCTGAGTGAGCACTTTCCCGGCAGCGAACCGAACTACGTCCTCGCGGTCACCGCCGAGGACGGCCCCGACTCCCCCGCCGCGCGCGCCGCCGCCGATGCCGTGGAGGCCAAGCTCAACGCCCATCCCGACGTCAGCGGGGTGCAGTCGTACTGGACCGCTCGCCCCGACCTCAAACAGGCGCTGCGCAGCGAGAACGGGCAGCGGGCGCTGATCCTGGCCAGTATCGAGGGCGATGACGCCGAGCTGCCGGTCCGGGCGGGCAAGCTGAGCGAGGAACTGCAGGTCGAGGACGGGCCGGTCACGATCAAGGCCGGTGGCCTTGCCGCCGCCTTCTCCGATATCAACACCCAGATCAGCAGGGACCTGATCCTGGCCGAGGCCATCGCCATTCCGATCACCGCCCTGCTGCTCGCCCTGGTGTTCGGCAGTGTCGTGGCGGCCGCGCTGCCGGTGGCGATCGGCCTGTTCGCCATCGCGGCGGCCCTCGGCATTCTGCGGGCGCTGACCGCGGTGACCGATGTGTCGATCTTCGCGCTGAACATGACCACCGCGCTCGGGCTCGCGCTGGCGATCGACTACAGCCTGTTCATCGTCAGCCGGTACCGGGAGGAGCTCGCGGGCGGCGCCACCCCGACAGCGGCGGTGATCCGCTCGATCCAGACCGCGGGTCGCACGGTGGTCTACTCGGCGCTGGTGGTGGCGCTGTCGCTGTCGGCACTGCTGGTGTTCCCGCAGTATTTCTTCAAGTCCTTCGCCTACGCGGGCATCGCCGTGGTCGCGGCCGCCACCGCCGCGGCGGTGATCGTGCTGCCCGCGCTGCTCATCCTGGTCGGCGACCGGATCAACGCGCTCGACCTGCGCGCCCCGCTGCGCAAGCTGTTCCGGCGGCCGCCGCCGCGCGAGAAGCTGCCGCAGGAGACGTTCTGGTACCGGCTGGTGACCGCGGTGATGAAGCGACCGCTGCCGGTCGCGCTGGCGACCACCGCGTTCCTGCTGCTGCTCGGCTCGCCGTTCCTCGGCGTGCAATTCGGCTACCCCGACGACCGCTCGCTGCCCACCGACGTGGCCAGCCGCTCGGTCGGTGACATCCTGCGCACCGAGTTCGACGCCGACCTCGCCTCGAGCGCGACCATCGTGCTACCCGAGTTCACCGGTGCCCCCGCTGCATTGGACGCCTATGCCCGCGAGCTGTCCACGGTGCCGGAGGTGCCCGCCGTGCTCAGCAGCGAGGCGGTGTACAGCGGCGGATTGCGGGTGGCCGCCGGCGTCCCCGAGATGTCGGACCCGCAGGCCGGGGCCTATCTGTCCGTCGGCACCCGACTCGATCCGTACTCCGACGAAGGTCGCGCCCAACTCGAAGCGCTGCGCGCGGTCCCCGCGCCCTCGGATGTCCTGGTCACCGGCCCGGCCGCGTTGAACCAGGATTCGGTCACCGCGATCACCGGCAAGCTGCCGCTTGCCGGTGCGCTCATCGCGATCGCCACGCTGATCCTGCTGTTCCTGTTCACCGGCAGTGTGGTGCTGCCGGTGAAGGCGCTCGCGCTCAACATGTTGTCGCTGGCGGCGACCTTCGGCGCGATGGTGTGGATCTTCCAGGAGGGCAACCTGGCGGGCCTGCTCGGCTTCACCGCCACCGGCACGCTCAACCTGGCCATGCCCATTCTCATGTTCGCGCTGGCCTTCGGCGCCTCCATGGACTACGAGGTGTTCTTGCTCTCGCGCATCCGCGAGGAATGGCTCGCCGGCCCCAAGACCACCGAGGGCAATACCGAGGCCGTCGCGATGGGCGTGGCACGCACCGGACGCATCTTCACCGCCGCCGCGATGCTGATGAGCGTGGTCTTCCTCGGGGTCGCCACCTCCGGTGTGTCGATGATGAAGCTGTTCGGTCTCGGCTGCGCCTTGGCGGTGATCAGCGACGCGACCGTCATCCGCGGGCTGCTGGCCCCCGCGCTGATGCGCATGATGGGCCGCTGGAACTGGTGGGCGCCGAAACCACTGGTGGTGCTGCATAACCGGTTCGGACTGACCGAATCGGAGGAATCACCCCGCCCGACACCGCAACGGGAAAAAGTCGCCACGCATTAGCACCCATCGGCACCGACGCCTACACTGCAAAGCGCCACGCACGCCCCGACCTCGAGGAGGGGCTCGCCGCACAGCGGCGATTCGCGGCGAACTCGAGCGCGCCAGCGCTCGAATAAGCACGGGGGCTCGCACCAGCGGGCTGAGAGGACGGCTAGCCCATTTCGGGCGATCAGGGCCGTCGACCGTATGAACCTGACCGGGTAATGCCGGCGTAGGGAGGAAACAGCATGGGCACAGCCATATCTTCGAACGGCACGCCAGTCGAGTCCGTCACCACGGGGCCGATCCAGGGCAGCGTCAAGCACTACAAAGAGGTCGACGGCCTGCGGATACCCGTGCGCCGGATCAACCTGACCAACGGCGACACGTTCGACGTCTTCGACACCTCCGGCCCGTACACCGATGACAACGCGGTGATCGATCTCGAAGCCGGTCTGCCGAAACTGCGCGACGAGTGGACCACACCGGAGGTCGACGGCCCGCGCACCCAGCTGCACTGGGCACGCCAGGGCATCATCACCGACGAGATGCGCTTCATCGCCGCCCGCGAAGGTGTCTCGGCCGAACTGGTGCGCGAGGAGGTCGCCGCCGGTCGCGCGGTGATTCCGGCCAACCACAAGCATCCGGAACTCGAGCCGACCATCATCGGCAAGAAGTTCCTGGTGAAGATCAACGCCAATATCGGCAATTCGGCGGTGTCGTCCTCGATCGCCGAGGAGGTCGAGAAGATGGTGTGGGCCTCGCGGTGGGGCGCCGACACCATCATGGATCTGTCCACCGGCAAGAACATCCACGAGACCCGCGAATGGATCCTGCGCAACTCCCCGGTCCCGATCGGCACCGTGCCGATCTACCAGGCCCTCGAGAAGGTGAACGGTGATCCCACCAAGCTCACCTGGGAGATGTACCGCGACACGGTGATCGAGCAGTGCGAGCAGGGTGTCGACTACATGACCGTGCACGCGGGCGTGCTGCTGCGCTACATCCCGTTGACCGCCAAGCGCGTCACCGGCATCGTCTCGCGCGGTGGGTCCATCATGGCCGCGTGGTGTCTGGCCCATCATCAGGAATCGTTCCTGTACACGCACTTCCGCGAACTGTGTGAGATCCTGGCCCGCTACGACGTCACCTTCTCCCTCGGCGACGGACTGCGTCCCGGCTCCATCGCCGACGCCAACGACGAGGCCCAGTTCGCCGAACTGCGCACCCTGGGCGAACTCACCAAGATCGCGAAATCCTATGGCGTACAGGTGATGATCGAAGGCCCCGGCCACGTGCCGATGCACAAGATCGTCGAGAACGTGCGGCTCGAGGAGGAACTGTGCGAGGAGGCACCGTTCTACACGCTCGGCCCGCTCGCCACCGACATCGCGCCCGCCTACGACCACATCACCTCGGCCATCGGCGCCGCGATCATCGCCCAGGCCGGGACCGCCATGCTCTGCTACGTCACCCCCAAGGAGCATCTGGGCCTACCCAACCGCGACGACGTCAAGGTCGGCGTGATCACCTACAAGATCGCCGCCCATGCCGCCGACCTCGCCAAGGGCCACCCCCACGCCCAGGACCGCGACAACGAATTGTCCAAGGCCCGTTTCGAATTCCGCTGGCATGATCAGTTCGCCCTGTCGCTGGACCGCGACACCGCCCGCGAATACCACGACGAGACCCTGCCCGCCGAACCCGCCAAGACCGCCCACTTCTGCTCCATGTGCGGCCCCAAGTTCTGCTCCATGCGCATTTCCGCCGACGTGCGGGAATACGCGGAAAAGCAGGGCCTCACCGACGTAGCCGCCATCGAAGCGGGCATGGCCGAGAAGTCCGCCGAATTCGCCGACCACGGCAGCCAGGTCTACCTGCCCGTGGTCTCCTGACAGTCACCACCGCGCCCGACCCCCGGAAGCCCGATTGCGGATTCCGGGGGCCCGCGATCCGCTGTGACGTAATCGACTCTCCCGCAGCGAATTAGAGGTCGATACCATGGCCTACAGATCGCGAAGGGGGGCGCTCCATGGCCCAGCCAGTACCAACATTTCGGGCAACACCTGCGGAACTTGCCGCAGCCGCCAACGCAGTGAGAACCCTGCTCGACGGCATCGTCTCTGGATTCAAGTCACTGGACTCCGATGTCAACGCTCTGACCGACAGGTGGAAGGGCAGACAGGGCGAGCAGTTCGCCGCCGGGTACGCCGATGTGCGTGATGGTCTCGCCGAACTACTCGATGCCATCCGTGACACAACTGTCGCCCTGGACGACAGCGCCGAGGCCTACCTCGGCCAGGAAGGGGTGAATGCGGCCGCCATCGAAGCCATCGCCTCGAGTTTGGACCTGCCCGGTGTCTCATAGCGTCAACCTGGAGCAGCTCGATTCGGTGATCGCCAGAATGCAAGGCTTCGAAGGGTTCTTCGACGATCAGATCGAAGCGTTCGACACCGCGATAAGCAAGCTGCAGAGCGGCTGGGAGGGGGATGCGGCGACTGCCCAGGAAACGGCACATCGCCGACTGGTGGCGGCAGCAACGGAGATCCGCGAAGGCGTGGAGACCATGCGGCGTGCCGCACAAGCCGCCCACTCGAACTACACCGAGGCCATCGCCGCCAATGTCGCGATGTGGCGGAGTTGACCGCGAGTGAGCGAGTTGGATGTCGACCCGGAGTTGT
>JACIXH010000252.1 GCA_014360565.1 Nocardia sp.
AATGTCGGTCACTCCGCTCGCTCCTCTCCGTCGCTGCTCCGACCATAGGCAAGTAGCAGATTGCCTGTCAAACAGGGCCGCCCGCGCGCCAGTCGCGCGCCGCCGCCACCAGCCGGGCGCGAACCAGGTCGACGTGCGGTCGCGACGGCGCACCGACTCTGCGAGCCAGGAAACCGGTGTTGATCGGCGGATCCGCCGGGTCGAGCAGCGTAACCAGCGTGCCGTCGGCCCGTTCCCGACCGCACAGGTAGTGCGGAAGGACGCTGATTCCCGCCCCGGCGACGACTGCGGCGAGGACCGCGCGCAGATCTGCGACGATCAACGCCGGTTCGGTTTCCAGGCGGGTATCGAAGACGTGGCGCCAGTAGCGACGCAGGATCGGCAGATCGGCGGCATAGCTGACGAGCGGGATGCCGTCGAGCGCGATCGGACCTTCGGTGCGCAGTCGCTCGGTATCGATACCCTCGGCGACCGACGGGGCGGCGACGAGCAGGAATTCTTCGTCGACGAGCGGTTCGGCCAGCACGGTTCGTCCGCGCGGGCGGGTGGTGGCGAACACCAGATCCAATGCGCCCGAATGCAATCGGTCGAGCAGGTCGTCGGTGAGCCCGGTACTGACGGTGAGCCGCACGCCGTCGGCCACCAGCGGTGCGAGCGCGGGCACGACCTGGGCGGCGAGCATCTCCGCCGGTCCGCCGAGGAGCACCGGGGGTTCGCGTGGCGCCGCACGGCCGGTTCCCGCACCACCGACCACGGTTTCCAGCGCGTCGAGCGGGCCGCTGACCCGCGCGGCGAGTTCATGTCCGGCGGCGGTCGGCGTCACCCCGCGCGGCAGTCGTTCGAACAGGGGCCTGCCGAGGTGTCGTTCGAGTGCCTGGATCTGCGTGGTCACCGTCGGCTGGGACAGCCCGACCTGTGCCGCGCCCGCCGTGAGCGAACCGGTGCGAAAGACTGCCAGGAAGGTCCGCAACTGCACCAGATCCATCGAGCCATCGGCTGACCTATGTCTCATATCGGCGAGTCTATTGGTCAGCGGATGCCATCGATCCTAACGTGGTGCCCATGGCACACATCCTCTTCGTTCTCACCGGCGCCGACCACTGGACTCTGGCAGACGGCACAGAACACCCCACCGGGTACTGGGCCGAGGAATTCGCGGCGCCGTATGCGGCCTTCACCGGCGCGGGGCACGCCGTCACCGTGGCAACTCCCGCCGGTGTGGTCCCGACGGTCGACCGGGGCAGCCTGGCCCCCGAGGTCAACGGCGGCCCCGAAGGCGCGGCTGCGGTAGCCGACATTCTCTCGGGCGCACCAGAACTACAGAGCCCGATCCCGCTCGACAAGGTCGACCTCGCCGACTACGACGCCGTCTTCTACCCCGGCGGCCACGGCCCGATGCAAGACCTCGCCGTCGACCCCGTCTCCGGCGCCCTGCTCACCAACGCCCTCGCCTCCGGCAAACCACTCGGCATCGTCTGCCACGCCCCCGCCGCCCTCCTCGCCACCGCCGACGCGAGTTCGGCTTCTCCCTTCACCGGCTACCGCCTCACTGCCTTCAGCAATGCCGAGGAGACCCAGGCAGGCTTGGCCGACAAGGCGAAGTGGCTGCTCCAGGACCGCCTGGTCACCCTCGGAGTCGACTATCGCGAAGGCGACCCGTGGGCTGCGCACATCGAGGTGGATCGCAACCTCTACACCGGCCAGAACCCCGCTTCGTCCGCCCCGTTGGCCGCGGAAATGCTCACCGCCCTTTGACCTCGCGGCTCGTCAGCGCTGGACCGTACCGGCCTCATCGGGCCGTCGGTCCGGTCAGCCGACCACCGCGGTGAGTGCGGCGAGTTCGGTAGCCAGGTTGGCGCGGGCGATCGCCTCGTAGCGGTCGTGGGCGAGCTCGGTGCGGAACAGGCGGGGTTGGTCGGCCAGGTTGCGCAATACCGAGGCGCGGCCCGCCCGGAACAGATCGTCGGGGACGTGGGCGTATTCGGCACGGACGGCGACGGTGTAGGCGGCGTATTCCTGCGCAGTGCCACCGAGTACAACAAGATCGGCGTCACAGAGGACCGCGCCGTTCGCATCGCCCGGCTGTGGTTTGTGCCCACGGGTCAGCACAACCAGCCGCACCACTTCCTCGACCAGTTCCGGTGCGGCGCCGAGTGATTCGAGAATGTCGCGACCCAGATCCGCGCTGCGCTCCTCGTTGTCGGCCCGCGCGACGGCGTAGATCGCGTCGTGGAAGAACGCCGCGTACCGCACGGCGTCGATATCGTCTGCGGCACCGGCCAATTCGTCGATCGCCGCGAGCATCACCGCTAGGTGGGCGCCGGTGTGATAGTGCCGGTGCGGTTCGTTGTAGCGTCCCACGACACCGGCACCGATGTGCTCGGCCTCGGCTCCGGCCAACGCGATCCACCGGTCCATCAGGTTCTGCGACGCACTCATACAACAAGTTTCGTCGCCGGCACCGACACCCACAACCCCCCGATCCCTACTGTCGTACACCGCGAACGAGCTCGGCAGGCGGCTAGGGATCACCGCCGTGCACAGACGTTGCTCGCTCGATGCAGCACAGTCGAGCGGTACCGCACCGGGCTCAGCCCCGGGTGCGGAGCTTCGTACCGCGCAGCAGCCACACCGCCGGGACCAGACAGCACAGCAGCGCGAACAGGCTCGCTTCCGGACCGAATGCCCCACCGGTGAGCAGGTCCGGTCCGGAAAGGACGGTGCGCAGCAGGCCGGGTTCGCCGTCAGCACCGGAAACAGCAGTGCCGAACACACCGGACGCGGTGAAGTTCCAGGCGAAATGCAGCCCTATCGGCAACCACAGCGACCGCGTGGCGGCGTAGGCAATGGCCAGCAGCGCACCGCCTTCGACCGCGATGGCCAAGGTGCCCCACAGCGTGGCGTTGACATTGAGCAGATGCGTCAGCCCGAAGATCAGTGACGACACCGCGATCGCGACGATGCCGCCGGTCCGTTCCTCCAGAATGCGGTACACCACGCCCCGGAACAGCAGTTCCTCGGTGACCGCCACCGACGCCATCGAGCCGGCCACGCCGAGGCAGGCCCCCAACGAGCCGCTGGTGATGTCGATGTCGGTGAACAGGGCCGCGAGCAGCATCGTCGCGAGGAAGGCCCCGGCGCCGACGAGTGCGCCGCGCCCGAGCCCGCTCCACCGCCCGGCGGCGGCGAGTTCGGCGACCTCCGTGCGGTTCTCGACATGCCGCGAAAGCCACATGTAGGCGAAGATCGCCCCGGCGGCCGCGCCGACCCCGACCAGCAAACGCAGCACAGGCACGTCCGAAACGAGCGCGTCCAGCCCCCGCGCGGCGATCAGCAACCCGGCAGTACCGACGAGCAGAACCGGCAGACGGAATCGCTGCAGCGGGGTTTTGCGCTGGGTGGGGATGGCCATTGAAGTCCTCTCGGCGTTCGTGCAGTACGGCGAGACTACGAACGAGCCGAGCGGCGCCACATCACTCCGTGGGCTAGTTCCCCGGTAGTACTCGAGAGGGACCCGGGACTGTCGTCTGGGCTGCTGGCGGAGCAGGTTCCCCCAGAGCCGGGAAAGCTACGGCCCCTGGCTCTCTCGTCCGCACCGTTGTCACCGCTCGGGGCGCCCGATAGCGTGGGGCGATGGTTTCCTCGGCTCATCTGGCTTCGTTCGCAGGATTGGCGTTTCTGCTGGTTATCGTGCCTGGACCCAGCGTCTTGTTCACTATCGGGCGCGCACTCACCGCGGGGCGCCGGACTGCACTGGTGACTGTCCTGGGCAATTCGATCGGGGTGTACGGGCAGGTCATCGCCGTGGCATTCGGGTTGGGCGCGGTGGTGGCCGCGTCGGCGGCGGTGTTCACCGCGATCAAGCTCGTCGGCGCCGCGTATCTGGTCTACCTGGGCGTGCAGGCATTTCGGCATCGTGGCGCGTTGCAGGCGGCGTTTCATACCGAACAGGACATGAATCCACACAGTCCGGCGGCGGCGCTGCGGGACGGATTCGTGGTCGGCGCCGCCAACCCGAAGACGATCGTTTTCCTGGCGGCGCTGCTGCCGCAGTTCGTGGACACCACACGGGGTTCGGTGCCACAACAGATGCTGATCCTCGGGCTCTGCATCCCGGTGTTCGGGCTGATCTTCGACTCGCTGTGGGCACTGGTGGCAGGCTCGGCGCGGTCCTGGTTCGCGCGGTCGCCGCGCCGTCTCGCCGCCGTCGGCGGTACGGGCAGCCTGGTGATGATCGGGCTCGGCGCGTCACTGGCGCTCACCGGCCGCCGAGACTGAACTCCGCGACCGCCCTCGCTGAAATCCCTGACACGAGTGGATCTTCCGATCTCGCGGCCCGCGCGGAATGCAGGTGGGCCGCGAGGCGTTGTCCACGAGCGTGACCGATACCGCTGTGCTTTCCGATGAGCTGAAAACGTATCTGGACGAGGAGAAGGTCTACGCGACCGTCGCCACGGTCGGCCCGAACGGGCATCCGCATCTGACCGTGGTCTGGATCAAACGCGAGGGCGACGAGCTGCTGTTCTCCACCACCGTCTCCCGGCAGCAGGCCAAGAACCTGGTGCGCGACCCGCGCATCACCGTGATGGTGAACCCGCCGCAGCGGCCGTTCCTCTA
Source organism: Nocardia sp. (assembly GCA_014360565.1). Taxonomy (GTDB): domain Bacteria; phylum Actinomycetota; class Actinomycetes; order Mycobacteriales; family Mycobacteriaceae; genus Nocardia. The sequence continues at coordinate 4,618 of JACIXH010000252.1, forward strand.
CGCCGAGATCCGCGGCAAGGCCTCCACGACTCCGGATCCCGAGCGGGCACTGCCGGACGAGATGTCGCTCAAATACACCGGCAAGCCGTATCGCGAGTTCAACCCGGCCTCGGTGAACGACTCCGAACGCGTCGTCATCCGGATCACCCCCACCAAGGTCACCGGACGCCTCTGAGGCGCGAGCCGCGCAGTCAGCTGCGCTGGGCCTCTTCCTGCGCGTGCTGCGCCTGGACCAGTTGCTGCGGGGTGAACCGCAGCGTCAGAGCGACGAGCGCGGCCAGGACCGCCAAGATCGCACACACGAAGAGCACCAGGGTGTAGCCGCTGTTCAGTGCGTCGATCTGCGGCGGGGACATGTCCGCGGCGCGGCCGTCGGTGCCGCCGAGCGAGAGGGTGCGCGACGCGGCGATCGGGCTCAGCAGGCCGATCGCGATCGGCGTGGCCAGGTTCATGAACATCTGACCGACCGCCGACAGCGGGCCGATATTCGACGGCGGCACGCCGACGAGCACGCACAGCGGAGCCAGCACCATCGCGACACCGACGCCGAAGCCGATCACCACCAGCAGACACAGCAGGGTCGGCAGATACTGCACGTGCCGGTCCAGCGTCGACCCGAACAGCAGTCCGACCGCCAGCACGGCCGACGCCGAGGCCAGCAACCAGCGCGGCGGGACCACCATCGCGAGCTTCGACGCGACGGCACCGCCGACGCCGATGCCGACGGTGAACGGGATCGAGGCGATACCGGCCTGGAGCGGGCTGTAACCGAGCACGTTCTGCAGCAGCTGGGCGACGAAGAACGTCATCGCGCCGAGCACCGCGCCGGCCAGGAAGATCAGGGCGAAGGTGGCGACCCGGTCGCGGCTGTCGAACAACGACCACGGCAGCAACGGATCGGCCTGGCGACGTTCGGTGATCACGAAGATCACCAGCAGCGCGAACCCGCCGATCAGCGAGGCGAGGATGACCGGACTCGTCCAGCCCATCGCCGGGCCCTCGGTGGCGCCGAACACGATCGTCGCGCAGGCCAGGGTGCCCAGGATCGCGCCCTTGATGTCGAGCGGCGTGCGGTGATGCTCGGTATCGGCGAGTTTGTAGACCGCGCCCGCCACGATGAGCGCGCCGATCGGCACATTGATCAAAAAGATCCATCGCCACGAGAATTCGGTGAGGGCGCCACCGACCACGAGACCGCCGACCGAGCCGATTCCGGCCATCGAACCGACGATCGCGATCGCTTGATTGCGGGCAGGTCCCGGCGCGAAGGTGGTGGCGACCAGCGCGAAGGCCGTCGGCGCCGCGATCGCCGCACCCGCGCCCTGGAAGGCTCGCGAGATCAGCAGCATCGCCTCGCCGTTGGCCAGACCACAGGCCAGCGACGCTGCCGTGAACAACCCGACGCCGATGATCAGCATCCGTTTGCGCCCGAACGCGTCACCGAGCCTGCCGCCGAGCAGCATCAGTCCGGCGAAGGTCAGGCCGTAGGCGGTCACCGTCCAGGCGCTGCCCGAACTGGACAGCCCCAGCTCCTCCTGCAGTCGCGGCAGCGCGAAGATCACGACGGTGCCGTCGAGCACGACCATGAACTGCAGGCCGCTCAGTACGAGGATGGCGAGACCGAAGGCCCGCCCCGTCACCGGATACTGCATCGTGGCAGCGGGTTTATCGAGCACAACGAGGCAGTGTAATTGGCGCGACGGCAACGCGAGGGGCGCGGCCCGGGAAGCTAGTCGAGGCCGAAGCCCGCGGTCGGGCCGATGACGATGATCGCGGGCGGGCGGATGCCCTCTTCCTTGACCCGGTCGGCGACCGTGGCGAGGTCGGCGCGCACCACCCGCTGGGTGCGCAGGGTGCCCTCCTGGATGACCGCGGCCGGGGTGTCGGACGGGCGGCCACCGGCGAGCAGGGCGGCGGCGAACTTGTCGATCCGCTCCACCGCCATCATCAGCACGATCGTGCCCCGCAGTTTCGCCAGCGCCGACCAGTCGACGAGCGAATCGGGGTGATCGGGAGCGACGTGCCCGCTCACGACGACGAACTCGTGGGTGACCCCGCGATGGGTCACCGGGATACCGGCCGCACCGGGCACCGAGATCGGACTGGTCACGCCGGGCACCACCGTCACCGGGATACCGGCCTCGGTGCACGCCTCGAGTTCCTCGTAGCCGCGACCGAACACATACGGATCGCCGCCCTTGAGGCGAACCACGAACTTGCCCGCCTTGTAGCCCTCGACGAGCGCGAGGTTGATCGCCTCCTGCGCCATCGACCGGCCGTAGGGGATCTTCGCGGCATCGATCACCTCGACGTGCGGGCCGAGTTCGGCGAGCAGTTCCGGCGGGGCGAGCCGATCGGCGACGACCAGGTCGGCGCGCGCGAGCAGCCTGCGCCCACGCACGGTGATCAGGTCCGGGTCGCCGGGACCACCGCCGACGAGCGCGACGCCGGGGGTCACCGGTTCCGAATCATCGGTCACCACACCGGATTGCAGCGCTTCGAGCAGGCCGTTGCGCACGGCGGCCGAGCGGCGGTGCGCGCCACCGGCGAGCACGCCCAGCGACAATCCGTCGTAGCGGGCGGTCGCGGGGGTGACCGCGGTGCCGTCGCGGGCGATATCGGCGCGCACGCAGAAGATGCGTTTGGCGGTGGCTTCGGCGACCACCGCGGCATTGGTCTCGGGTTCGTCGGTGCAGGCCATCGCGTACCAGGCGCCGTCGAGGTCCCCGTCGGCGTAGGCGCGCAGTTCGATGCTCAGTTGCCCCGCCGATCCCATGCCTTCGACGGCCGGGGTGACGGCGCGGCTGATCAGGTGGACGTCGGCGCCGGCGGCCACGAGCAGCCCCAGTCGGCGCTGGGCAACGGTTCCACCACCGACCACCACCACTCTGCGGCCACGCAGATCGAGCCCGACCAGGTAGTTCGGGTCGCCTGCGGGCGGGGTCGATGCGGTGTCAGCGGTGTTCGGCACAGTATCCCAGCCTAGTTCCTGGCTGGGTGCGGCCCGAACGCGCCCGGCCGACACTCTCGCCGTCGGTCTCACATCCCCGGACGAGCGAGCCACGCCGGGCGGGCGAGTCCATGGGGTTCAGCTGAAGTGCGGCTCGTTCTGCACCCAGCGGAAGCCCGTGCTGCGCAACGGGAAGCGGTCGAGGTCGACGCGATCGAGGGTGACCGTCGTCGGTCGGCCGTCGACTTCGCCGCGCAGGGTCAGCTGGTCGGGCGAGGGCTGCTCGACGGTGAATGTCGCGTAGGGCCGTGGTGGTGTGTCCGGCGCGGTCGGTGCGGCGGCGAGGGTCATCGTGTTCGCGGCCAGGTCGGTCGTGGCGAGCACCGGCACGATCGTGTCGTCCATCCGCTGGTAGCCCGCCGATTCCACGTCGACGACCAGGCGCTGCCAGCGCGCCGGATCGGTGGTGAGGGGCGGAACGGGGGCACCGTCGACCGCGTATTCGCTGACCTCCCAGATGCCGTACAGCTCGGGTTCGGTTGCACCGCCGCCGTATTCACGCCAGCTCTCCAGACCGATCGAGATCATTCCCGCGGTGATCCACAGTCCGATCGCGACCTGCGCGAGCGCGGCCCACCGGTTCGCCCGCCGGGACGAGAACAGCGGTGGTTGCACGGCCGGCGCCGACTCTCGTTCCAGTACCAGGAAATTCGCCAACCTGCGCGCTTGCGGGGCGAGCAGCACCAGCCCCATCAGCAGCAGATGCCCGGCCAGCATCTTCACCGGGACATCGAAGGTGAGGTTGAGCAGCAATACCTGCGCCATGCTGATCACGCTCAGCATCGCGCCCAGCGTGGCTGTGCGCGGCCAGAACAACAGCAGCCCGGCGAGTACTTCGGCCACCCCCAACGCGATCTCGTAGGCGGGCGCCGATCCGACCTGCGTCCACAACATCGCCATCGGCGTCAGATCGCCGACGCGCGTGAGCAGGGCGATCAGCGAGGGCTCCGGCATCTGCGTCGGAATCAGCTTCGCGAAGCCGTAGAACAGCATCTGCCCGCCCGCGAACAACCTCAGCGCTGTGAGAAACCAGCTCAGCAGCCGCGGATAGGCGCTGCGGCGCCGGTCGAGCACCGACCACACGAGGGTGATCAGCACCGCGACCACCAGTAGCAGCCCGCACTGGATCCAGATCGCGGCCTAGTCGCCGCTGCCGTTCATCG
>JACIXH010000253.1 GCA_014360565.1 Nocardia sp.
AAACCCGCACACCAGCAAGGAACCTCGTGACATGACGACCACCGCCGTCTCCGAACCTCTTTCCGCGCCGCGCGTTCTCGCCGTACTCGTCGCGGTGATCACCGCATTCGGCGCTCTGCTCGCGGATTTCGTCATCCCGGCGGGCGCGGCGCAGCACCTGCGCAACGACGCCTGGCCACCCCACGCGAAATTCCACGACGCCCAGTACATCGCGATGTCGATGCTGCTCGGCGCGCTCGCGTTGACGCTGCTGCTGCGGCCGCTGACCCGGTCACGCTTGTGGACGGCCTGCGCGATCCTGGCCACCCCGTGGCTGGGCCTGCTGGCGGCGATGCTGTTCCCCGGCACCGCGATTCACGATCCCGAGTTCAGCGGTACCACGATCATCAGCCTGCACCCGCAGGTGCTCCTCGCGGTGATCTTGCTGGCAGTGCTGGCCGCCGCCGTCGCGCTCAGCGGTAGAGCCGAGCGCTGACGCGTCGGCGGCGGGCCGGCCTGCACCCGTGGGCCGGCTATGCCGCGACTTGTTCCGGCCGAAGGGTTTTCATCGGAGGGCGGTCTTCGAGCGAGACCGCGGTGGTGTGGGCGATGAATTCGCCCTCGATCAACGGGAATTGGGTGAGCGGCGCACCGGAGTCGGGCACGCCGCTGCGGCGCAGTGCCGTGCCGAGGATTTGGCGGCTCATGACGCCCAGGTCGGCGAGCGGCCGGTTGCGATGGGTGCGGACGCCGAGGTTCACCTGGGTGATCGCATCCAAGCCCCTGGTGTCGTAGGTGTCGAGGAGAAGACCGATTTCCACGCCGTAGCCGGGCGCGAAGGGGACCGAGGTGAGCAGTTCCCTGGTGCCCGCGTACTCGCCGCCGAGCGGTTGCAGGATCTGTGCCAGATCGGGTCGCAGCGCGGCCAGCAGAGGCCGGGCAACGAGTTCGGTGACCCGTCCGCCGCCGTTGACGTCCACGGCCTCGCCCTGGCGCAGCGGGCGGCGATAGTAGGCCTTGGACAGGTGGGTGCCCTCCATCATCAGCAGCGGGCCGAGCAGCTTGGGCACAAAAGCAGGGTCGGGGTCGATCAGGTCGGAGTCGACGAAGACGATCAGGTCGCCGGTCGTGCAGGCCAGCGAGCGCCACAGCACCTCCCCCTTGCCGGGGACCGGTTCGAGTTCGGGAACTGCTTGCTCGCGGGTGACCACCTCGGCGCCCGCCGCGCGTGCGCGTTCGGCGGTGGCATCGGTGGACCCGGAGTCCAGCACGATCAATTCGTCGACGAGGGTGCCGAGCAGCGGCCGGATACTGGCCACGACGTCGGCGACGGTGTCCTGTTCGTTGAGCGCGGGCAGCACCACCGAGACGGTGCGATCCGCTTTGGCGGCGACCAGTTGGCCGACCGTCCAGTCAGGGGTGTCCCAGGTGTGCGTGGTGGCCCAGGCGGGCTCGCGGTGTTGGATTTTCATGCCAGACCTCGCAGAGTTCGTGCGGGGGGCCGGATGCCCTGGATCGCGGCGATCATGTCCACGACCCGCCGGGTCTCGGCGACTTCGTGAACCCGGAAGATCCGAGCGCCCGCGGCGGCCGACCATGCGGTTGCCGCCAGTGTGCCCTCGACCCTTTCGGTAAGACCTACCCCTAGAGTCTCCCCGATAAAATCCTTGTTACTCAGTGCCATCAGAACTGGCCACCCGGTTTTTACAAGACTGTCGATTCCGCGCAACAACTCGAGCCCGTGATAGGTGTTTTTTCCGAAATCATGGGTGGGATCGATCACGATGCCGTCGGTTCGCACCCCCGCGGCCGCGGCGTTCTCGGCCGCGGCGACCACCGTTGCGGTCACCTCGGCCACCACATCGGCATACCGGACACGGTGCGGCCGGGTCCGCGGCACGGCGCCACCGGTGTGGCTGCAGACGATGCCTGCGCCCGTGTCGGCGGCGACGTGCACGAGGTCGGGGTCGGCACCGGCCCAGGTGTCGTTGATCAGGTCGGCGCCCACCGCGACGGCCGCTCGCGCGACATCACCTCGCCAGGTGTCCACACTGATCAACAGGTTCGGGTACTTCGACCGGATCGCCGCGACGAACGGCACCACCCGCTGCGTTTCCTCGGCCGCGTCGACGGTGACGCCCGGCCCCGCCTTCACGCCGCCGATATCGACCAGATCGGCGCCTTCGTCGACCGCACGCGAGACCCGCTCCATCGCGGCCTCGTCGGTGAACGTGGCGCCGCGGTCGTAGAACGAGTCCGGCGTGCGGTTGACGATCGCCATCACCAACGCGCGATCGGCCGCCACCTCACGCCCGCACAGCGTGCGCTCGTTGCGGGGGGTACCCGAGTTATCCATGTCTTCTCCCGCCCCTGCGCGACGTGTGGCCGGACACAGGTGGCCGGAATCGGCGTCGGCGACCTGACGAGAGGCGGCGGCTGCGCCTGTCCGTCGCCGACGAGTTGACCGTGTTCATGCGAAATCAGACGTTACCTTTGCTGGCGCGGGGCTCGACCGGCGGCAACGTCGTCGGCGTATTCAGCGTAGGCGGGGACGTAGCCAGCTGCCGGGCCGGACAGCACGTACAGCTGACTGTCCGGATCCGGCGTATAGCCCTGCTTGCGCAATTCGACCTTGCGGCTCTTGAACGTCGAGGTCTGCTCCAGCTCGGCGACCACGCGTACGAACAGGGGCACCGCGTACAGCGGCAGCCGCTCGTATGCCGTCGCCGCCAGCGCCTTCCCGTCGAACGCGGCGCCGTCGGCCAGCGTGATCGCCGCCATGCCCGCTTTTCCGTCGGTGCCGGGGATGTCGACACCGTAGACAACGGCCTGTTCGACGATCGCGTCGTGCCCGAGCGCGCCCTCGACCTCCGTGGTCGCCACGTTCTCGCCCTTCCACCGGAACGTGTCGCCGAGCCGGTCCACGAACGCGATATGCCACAGGTGCTGGTCACGGACGAGGTCGCCGGTGTCGAACCAGCAATCGCCTTTCTTGAAACCGTCGCGCACCAGCTTGGATTCGGAAGCCCGCTTGTCGGTGTAGCCGTCGAACGGCTGACGGTCGTTCACCTTCGCCAGCAGCAGTCCGACCCCGCCCGAGCGCACACGGCGCAGCTTTCCGTCGCGACCACGCTTGGCCTGGCCGGTCTCGTCGTCGTACTCGACGACCGCGTACGGCAGCGGGCACAGCCCGGCGGTGCGGTCGACGCCGAACGCGTTGACGAAGGCCAGCGGCGCCTCGCTGGAGCCGTAGAACTCGACCACCCGGCCGATCCCGAACCGGCGACGGAACTCGTCCCACAGTTCGGGCCGCAGACCGTTGCCGACGGCCAGCCGGACCCGGTTGCCCTGCTCGGCGGGCTGTATCGGCTGGTTGATCAGATACCTGCACAACTCACCGATGTAGATGAACGCGGTGGCCCGCTCGCGCGCGATCTCGTCCCAGAATCCCGAGGCCGAGAACTTGCGGCTGAGCACATAGGTCGCCTCCCCCGCGAGGACCGCCGACAGCGCGACCGTGAGCGCGTTGTTGTGATAGAGCGGCAGGCAGCAGTACAGGGCGTCGTCGGCGCGCAATCGGACGCCGAGCCCGCCGAGCCCCGACATGCTCTTGGTCCAGCGCTGGTGGGTCATCACGCTGGCTTTGGGCAGACCGGTGGTGCCGGAGGTGAAGATCAGAAACGCCCGCTCGCCGGCCCGCACCTGCGCACACGCGGCGGGATCGGAATCGGGTGCGGTGCGCGCGGATTCGGCGAGTTCCTCGGCTGCGAGCACGTTCTGCGCGGGTTCGGGCAGCGAGTCCAGCGCCTGCGCGCACTCCTCGCCGACGACATTGAGCACGCTGTCGAGCAGGCCGATGCTGTGCGCGAGCACCTGATCGCGCTGGTTGTAGTTGAGCAGACCGACGGTGGCGCCGAGCTTGAGCACCGCGAGCACCGTGAACAGCGTTTCGGGCCGGTTGGTCATCAGTACGCCCACCACGTCGCCACGAGCAACCCCGCGCGAGGAAAGCACTGCGGCGTACCGGTTCACCTCGCTGTTGGCGGCGCGGTAGGTGTAGGAGCGCGTTTCGAAACGCAGGAACACCCGGTCGGGTCTGCGGTGCGCGACGCGCTGGAAGTACCAGCCGATCGAGGCTTTGTCCTTGGGCCCCACCAACATTCCCCGCGCGTTGCGCAGCATGCCGGGAGCGTCGAGCGCCATCGCGGGCAGGGCTTTGGCCAGGTCGAACACGCTGACCGTGTCGCGGGTGTCTCTGCTCATGTGGTTGCCTCCTACTGTGCGGGCGCGGCCGGTTCCAGCGCGGCGAACGCGGCGGGCATATCGGTGGTCACGATGAGTCGCTCACGTGCCGGCCGCGGCACAATTGTGCGCTCGGACAGTTCATCGATCCAGTGGAAAAGGCCGTCGTAGAAGCCCTCGGCGTTCAGCAGCACAACAGGTTTGGTGTGTTCGCCGAGATAGCCGCCGGTCCAGGTCTCGAACAGTTCCTCGAGTGTCCCGATACCGCCGGGCAGGGTGAGGAACGCGTCTGCCCGCGCTTCCATCAGCTGTTTGCGTTGACGCATGGTGTCGGTGACGAGCAGTTCGTCGGCGTCGACGTCGGCGACTTCCCGGTGCACCAAGTGCTTCGGGATCACCCCGATGGTGTGCGCGCCGCCCGCTCTGGCGGCGGTGGCGACCGCACCCATCATCGATACGTGACCGCCACCGGAGACCAATTGCCACCCACGCCGGGCGATTTCGGTGCCGACGCGCGCGGCGAGGCTGATCAGATCGGGATCGGTGGTGCTGGCCGAGCAGTAGACACAGATCGAGTAGCTCACCATTGATCCTCGGTGCCGAGGCGTTCGATATCGGCGTGATCGCCGGTTTCGCCCTGGATGATCCGCACGACCTCGTCGACGCTGTCGGTGAGCTGGATCAGATCGAGGTCCTCGGGCGAGATCTTGCCCGAGCCCGCCAGGGAGCTGCGCATCCAGTCGACCAGGCCCGACCAATATTCGGTACCGAACAGGATGATCGGGAAGCGCGTGATCTTGCGGGTCTGCACCAGGGTGAGCGCCTCGAACAGTTCGTCGAGGGTGCCGAAACCACCGGGCAGGCACACGAAGGCCTGCGAGTACTTCACGAACATCGTCTTGCGGACGAAGAAGTACCGGAAGTTGATCCCCAGATCCACCCAATCGTTGAGGCCCTGCTCGAACGGCAGCTCGATTCCGAGCCCGATCGAGAACCCGTCCGCCTCCGAGCACCCCCGGTTGGCCGCTTCCATCGCGCCGGGCCCGCCGCCGGTGATCACCGCGAAACCGGCTTGGGTGAGCGCGGTACCGATCGCCATGCCCGCCGCGTACTCGGGGTGGTCGGGGCCGGTGCGCGCCGATCCGAACACGGTCACCGCGGGCGGAGTCTCGGCGAGCGCGCCGAATCCCTCGACGAACTCGGCCTGGATCCGCAGCACCCGCCACGGATCGGTGTGCACCCATTCGCTGTCCTGCCGCGTGTCGAGCAGGTTCCGGTCGGCGGTACGCGCGCCGGGCTTGCGCTCGCGCCGGAACATCACCGGCCCACGGAACTTCGGTTTGGCCTTCCCAACCTGATCATCAGCGGAATCGGTAGACATGACCCCAACCTACTGTGTTGGATTCCAGCCACGGGCGCGCACTTGACGATCTACCCGGTCACCACCAGCATCGCGCACTCGATCGAGCCGAAGGATTGTTGTGCCCACTGCCACTCCCGCACGTTCGGGTCGCATTCTCGCCGCCCTGCTCGCGCTGACCGGCGCGTTGATCGCCGCGTTCGTTGTCGCGCCGCGCCCGCTGGCGCGCAGGCCGGGCGCCGACTTCGGCGGTGAGAGCGATCTTCGGCAGGCGTTCGGCACGGCCTTCGACGCGTACTGGCGGGCCGGAACCCGGGATTTCACCACGGAACTGGCGCAGGTGGTCGATTACTGGTTCCGCTACCACCTCGCCAAAGCAGTGTTCGCGGCGATTGCGCTGGCGGTGCTCGTCACCCTCGCCGTGCGCCTGTGGCGGGCGTTCGTGGCAGCGGGCTCGGCGGGGCTCGGCAACCGGGTGACTCTCGCGGCATCCGGTGGCGTGTCCGCCGCGCTCGCGCTGTGTTCGCTGGTGCTGGTGCTCGCCAATGTTCAGGGCGCGGTGACGCCCTTCGCCTCGCTGTTGCCGATGTTGACGCACGAGGGCGCCACGGAAGTTCTCACAGAGGTCGACCAGGGGCTGGCCTCCGGCACCAGCACTCCCGCGCTGGAGGTGATGATCGACGACTTCGCTCGCTATCACGCCGCGATGGCGGTCCTCGCCGCCGTCGCGGCCCTCGCGCTCATCGGGACGTGCGCGTTGCTGTGGCGGGCCCGCGCCCTGTCCGGCGACCGTCGCTCCCGCCGAGTCCTCGCCGTGTTCGGAACCTGCTCGGCGCTGGTCGCGCTGATCCTGGTCGTAGTCGCCGTCGCGAACATCACCAATGCGACCGATCCGGTTCCCGGCCTGGCCGCGCTGTTCAGTGGCGGTTGGTGAGCGCGAACCCGACGGCCGTTCGCGCCAGGACGCTGTCGCCTGCGATCTACGGCTTCGACAGGTAGGTGCGCAACATCGCGGTGACGGCGGTGATCTGGCTGAGCGGGACGTGCTCGTCGCGTTTGTGGGCGAGGTTCGGGTCTCCGGGGCCGAAGTTGACGGCGGGAATGCCGCGGGCGGCGAAGCGGGAGACATCGGTCCAGCCGTACTTGGCGCGCACGCCACCGCCGCCGTGGGCGTTGACCGAGTCGATGAGCGTGCGGGCCGCGGGAGCGGTCAGGCCGGGGAGGGCGCCGGGTGATGAGTCGGTGACCTCGAAGGCGACATCGAGCCCGTCGAACACCGCACGCACGTGCGCGATGGCCTGCTCGACGGTGCGGTCGGGAGCGAAACGGAAGTTCGCATCCACCTCGGCGACATCGGGCACCACATTGCCCGCGACCCCACCCGAGACCCGCACGGCGGACAGTCCCTCGCGATACACACAACCGTCGATATCGACCTCACGCGCCGCGTACGCCGACAACCGGGACAGCACGGGCGAAAGGCCATGAATCGCGTTCTCCCCCAGCCACGCTCGCGCCGAATGCGCTCGCACGCCGGAGGTGGTCAGGCGCACCCGCAACGTGCCCTGACATCCGGCCTCGATCCAACCCGCCGAGGGCTCACCGAGAATCGCCAAGTCGCCGTCGAGCCATTCCGGCAATTCCCGCTCGATATGTCCGAGCCCATTGAATTCCGCCGCGATTTCCTCACCGTCGTAGAAGATCAGCGTCAGATCATGGGCCGGATCGGCGATCGTCGCGGCCAGATGCAGGAATACCGCGTCGCCGGACTTCATATCGACTGTGCCACAACCGAAAAGCACCGCTTCACCATCGACTTCGGCCGGTCGGCTCGGCACATTGCCCGCGATCGGCACGGTGTCGAGATGGCCCGCCAGGATCACCCGCGTCGGCAATCCGCGCTGCGTGCGGGCCAGCACCACATTGCCGTGGCGCACCACTTCGAATCCGGTCGTCTGATCCCGTAGCGCCCGCTCGACCAGGTCCGCGATTTTGTCCTCGTCGCGCGAGACACTCGGCACGTCGACGAGGGCGGCGGTCAGCTGGATGGGATCGGCACGCAAATCGAGAGTCACAACTCGACACTAGTACGGGCGAGCGTTCGATTCCCGATCCGCACGAAGCAGACCGCGTGGTCGAACGCACAGGGCCCGCGGCACACCGCGCGGGCCGGACCGGGCAAAATGGCGTCCGTGAGTATTCAGGGAGCAACTGCAGTCGGTATCGCCAATGTGACCTCGGACGGGACCGTCCTCGATACCTGGTACCCCAGCCCCGCGCTGGGCGAGTTCACCGAGACCGGTTCCCAGCGCCTCGACGCCGCCGACGTACCCGAGTTCGCCGAGCTCCTCGGCGTGGACGCCGCGCGTGGGGTCGAGGTGGTCGCGGTGCGCACCACGATCGCCGATCTGTCGGCCGCGCCGGTCGACGCGCACGACGTCTACCTGCGTCTGCACCTGCTCTCGCACCGCCTGGTGCAGCCGCACGGCCTGAGCCTCGACGGTCAGTTCGGGCTGCTCAGCAACGTGGTGTGGACCAATCACGGCCCGTGCTCGGTCGACGGTTTCGAACAGACCCGGCTGAAGCTGCGCGCCCGCGGCCCGGTCACGGTGCTCAGCGTCGACAAGTTCCCCCGCCTGGTCGACTACGTGGTTCCCGCCGGTGTTCGCATCGGTGACGCGGACCGCGTGCGCCTGGGCGCGCACCTCGCCGCGGGTACCACCGTCATGCACGAGGGGTTCGTCAACTTCAACGCGGGCACCCTCGGCAACTCGATGGTCGAGGGACGCATCTCGGCGGGCGTCGTGGTCGGCGACGGCTCCGATGTGGGCGGCGGCGCCTCCATCATGGGCACGCTGTCCGGCGGCGGCACCCAGGTCATCTCCGTCGGCGAGCGTTCGCTGCTGGGCGCCAACTCCGGGCTCGGCATCTCGCTCGGCAACGACTGCGTGATCGAGGCGGGCCTCTACGTCACGGCGGGCACGAAGGTCACCGGACCCGACGGCGCCGTCGTCAAGGCGGCGAGCCTGTCGGGACAGCACAATCTGCTGTTCCGCCGTAATTCCACCACCGGCGCCGTCGAGGTCGTCGCTCGCAAGGGCACCGGCGTCGAACTCAATGCCGCCTTGCACGCCAACGATTGATTTCGGCGAATTGCCGGGTCGCGCGACCCGGCAATTCCACCGCCAGAAACAATG
>JACIXH010000254.1 GCA_014360565.1 Nocardia sp.
CCTGCGGGAGATGCAGAATGCGCATCCCGACGCGGAGCTGTACTTCATCACCGGTGCGGACGCGCTGGCCAACATCCTGACATGGCAGGATTGGACCGAACTGTTCGAACTGGCGAAGTTCGTCGGGGTGAGCCGACCGGGTTACGAACTCAACACCGATCATCTCGAAGAGCATTTGCGGGATCTCCCCGCCGACGCCGTGACGATGGTCGAGATTCCCGCGCTGGCCATCTCGTCGAGCGAATGCCGCCGCCGCGCCGCGGAGGGTCGGCCGGTCTGGTACCTCGTCCCCGATGGCGTGGTGCAGTACATATCGAAGCGGCACCTCTACGTGCCCGCAGGAACGGAAGGTAGCTGACGTTGAGCCACATGGTTGTGACCACGCAGGAGGAAACCGAATGAGTGCCTCCCCCGAAGCGATCGAGATGGCCACGGTCGCCGCACTCGCGGCCGACGACAAGCTCGCCATCGATGTCGTCGTTCTCGACGTCTCCGAGCAGTTGGTGATCACCGACTGCTTCGTGATCGCCTCGGCGCCCAACGAGCGCCAGGTCAACGCGATCGTCGACAACATCGAAGACAAGCTGCGCGAAGCCGGCCACAAGCCCGTCCGCCGCGAGGGCACCCGGGAGGGTCGCTGGGCGCTGCTCGATTACGTGGACATCGTCGTGCACGTCCAGCACAACGACGAGCGCAACTTCTACGCACTCGAGCGCCTGTGGCGTGACTGCCCGGCGGTTCCCGTCGAGGGCATCGCGGCACTGCCGACTCCGGCCGCCGACGACGACGCGCAGGTAGAGGCAGACAGCGAGTGAGCAAGTACGCCCATGTGCGCAACCTGATCCTGTTGCGGCACGGGCAGACCGAATGGAACGCCGCCGACCGCATGCAAGGCCAGATCGACACCGATCTCACCGAGCTCGGTCGCCAGCAGGCCAAAGAGGCTGCGCGCGAGCTGGGTTCACGCAACGCCATCGCGATCCACGCTTCCGATCTGCGGCGCGCCAAGGAAACCGCGCAGGCGCTCGGTGACGTCAGCGATCTGCCTGTCATCACCGATCCGCGGCTGCGCGAAACCCATCTGGGCGACTGGGAGGGCCTGACCCACCTCGAAGTGGACGCCGACTACCCCGGTGCGCGTGTGCAGTGGCGTCTGGACGCCACCTACACACCGCCCGGTGGCGAGAGCAAGCTCGAGGTCGGCGCACGGGCACTGCCCGTGGTGCGCGAACTGTACAACGAGCGGCAGGATTGGCCCGGTCGGACTATCATCCTGGTTGCGCACGGCGGGCTGATCGCTGCTCTGACGGCCGCGTTGCTGGAACTGTCCCCGCAGAACTGGCCTGCCCTCGGCGGGCTGGCGAATACCAGCTGGGTGCAGCTTTCCAGTCACGGCCCGGATATCGACCGACCCGGCTGGCGCCTCGATGTTTGGAACGCAGCGGCGAAGGTAGCTCCCGATGTCCAATGAAGAGCCCGTCCGATCGGTACCCGATGAGATGTTTCAGCAGGTGACGGCCAAAGCCGGACGGCAATTGCCGGACGCGCTTTTCGGTCCGCCACCCGCTCGGCCCGCACGCAATGAACGTGAGGAGCCGATCCGTTCGGTACCGGACGAACTCTTCCAGCGGGTCACCGCGCGCAGCACACGATCGCTGCCCGATGCCCTGTTCGGTCCGGTTCCGCCACCGGCCGTCGTCGCGCCCGAGCCGGTCGACCCGGAGGCGGATGCCGCCGGGTCCGGCTCGGGGACAGCGGATTCCGTGTCGTCGGCGCACGATGGTTCGTCGGAGGAAGCCCGCAGCGCGGGCAGCTCCGTGATCTCGGCCGACGATGAGGCCGGTGTCGGCATCGCGCCGAGTTCCGGCGCGCAGGATGCCGACAGCGCGACGTCCGGTGCCGTCGAGCTGGGCGACTCGGATGCTGTTGTCGCCGGGCCTGATACGGCGCAGCCTGCTGTGGAGGTAGCGCAAGTCGATGCGGTGTCGGATGCCGACAGCGCCGTCTCCACCGCTGATCCGGTAGTCGAGCCGTTCGCCGACGCCGGCGCATCGGTCGATCCGGCTCAGCCGCACCCGCAGACACCTGATCCGTCTGTCTCGGGTGCCGACGCGTCCACCGCGACCGGCGATCCCGAAACTCCTTCGCCTGCCGTCGAAGCGGCGGTCGACGAGGTTGGTCCTGCTGTGGTGCGGGCCGACCTCCCGGCTGCGTCGGCGGCACCCGCTGACAGCCTGCTCGGGACTTCGACTGCCACCGACGCGAACCTCGCCGTCGATTCCGTGAGCCCTCCTGCGCCGCAAGGTGAGACGGTCGGCGCGGCAGCGGCAGGTTCTTCCCTCGTAGCCGAGGGTGTTTCGCCCCAGCCGGTGGAGCCCGCGGCACCGCGCCCGGTACTGCTCGTGATCGCCGACTCGCTCGCCTACTACGGCCCCAAGGGCGGGTTGCCTGCCGATGACCCCCGGATCTGGCCGAATATCGTCGCCGCGGAACTGGATTGGGATGTCGAGCTGATCGCGCGGATCGGTTGGACCTGCCGTGATGCCTACTGGGCGTTGATCGGGGATCCTCGGGTCTGGGCCGCGGTGCCACGCGCCGGGGCGGTCGTGTTCGCCGTCGGCGGCATGGACACGCTGCCGTCCCCGCTGCCCACCGCGCTGCGGGAAATGATCCGCTACATCCGTCCGCCGCGTCTGCGTCGTGGTGTGCGTGCCTCCTACAACTGGTTGCAGCCGAAGCTGTCGAAACTCGGTCGCCCGGTTGCCCTTCCGCCGAGAATCAGCGTGGACTACCTGGATCAGTCGCGGACCGCGTTGAACCACCTGCGTCCGGAACTGCCCGTTGTGGCGGTGCTGCCGTCGGTGCACAAGTGCGACGCCTACGGACGAGTGCACCGAGGCAGGGCTCGAGCGGTCAAGGCATTGCAGGCGTGGTCGGATCGCACCTCGGTGCCGCTCGTCGACCTCGGTGCGGCCGTGCGTGAGGATATCGAGTCGGATTCGGCGAACCCGGACGGCATCCATTGGGGATGGGCCGGGCATGCGGCGGTGGCGACGGCGATGAGCAAGGCGCTGCAGGAGGTCCGGTAGTCCGTGGCCGTTGTGGTGGTCACCGATTCGGCGGCGGGTTTGTCCGCGGACCTTGTCGCCGAACTCGGTATCGACGTGGTGCCGTTGCACGTGCTCGTCGGCGACCGGACGATCCGGGAAGGTCTCGATCCCATCGAGATCGACTACACGGCGGATTCGGTCACCACCTCGGCTGCCTCGCCCGGTGAGCTGCGCGAAGCCTACGAACGCGCGCTCACCCACAGCGGCGGTGACGGTGTGGTAGCCGTGCACCTGTCGCGCAGGTTGTCGGCGACCTGGGAATCCGGCCGCCAGGCGGTACGCGACATGGGCGCCGAAGACCGTGTGCGCCTTGTCGATTCGCTCGGCGCCGGCCTGGCGACCGGCCTGCCGGTGCTGGCCGCCGCGCGTCGAGCGGTGGCAGGCGAAGCGCTGGACGTAGTTTACGAACGTGCGGTCGCCGCCGCGGCCCGCGCCCGCACGTTCATCCTGGTCAACCGAACTGAACAGCTTCGCAAGGGCGGCAGATTGAGCAGCGCCGCCGCGTTCTTCGGCAGCGAACTGGTGACCAAGCCACTGTTGCAGCTGGTGGAGGGCAAACTCGAACTGCGTGAGAAGGTGCGAACCAGATCGCGCGCGTACGCGAAGTTGGTGGCCGCCGCCGTGGACGCGGCCGCCGCCGACGGCGCCGCCCTCGGCATCCAGCACCTCGGCGCCCCCGAGGCTGCCGAAACGATTGCCGCACAACTGCGAGAACAACTGCCCGATGTCCAAGAGCTCTACGTCGCCGAGTTCGGCCCCACACTCGGTGTCCACCTCGGCGTCGGCGCGCTCGGCGTAGCAGTGTTGCCCGGCGGATGTTCCTGACACGGCGGTGATGGAGAATTCCGGGCGGCGCAATCCCCTCGCGACGCTGCGGCAATGCCTACCGTAGGTGTCATGGCAGGCAACACTTCTCCTCACGCGGACCTGCCCGTCCGAGTGATCACGGTCGACTGGGACCATCCTGATGCTGAGACGCTGCGTGGGGAGATGTCGGCCGAGGTCGGTCCCCGCTACGCACACCTCGAAGCCGAACTCGGCGCCCGCGGTCTCGCGCCCCATTCGATCGATCGCGAGAGTGTGCACCAAACCTTCGTCGCCTACGTTGCCGATGAGCTTGTCGGCCATGCCGCCTTGCGGTGGAACGCCGACGACCTCGAACTGAAACGGATGTTCGTTCGTCGCGCCTACCGTGGAACCGGAGCCGCGACGGCTCTGCTGCACGCCGCCGAATCGACTGCCCGCGAGGCAGGTCTGGCCCGGATGATTCTGCAGACCGGGCACCTGCAGCCCGACGCGGTGCGTTTCTACGAACGCAGCGGCTACCACCGGATTCCGTTGTTCGCGCCGTATCACGTCTTGCCGCAATCGAACTGTTTCGCGAGGAGCCTGCGCTGAGGTGGTGATCGGGTGGGGATCTACGATTCCCCGATGACCGGATACGACGACTTCGACCAACTCGACGCCGCGAACCTGCCTGCCCGCAGGCAACACATTCTTGCTGTGATCAGGGATTCGGTGCACGCCAACGGCTATGCGCCGAGTACGCGGGAGATCGCCGACGCGGTGGGCCTGCGCTCTACGTCCACGGTTTCCCAGCACCTGAAGGCCTTGGAGGAGGACGGTTTTCTGCGCCGTGCCGCCACCATGGCTCGTCCGATCGATGTACGCCTGTTCTTGCGCGGCGCGCCCGCGGCCGACTCCGATGCTTCGGTGTCGGTGCCCGTTGTCGGCGACATCGCCGCGGGCGCCCCGA
This sequence comes from Nocardia sp., assembly GCA_014360565.1. GTDB lineage: Bacteria > Actinomycetota > Actinomycetes > Mycobacteriales > Mycobacteriaceae > Nocardia. Next base: position 4,867 of record JACIXH010000254.1, read on the forward strand.
TCCTGGCCGAGCACAACCCCGACGACGTCCTGACTCTCCCGCGTGAACTGGTGGGCCGCGGTGAGGTTTTCGGCCTGCGGGTCCGGGGTGACTCGATGATCGACGCCGCGATCTGCGACGGCGATCTCGTGGTGGTCCGCAGTCAGCGCGAAGCCGAGTCCGGCGATATCGTCGCCGCCATGATCGGCGAGGAAGCCACCGTCAAGGTGTACCGCCGCCGCAACGGCCACGTCCGACTCGAACCACGCAACCCCGCCTACTCCGTGATCGATGGGGACGAAGCAGTCATCCTGGGCCGCGTCGTGTCGGTGATGCGCCGGCTCTGAGGTCGCTATGCCGGGCCGAACCAGTCCAGCGACTGGCCGTGCGGCCCGGCGAAAGCCAACGGCACGTCGTCGAGAGCCAGCACCATTCGGGCCGCGTCCGTGTCTAGTGGGGGAAGTCGGTCGACCAGCGAGGTGAGTACCCCGGTGCCCTCCTGCGAAATCCAGTGGCAGGGCAGCTCCAGGACTGTCGCTCGGAAGGTCGTGCGTGCTTGCGGCGAGAGATATCTGAGCACGGCACTGTGAAACACCACCACCGTGCTGTCCTTCGGCGCCGCGTGTACCAGCTCGCTGACCTGCTCGTTCAGGTCGCCGGTAACGATGGTCGGCGGATCCGCGGCGGCGATCTCGCAGGCCGAACGCAGCCGCGCCTGCCGCTCGTGCTGACCCGGCCAGATGAGAGCGGACAACCACTGCCGGTCCTCGCTGTCGCCGGCATCGAGCGGGTGCAGATCCACCCCTGCGCGATGAACGACCTGGGGGAGCCGGGCCGGGATCGGTACCGCACCGGTTGTCTCGCAGGTCAGCACAACCGGTGACGGACCGTCGGAAGGGTCCAGCGCGGCGGTGCCGTAGCGATAGCTGAAACGGTCCGGGTACAGGCACAGTCCGGCCGAGGCTCCGACCTCGATGAGTGACAGCGGTCCAGGTAGGCGTGCCAAGACCGGCAGGAGGGTGGCCGCCCGACCTGCTTCGTTCGTCTGCGTCCGCCGGCGCAGCGCGGTCGCCGAGATCGCCTCCCAGTTCTCGCGCAGCTGGTCGCGGAACTCGCTGTAGGGAACCGCGATCGCGCCGTTCACTCGCGCGGCAGCCAGGATCAGGTTCGGTTGCTGCTTTTCCGTCGGCAACCGAGCGATCAGCGCCAGCACCTCGGGGTCCGTGCTGATGTCGAGCCCCCGTCGGCGATAGAGCGGGGAATTGTCGCGCGCTTCGCGGAGCGCGAAGTCGCGGAATCGTTGTGCGAGTTCCATGGGTTCCTGAATACGTCGAATCGGCCATGAGCGCCACGCTAGCTATTCGAGCAGGCCGGATTCCGGGTGTGCTGGTCTCGCGGCGGTGAGTTGTCCACAGGGGCAGGGTTATCCACAGGTTTCTTCGAAGCCCAGGTCGGCGCCGGTTTGCCGGGCCGGTCTGGGCATAGCGTCGCTGCCATGTCACGACACGAAGAGCATGAGCGAGTGCGGCAACGGCTGGGCGGTCTGGCGGTCCGCGAGCGAGCACGACCGAGCAGCCTGCTGACGCCACAGGCCGCGAAGGTCGACTCGAGCGCCGATGACGGCGACGGACAGTGGGACGAAGACGAACTCGCACCGTCGTCCGGCCCCGCCGGACCGGTCGCAACGTCGGGATGGCTCGACGATGGCGCGCCGCGTCGGCGAAATCGGCTGGTGCCCGAACGCTTTCGTGGAGCGAGGCTGGACCCTGGTCGACGCGGTGCGCTGGCGCTGGGCCTGGTCGGGCTCATCGCCGTCGTGCTGGCGGGTGTGATGGTGGTGCGCGATCAGCCCGTGGCGCGCGCGGTGCCGCCGGTGCCGGTGCTGCGCGCGGACAGCACTGCGGTGCACGCTGATCCGCCCGCCGCCGTCGCGGCGCTGTCGGGCCAAGAACCGAGTGCGGGTGCTGAGGTTGTCGTCAGCGTGGTCGGATTGGTCGAGCGGGCCGGCCTGCACCGATTGCCGGGCGGGTCCCGGATCGCCGACGCTCTCGAGAAGGCCGGTGGCACCAGAGAAGGCGCTGATCTGGCAGGCCTGAACCTGGCTCAACGTCTCTCCGACGGCGACCAGGTCGTCGTCGGGGCAACCGACCCCCAGAGCCGACAACCCCGTCTGGGCAGCATCATGATCGGTGCGGGCCGTCCGCCCGCCGCCGCGCCGAACACCGCAGGCTCGAACACAACGGCCGGATCGAGCACCGTGGGTTCCCACCCCACCGGCCCCATCGCAGGCGGCGATGTGCCGGGCAACTCCCGCCTGGACCTGAACACCGCCACCGAAGCCGAATTGGACGCACTACCCGGCGTCGGTCCGGTCACCGCGAAGGCGATTCTCGCGTGGCGCTCGACCAACGGGCGCTTCACCGATGTCGCGCAACTCGGCGAGGTCGACGGCATCGGACCGGCTCGCTTGGCCCGACTGCGCGACCTGGTGACGACATGACGTCTGGGCCACGTCGCGACAACCGGCACGAGATCTGCGACACCGCAGACAGTGACCGCCGGGCGGTCACTGTCCCACCGAAGGTGACCCCATGACCTGCCCGCAGTGGCCCTGCGCGCGGCAGGGAAGGCGGCATGTCACGGACCGATCCGGGGGCGCGCTGGATGATCGAGCGCGGGGGTCGACCGCCGTCCGACCGCCGTGTGTGATCGGACTCGGCGGGACACAGTGCGCTGCGGACACCGCCGCGGGGAATGCGGACAGCGGAACCTCCGGACACGACGACGCGGCTCACGGATGAGAGCGGCGGCGCCGGGCGAGGAAGCAGTAGAAGCGGAGCCGGAGCAGCAGGTCCTCGATATGCGGCTGGTTCCTGCGGCGCTCGGGTGCTGGGTGGCGACGATCGTCGCAGTGACCGTGGGGTGGGTTGCCGGATCGGTGTTGTCGGTGGGCGCGGTAGTGGTGGCGATCGGGCTGTGGGTGGTGTTGCTGTGGGCGATGGCGCATCGGCGGGAACGGTGGCGGGTTGTCGCGGTGACCGGGTTGGCGACGATGCTGCTCGCGGCAGGCTTCGGGGCAGCGGCTGCTTGGCAGGAGCATCACGTGCAGTCGCACCCGCTGCGGGAGTCGTTCGGTCGATCGGTGAACGTGCTCGCGGTGGTCACCGATGATGCGAAACCCGTGCGCGCCGGTGGTTTCGGCGGTGAGCGGCGGTGGCTTGTTCGTGCGGGTCTGCGCGAGTTCGGTCACGGCGCGACGTGGACGCGGGCAGGCGGGTCGGTCGTGGTGCTCGCGCAGGGTGGTGACTGGGCCGAACTGTCTCCCGGCCAGCTGGTGCGGTTCCGGGCAGAGGTGGCCGAACCGAACCGCGCGGACCTGACCGTCGCCACCCTGCGTGCCGCTGATGCGCCGACGCGGATCGGTGAACCGCCGTGGTGGCAGCGGCTCGCGGCGAATGTACGGACGGACCTGGTCGACGCGTCCGCCGAGGCACTGCCACCGGCCGCCGCAGGCGTGCTGCCCGCACTCGTTGTCGGCGATACCGTCGCGCTTTCCGAAGAAGTGCGTGATGCGTTCGAAATCGCGGGTTTGCAGCATCTCTGCGTTGTCAGCGGGGCGAATTTCACGATTCTGTTGACCGCCCTGCTGGCCCTGACCCGACTACTCACCGCAGGCCCGCGGACCAGTGCTGCTGCGGCAGCGGTCGTCGTCGTCGTGTTCGTCGTCATCGCCCGCCCCGACCCGAGTGTGCTGCGCGCGGCAGCCATGGGTTCGGTGACAGTGCTCGCCCTGCTGACCGGCCGACGCAAACAGGCGCTACCGGCACTGTGCGCGGCGGTGATCGGATTGCTCGCTCTGGCACCGCAATTGGCGGTGAGCGCGGGATTCGCCTTGTCAGTGCTCGCCACAGCGGGGCTGATCCTG
>JACIXH010000255.1 GCA_014360565.1 Nocardia sp.
AACCACAAGGGGCGCAGCACCGAACAGGTGCTGCGCCCCTTGTCGTCGTCGATCACCCGGGTGGCTGTGCGCCGCTCATCGCCCGCAGAGCCGTGGCAGTGGCGTCGTCGAGGGGATAGAAGAACTCGATGGCGAGTTCGGACAGTGTCACATCGGCTGGTGCGCCGAAGGTGGCCATCGTGGAGAACATGGACAGGGTGCCGGTGGGCGTGGTGATGCGGATCGGTACCTGGAACGGGCCCGTGGATTCGGAGGGCGCCCGCGAACCCTGTGGTGCGGGATAGGAGTTCACCTCGTCGTAGAGGGCGCGCAGGCGCTCGTCGCCGGTGGCTCCCGCCTGCCGGAGCAAGCGTTCGAGGAACAGTTCTCTGACCTGGTGCAGGTTCTCCAGCCGCTGCGCGAGGCCGTCCGGGTGCAGGACCAGGCGATAGACATTCGGGCGGGGCAGCAGCAGATGCTCGGGTACCCCGGCCATCAGCACCGGCATGGCGGCGTTGCCCACCACCACGTCCCACCACCGATCCACGACCACCGCCGGATACGGTTCGTGCGCGCGCAGCATCGTCTCGATGGCTGCCCTGGCCGCCGACAGTTCGGCGTCGTCGAGCCGCGACTCCTGGTAAGCGGGCGCGAACCCGGCGGCGAGCAGCAACGTATTGCGTTCTCGCAGCGGCACTTCGAGCGCCTCGCACAGGCGCAGCACCATGGCTCGGCTCGGCTTGGCGCGCCCGGTCTCCAGATAGGACAGGTGCCGGGTCGAGGTATCCGCGGTCAGCGCCAGATCGAGCTGGCTGAGTTTGCGCCGCTGACGCCACTGGCGCATCAGTGGGCCGATTCGGTCGCTCGTCGTCACCCGGCCAGGTTATCGGCCCTGCCGCAGGCGTGGCCATGACCTCGCAGGTCATTGCCACGCTGACCCGGCCTGGCGCACAGTGGGGTCACCCCCGAGACAGGAGAAGGCAATGACGTCGATCGCGGATGCGCGACCCGCCCTGCTGCCCATGGTGTTACGCGTCGACGGCTGGAGTACAGGGCTCTTCGGCATCGCGATGGCCGCCGCCGCGCCGCTACTGCGCGACCCGCTCGGCCTACCGGTCCCCGTATCGCTGCTGTTCGGTGTGGTCATGCTCACCGGCGGTATCGCCCTGCTCGCCATCGCCCGCCGGGAGCCCCGTCGTTTCGCCGCCCCGGTCATCGGGGTCAACGCGCTCTCGGCCGTCGGCATGACCGCGCTCGCCTACAGCGGGGTCTTCGCCCTGACCCCTTCCGGCACCGCGTTCCTGCTCACCGGCGCCGCCTTGGTCGCCACCTTTGCCGCGCTCGAGTACGTGGGCCTGCGCCGGGTGGACCGATGAGCGAGCAAACCGCAGTGCTGGAACTGCTCAGCGCACAAGTCGCGGCGTGGGCAGCGGGCGACGGCGCCGCGTTCGCCGCGACGTTCACCGAGGACGCCGATTTCGTATCGGTGATCGGCGAATTCATCCGAGGCCGTGCCCAACTGGCTGCCGTCATGCAGGAAGGCTTCGACGGCTTCATGCGCGGCACCCACCTGTCCGAGCCCGAGCGGAGCACCCTGCGATTCCCCACACCCGACACGGCGATCCTGGTGACCTACGGGGTCCGCGTCTTGCGTCGAGGCCAACCCGCCCCGCCACACAGCAGCGTCCAGATCCGCACGGCCGCTCGCATGAACGACGGCTGGCAGTTCACCTCGTTCCAGAACACCCGCATCGCGAACGATTGATGCCTCGTCCTGTGATCAGCCGAGACCGCGCTCGTGCCCCCAGCAGGTCATAGGCGGCCACCGCGTGGGCGTCGATGATCTCGCCTGGCAGAATCATCGCCTCGAGCTGAGGGCGCGCCCGGCCGTGGTGGGTCCGATCAGCTCAGGGGCGCAGGATCGACACCAGGAAGTCGGTCTGGTCGCGCACTACCTGTTCGAAGACGTCGTCGAAGTACACATCGAAGTGGCCGACCGGATACTGCTTGACCACAGCGTGTTTGGTGCGTTCGGCGGCCTTGCGGGTGGGGCCCGCGGGAGCGATCGAATCGTTTTCGGCGATCGCGTAGAACACGGGCACCTTCAGCGACTTCGCGCGGCGGCCCGGGGCGTCGAACAGGGTCGAGAACGCTATGCGGGCACCGACTTTGGGGTCGTAGTCGTCGGCCTCCTCGGCGAGGCGGCCGTAGCCCTCCGGGACATCGGTGGCGCTCATCAACGCCGCGGAGCGTTTGCGTCCGGCCAGGCGGATGCGGATGGGCTTGCGGCGGATCGGGCCGAAGAGCAGGTCGGTGGCGGCGATGGTGGCGACCTTGGTCAGGCTGATCGGGCCCTTCGCCATCGATGACGCCCACCCGCTGGTGAACGGCACCTGGGCCACCACCGCGGCGAGGTAATCGTCGTCGGGTGCCACGGCGAGCACATGTCCACCGCCGAACGAGGTGCCCCACAACGCGATCCGGGTGGCATCGAACCCACGGATGCTGCGTGCGTAGGCGATTGCGGCCTTCCAGTCCTGCCGCTGGCGCGCGATGTTCAGCACCTGGCGCGGCGTACCCTCGCTGGCACCGAAATTCCGGTAGTCGAAGGCCAGCACCCCCATTCCCGCGGCGACGAACCGTCGCGCATACCGATCCAACCCCATCTCGCGGGTCGCCCCGAGCCCGTGTCCCATGATCACCAACGGTCGCGGACGAGGCGCGCCGTCGGGCAGGTAGAGCCACGCGGCGCACTGCTGGTCACCCGAAGGGAAACTGACGTCGACACGTTCCATGAGTCAATACCGTAGCGAGTACTCTGTACCGGCGGGCGAGTCGGCCGGGCGACCGCGGTAACGGGAACGGGCACCAACGGTGTCGCTGCCCGGTGCCGAGGAAAGTCCGGACTCCACAGAGCAGGGCGGTTGTTAACGGCAACCCGGGGTGACCCGCGGGACAGTGCCACAGAAAACAAACCGCCGCACGCACGTGCGGTAAGGGTGAAACGGTGCGGTAAGAGCGCACCAGCGCCCCGGGTGACCGGGGCGGCTAGGTAAACCCCGCCCGGAGCAAGGTCGAAGGTCGCATCGGCAACGGTGCGGCTGCGCAGGTGTTCGAGGGCTGCTCGCCCGAGCCTGCGGGTGGACCGCTCGAGGCACCCGGCGACGGTGTGTCCAGATGGATGGTCGCCCCCCGATGCGAATCGGGGACAGGATCCGGCTTACAGGCCGGCTCGCCCGCCCGCGAAACGCGAAGGCGGCGGTTCCCACCGGGAGCCGCCGCCTCGCTTCGCCGAGCTACTGGTTCAGCACATCAGCTTCGACATCTGATAGACCGCGATGGCCTCTTCGTTGGTCGGGGCGGTGTCGCCGTTGGAGGCCGCCTCGATGATGGTGGCGACGGTGTCGGCCTCGGACTTGCCCGCCTCGATGTCGGAGCAGGAACGGTTCAGCACCGCGGCAACGGCGGCGTCGTCACGCCCCTCGGCCAGCTTGGGGAAGGCGTTGCGGTAGCTCACCACGAACATGCCCGCCTTGCTCGCGTCGACCTGGTAGGTGGATACGGCAGTCGTGGCGGCCGCGGAGGACGAGGAGTCGTCGCTGCAGCCGGCCAGCAGCAGGGCGAAAACGGTGACGCTGGCCGCGATGGCGGCGGTTGTTCTACTCACGGAGCGGGATGCTAGCCGTCCGGGAAACACGCCGCTTCCCGTTCAGAGGACGAAACGCGGCGTGTTCTGGATCCGAGCGGTGCGTTACCCGGGGTTGATCGCCAGCATATTCGCCCAATAGGTTGCCGCGTCCGGTCCGAGGATCGGCGACAGGTAATCGAAAATCAGCCACGACATACGCTCGTAAACTCCCATTTATCGACGTGAGTGCCGCACAACCCGGCAGCTGCCGAGTGCGCCGCCGCCACAGTAACAATCGCGCGCGAAGTCGCGGCGCTCGTGTGTCCGGACAGCGAAAATGCGCTGGAACTCGCCGGGAACGTGAGCGAGGTCATAGAGTGATCGCCGTCGGCAGGGCTCGCCACTTCCTCGAGCCCAACACATTCGATCGCGGAAGCAGGTCACATTTACATGCGGGTAGTTCGTTCCATTGTCGCCGGTGCATTGATCGCCGGAGCCGCTGCGGTTTTCGCCTCGCTGGGTGCCGGTTCGGCGAGTGCGGTCGCGGTGACGCCGCTCGCCGGCGGGGTCCAGGTCGACCTCAGCCCGGCCGATACCGCCTGGGTCCACCAGAACCAGTTCGGCCGGACCCTGGCCGGTTTGCCGCACCCGTCGGCGGCCTCGTTCGGTCAGGCGCTCGACGCAGCCGCCACCGTCTCCTCCGCCGTACCGGGTGGGCGGGTCACCTTCACGGTGTACGGCCCGCTCGATCAGCTCAACGGCACCATGCTCGCGCTGAAGTAGGAACTCGCTAGTCTGCGAACATGGACTTCGAGTCGCACACGAGGAGCAGTTCGCGGAATCGAGCTCGGACGGCTCGGACGGACTTCGAGTCGCACGCGCAGAATCGGGGCCGGACGGCTCGCCTGGAACTCCACCAGCGGATCGTCTCGGCACCGGTCGACTTCGGCGCCATTCGCGCCGAATTCGGATTGGCCTCGGATTATCCGGCCGGGCCGTCTCCGAGGCCCGCGACGCGGTGGACGCGTTCGCGGGCAGCCGGGTCGATCGGACCGACATCGAGTTCGTGACCATCGACCCGCCCAGCGCGCTGGATCTGGACCAGGCGCTGCACATCGAACGCACTCCCACCGGCTTCACCCTGCACTACGCGATCGCTGATCTCGGTGCGGTGATCGTGCCGGGCACTGCGCTCGCCGCCGAAGCCGAAGTGCGCGGGCAGACGTTCTATCTGCCCGACGGCAATGTCGCACTACATCCGACCGTGCTGTCCGAGGGCACCGCGAGTCTGCTGCCCGGTGTCGACCGGCCTGCCGCGTTGTGGACCATCGAACTCGATAATGACGCTGTGCCCCTGAGCTATTCGGTAACGCGCGCGTTGGTGCGCTCCCGGGAACGCTTCGATTACGCGCAGGTGCAGGCCGCCGCCGATGCCGCGGCGCTGCCCGCGCCGTTGGCGGCGTTGCCCGAATTCGGGCGGTTGCGGATCGAGGCGAGCCTCGACCAGGGGGCGATCTCGCTGCGATTGCCCGCCCAGGAAGTGGTGCCCGAAGGCGACGGCTGGCGAATCGAACTGGAGCCGCGCACCGCCGCCGATGACTGGAACGAGCAGGTCTCGCTGCTCACCGGCATGTGCGCGGCGCGAATCATGGTCGAACACAAGGGAATCGGCCTGCTTCGGACGATGCCGCCACCGCCGGACAGCGCGATCGCCTCGATGCGGCGCACGGCGGCGGCCCTGGGAGTGCAGTGGCCTGCCGAGATGCCGGTAGGACGGATGCTCGCCGGGCTCGACGCGAACACGCCGGCGGCGCTGGTACTGATGTCGGAAGCCACCGGATTGCTGCGCGGCGCCGGCTACACCTTGACGGCCGAACTCGACGATCCGTCGCCGGACCAGTTGACACACAGCGCGATCGGAGCCCCGTACGCGCATGTGACCGCGCCGTTGCGGCGGATGGCCGATCGGTTCACGACCGAGATCTGCCTGGCTCATTGCGCGGGTATCGAGGTGCCGTCATGGGTGGCGGACGGGCTGAAGGCGGCCGCCGACACGATGCGGCGCACTGACGCTGTGGCCAACAAGGTCGATCGGGCATGTGTCGATCTGACCGAGGCCACAGTTCTGGCGCCTCGGATCGGCACGGATTTCCCGGCCGTGGTGCTGCGCGCTGCCAACGGATCTCGGCCTGCCGAGGTCTTCGTCAGCGAGCCGCCGATTCTCGCGCGATGCGAGGGTGAGCCGCCGGAAGGCGAGACCCTCGCAGTGCGGCTGGCCGTCGCCGATCCGGCTACCCGGACCATCGGGTTCGAATACGACGCGACGCGTGGACAGCCGGGCGCTGTCAGGTAGCCGCGGAGATGAAGGCCGCGGCTGCGGGGTAGTGGGCGATGGCCCGGCCCGCGGCCGCTTCTTCGGCGTCGGCGAGGAGCTCGTAGACGGTGGACGCGGCGGCGTGGGTACCGGTGGCCACCGCCAGGATCGCCGCGCGGGACTCGACGGCGTCGCGGTGGTCGCCCAACACCGATTGCAGGCGTTTGGCACGGGCGCCGAGGTCGCTGGCCTCGGGGCCGAGCACCGCGCTCGCGGCCTCGCACGAATACCGTAGGCGCTTGGCGCCCTTGCGGATGTCGTGGAGCAGTTCGACCCGGTCGCCGGGGGTGGCGGTGGGTTCGGCGAAGACCAACGCGCGCAGGCGTTTGCGGTCGCGGCGCAGGACATTGCCGAACACTTCGGACGCGTCGTCGTGCGCGAGTGCGGGGGCAAGCGGTGGATCGGTGCGCCAGGTCTTCAGTACCTTGCGCAGGCGGCGGTAGCGCTTACCGTCCAGCGCGGTCAGTATCTCCGCGTGAGCATCGGCGTAGGCCTGACGAGAGCCCACGACCAGCGCCGCGGTGACCTCGGCGGGAACGTCGTCGTAGTCGGCGAGCAGATCGGCGAAGCGCTCGCCCCGGACCTCGGCGTCGCGGGCCACGCCGAGCAGGTCGGCCAGCCACTTCAGTTCCGCTCCGGTGGCTTCCTCGGCGGCGAACAGCTTGCGGTAGGAACGCAGCACACTGCGCAGCCTGCGCGTGGCCACCCGCATCTGGTGGACCGAATCGTAGACATCGGCCCGGACGTCGGGCTCGGCGGCGAAAAGCCGGTCGATGTCCTCGCGCAGTGCCGCGACAACGGCTTCTCCGGCCTTGTGCGCCATGATGTCAGCCCTCACTTCCCGAACGCGTCGGTCGCCTCCACCAGGCGGTGGGTGATGCCGGGCTCGTGCGCGGTGTGCCCGGCATCCTCGACGATGTGCAGGGTCGAGGCCGGCCACGCGTTGTGCAGGTCCCATGCGCTCACCGCGGGGCACACGATGTCGTGGCGGCCCTGCACGATCACGCCGGGGATGTCGGCGATCCGATCTATGTCTCGCAGCAACTGTCCCTCGTCGAGGAATCCGCCGTGGCGAAAATAGTGGTTTTCGATGCGGGCGAACGCGAGGGCGAAGCGGGCCTCGGCGGTTTCGGCGACCCGATCCGGTTGCGGTAGCAGAGAACTCGTCGCACCTTCCCACGTCGACCAGGCGACCGCGGCATCGAGAGCTACCTGCGGATCGGGGGAGTGCAGCAGCCGGTGGTACACCTCGACGAGGTCTTCTCCGCGTTCCTCGACGGGCACGGGAGCGAGGAATTTCGCCCACTCGGCGGGATACACATTGCCTGCCGCGCCGTTGTAGTACCAGTCGATTTCCTTGCGCCGCAACAAGAAGATGCCGCGCAAAACCAGTTCGGTCACGCGCTCCGGGTGGGCTTGGGCGTAAGCCAGTCCCAGGGTCGATCCCCACGAACCGCCGAACACCTGCCAGCGCTCGATCCCGAGATGTTCGCGCAACAGTTCCATGTCGGCGATCAGGTTCGGGGTGGTGTTGGTGTCGAGCGCGGCGCCGTCGGCGATGTGCGGCATGGACTTTCCGCAACCGCGCTGATCGAACAGCACGATCTTGTACACGGCGGGATCGAAGAAGCGCCGCTGGAGCGGACCGGTGCCGCCGCCGGGTCCGCCGTGCACGAACACCACCGGCTTGCCGTCGGGCTCGCCGCTGACCTCCCAGTACACCGATTGGTCGTCGCCGACGTCGAGAAGTCCCTGCTCGAACGGTTCTATCTCGGGGTAGAGCGAACCCATCAGAACGCCAAACCGGCAGCGAGGGAGGGCAATTCGAGGGCGGTGAGCGCCTCGGTCCGAACCTCGGGGCAGCTTTCGGTGGTGACCCGGTCGATCATCGCCTTGTCGGCGAGCACGTGGCCGTTGATGCCGCCGTTGCGCAGGCCCCAGTCGTGGACCATGGCGTTGAGCGAGATTCTGCCGAGTGTGGGTCCCTGCACCCGGAAGTTCGACAGCTCGGGCCTGATCATGTCGCACAGTTGCGCGGCTGAGGAGGGGCTGATGGTGAGCGTTCCCGCGGGCGTGGTTGTCGCGGCGGCGGAGGTGGTTTCCGCGCTGCCGGTGGGGGATGGTTGCACACCGGCACAGGCGGTCAGGGACGCGACGGCCAGTGCGGTCGTCGTCAGCAGGGCAGAACGAGAAATCCAGCGGAGTCGCGGCATCGGTACCTCTGATAGTCCAACAGTGTTGGTAGCGAGTCTGCCATTGGTGATTTTGGTGTGCTCGGATGGAAGGTGGGGTGGTCGGGTGGAGATGGTGGTTGGGTTTGTGGGGTTGGGTTGTGTTGGGTGTACGGCTGGCCGCGGTGGGTTTGTGGGGCTGGGCCACCACGGTGGGTTTGGGTGGCTGGGCCGTGGTGGCTGTGAATGGCTGGGCTGCGTTGGGTGTGTATGGCTGGGCTGCGTTGGGTGTGTATGGCTGGGCCACCTTGTGTGTGTACGGCTGCGCCACCTTGGGTGTGTATGGCTGGGCCACGTCGGGTCTGTTCGGCTGGGCCGCGTTGGTTTTTGTGTGGCTGGGCCACAGGGGGTTGGTAGTCCCAGATGGTTTGACGCTGTGTTTATTGGCGCGCTGGCGCGCGCGTGTCCGCGGCCCTGAGGGGCCGCCGGTTAGCGCTCGAGACTCGCGCCTGCGGCGCATGCGCGTCGAGCGCTAACC
>JACIXH010000256.1 GCA_014360565.1 Nocardia sp.
GAGCAGATGACGATGGAAGCGATCGCAGCGGGAGCCGGGGTCGGCAAGCAGACGGTGTATCGCTGGTGGCCTTCCAAGGCCGCGGTCGTCGCCGAAGCCGCCCTGGCCGGCTATCTCGACACTGACGCCGTCGTCCTCCCCGATACCGGGAACGTCGAAGCCGATCTGCGGGCCTGGCTGGATCAACAGTTCCAGCGGATGGACGGCGCCGCCTCTATCGCGATGATCCGCGGGCTCGCCGCCGCCGCGGCGGACAGGACCACCGACGCGGAGCGGCTCTATGGACAACTCACCGGTCCGAGTCGCGATCACCTGATCGAGCACATGGCCGCGGGCGTAGCGCGGGGACAGTTCCGCGTCGACGCAGACCTGGAAGCCGCGGCCGACGCGATAATCGGGACGCTGCTCTATCGCGCGCTGGCGGGCAGGCCGCCGACTGGATATCGCAGCGCCGCAGGCCTGCTCGATCTATTGTTCGCGGGCATGACCGATGGTGGGTCGTCACGGATCGGACAGCCCTGAACTATCCGCGCCAGGACTGTCAGGGCGCGCTTGGCAATGCCATAGGCGGAATCGCACAGAGAGGGGTCGGCGCCCACCAACGCGGTCGCGGTGGCCTCGTCCGTCTGCGCAGGCTTGCAGGATTCGTTCGCCCGCGGGCGCCAGTGATGCTGTCGAGGAATGCCGCGCCTGCGGGAAGCTAACGGTGTTCGTCACCGGCGACCGCACTGGTGATGAACGGCAAGATCTGGCGGACTGCACCGGCCAGTTCCGCGCCGCGGGCCAGTCGCAGCCGCTGTGTCTCCATGCAGGCCAAGATCATGTCCGCGCTGGCGTCGGGGTCCTGATTGCTACGGAAGACTCCGACGGTCATACCGCAGTCGAGAATTTCGCGCAGCCGGTCACGGATGGGGTTGACGTGATCTTGGAGCAGCGCGCGCTGGTCGGGAGGTAGCGCCGCGGCCAGGCTTTGAGCGCTCGATGACGTCAGCGCGAATTCCGAGAGCACGGTGACAACGACGATCCGCAGGTGCTCACGCGGGTCGTCGTCGGCAGCCAGTTCCCGGTCGAGCAGACGCATGTACTGCTCGACCTGGTGGTGCGACCAGGCGAGCAGCAGTGCGGTCTTGTCGCGGTGATAGTTGTAGATCGAGCTGCGGGACACCCCCGCCCGTTCGCCGACATCACGGAGCGTGACCTGCTCGTAGCCGCGTTCTGCGAGAAGTTCGTCGAACGCGCGGATCAGGCGCTGTCCGACGTCGGTGCGGTGTTCGGCCACCGACGAACCGGTGATCTTCGGCAACTCACTGCCTCCCTGCTCCCGATCCGGTGACCCCGGATTTTTATGACACCGTGTCGTCATATTATCGTGTCCGGCGGAAGAAGCCCACTTCGCCCCGCACTGCCGAAAGAAGAGTTCGATGACCGTCTCGGTTCTGTTCGAGGTGATTGCCCTCGGCCACCTCGTCCTGGCCTGCCTGTGCCTGCGGTGGCTGACATCGTCCGGCAACAGGTTGCTGATCATCCCGATGCTGTTGTGCCTGGCCCTGGTCTACGACAATGCCGTCATCGGCGGGGGGCGCTTCATCGGCGCCGGTGAGATTCTCGAACTACTCAGCGTGCCGCGGTTCGCGGTCCACGCGGTCCTCACTCCGCTGCTGATCCCCTGGGCGCGTGCCGCCGCGGATCGCGCCGGGGTGAGCTGGGCCGGTTCACGATCGGCGGTGGTCACCACCTGGGTACTGACCGGCTGCTCGATCGGACTGGCTCTGATCAACGATGTGGCCGGGCTGTCGTTGCAGGCCCTGCACTGGGCAGGCACTCTGCGATACAGCAACGTCCCCGCACCCGACACCGAAGCACTCCCGGTGATCGTCACCGGCGTGTTCGTTCTGGTCGCCGGTATCGGGATGTGGATTCGACGCCGCTACGCGCCTTTGATGGTCACGGCGTCGATCATGACCGTCGCCGCGTCCCTGGCAACGGCTTCACCACTACTGGCCAACGGCGCAGAACTGATCCTGGCCGCCGGACTGGTCGGCACAGCGCACTGGCTCCGCCGCACACCGCAGACCCCGCCGGTGCCTGGTACCCGGCTCTCCCGGGTCGCCCGGGTATCGGCTGGATCGCGTTCCCTCTGCTGCTAGCAACCAGCGCCTTCCCCGCCACCGAGGCGACCGGTGCTTACCACCTCCTCGCCCTCGCGCAAGCGGTCTACCAGGTCCTGCTCATCAGCCACGCCCAGCTCGGCATCACCATCTATGGGCTTCCACCGAAAGGAAACCGGCTGCGCCGCTTCCACACCGGTTTCGGCTATGCCAACCTTCCGCTTCTGGCTGCCGGCCAACTGCTGGCCCTGTTCCCGGCAACCACCGAGCTCGCCGACCTGTGCACCCTGGCACTGCTGATCACCATCACCATCCACGTCGGAATAGGGACCGTCTTCGCGCTTCGCCGCAAGCGCTCTTCGCGCTCGCTCGCCCCGGATAACGACAGCGTCCCCAACCGATCCGACGCCTTTGAGTCGGTACCTGACCGGACCGGCACGGCACGGTAGCGGCGTTGGCCACTGAGGCACCGAAAGCGTTGGCTGCCGTCACTTCTCGCGCAGATCTGCGCGGGCGCGGAGATCTGCTGGTGACCGAACACCGACCACCACCGGGCAGAGGTGCGAAAGCCGAGCTGAGCCGGTCAGCTCAGGAAAGTTCACTCATCACAGCAACTCTCGGGCTGTCCGACCGCACGGGGTGGATGTCGGCACCGATGGACAGGGCGGCCCCTGCGAACTGCAGGGTGCTCCGCGCGGCCATCGCGGTCACATCGCGCACGTCGTTGCGGGTGTGCAAGGCGCGGCGTTGCCGGCTCGCTCCGTTACCACCGCGCAGGACCTTGGTCAGCATCGCCACCGCCGCGTGGTATTCGCCCAGGTCTTCCAGGGCGGACCGGACATGGCGGATCAACAGTCCGAGCAGGTCAGGCGCCACAATCACACGGTCCGAGGTCAGATCGATCCCGCGCCCGGTCAACCCCTCACGGGCTGCCATGGAGTACCCCGCGTGCAGCGCCGCCGCGGTGATTTTCGGGGCGCACTCTCCCCTGCTGATGGACCGCAACGCCGTCATCACCAGCGCACGTACCACCGTCGCGAGCAGCACAGTCTCCTCGACAGTCGCGGGGACGTCGCTGACTCGCACCTCGATGGTCGGCAGATGAGCTGACGGCCGCACATCCCAATTGATCATCCCCGCATCGACGATGACACCACTCCCGATCATCTCTTCGACGACCGCGTCGTAGTGCTCGACCGAGGCGAACCACGGCGGGGGCCCCGAACAGGGCCACCGCGCGAGCATGATCGACCGCCAGCTCGCGAAGCCGGTATCGACGCCGCCATGGATGGGAGAATTGGCGGTCAAGGCCAGCAAGGCCGGTAGCCACGGACGCACATAGTTGCTGACCTGCACCGCGGTTTCCCGGTCGGGTACGCCCACGTGGACATGGCTGGCGCAGACTCCCCGGGTCCCTGCGAGATCGTCGAACCTGCTCGCTATCGCGCGGTACCGACCACGGTCTGTGACCGCCAACACGGCCGAACCGAGCACCGGCACGCCCACCGCCAGCAACTGCGCACCGCACTGCGCGGCAGCATCGGCGGCCGCCGATCGCATCTCGGTCAGCTGCGTCCGTAATTCGTGCGTGTGCCCGCACACCGCGGAGTTGGTCTCGACCTGGCACTGGGTGTACTCCAATTGAAGCCGGACACCACGCCTTTGCGCCGCCTCGACAACCGCGAGGCTGGACATGACGGGGTGCCCCGTCGAGGGATCAACGAGCAGAAACTCCTCCTCCACCCCCATCGTCGGGTGGACATCCCGGTCAGGTATCAGGGTGCCGGCCACCTCGGCGCGCGCGTGCTCTGACATATCGGTCCTTCTCTCACCTGTCGCAACGGCAGGCCGGCAGGCATGGCGCGTGCTAGATGATCGCACTGATCACCTGGGAGTCGGTATACCGGCGGCCGAGGGTAGTCGAGCGCAGCCGAGCGGGTAAGCTCGCTGTGCGCTGCGCGCCCCGGGCCGGACGGATGGGCGACACCTTTTGCAACGTGGCCCACGACCAGCTCGCGTCGAGTACCGCCCGGAACATCAACTCGGCCAGGCCATCTGCGCCGCGACTGCTCCAAACGCACACTTTGCCGATCATGGCATCAGCCAGTGAGTGCACACCCCGTGCAATGGCGAGAGCCGGTCGCGCCTCAGGCGTCGCGACCGG
This sequence comes from Nocardia sp., assembly GCA_014360565.1. Classification (GTDB taxonomy): domain Bacteria; phylum Actinomycetota; class Actinomycetes; order Mycobacteriales; family Mycobacteriaceae; genus Nocardia. The sequence goes on from JACIXH010000256.1 coordinate 4,273, forward strand.
CTCCACCGACAGGGTCAGCTCAGGGCTGTTTGGGTTTGGAACATCCAGTGGTGCTCCTCGAGCTTGGCGGTGATGCCGATGAGCAGATCCTGGGTGACCGGGTCAGCGGTCTCGGTGGCTTGGATGTGCTTACGCAGCTGGCGGACGCTAGCGTCCAGGCGGGACACGATCAGCGCGACGACCTCGGTGTCGGCCAAATACCCGGTCGGGAAGTCCGCAGCGTCAGCAGCGACTGTGGAGGGTCGCCCGTCCGGCGAGATGCCAAGCGAGGCAGCGCGTTCGGCAACCGAATCGGAAAATTCCCGGGCGTCGGCAACGAGTTCGTCCAGCTGCAGATGGACTGAGCGGAAGTGCGGGCCGACCACATTCCAGTGAGCCTGCTTGGAGGTAAGACTCAGATCGATCAGATTGGTGAGTGCCTGCTGCAGGACGACGCCGACGGCCTTGGTTTCGGCTTCGCCGAGCGTTCCTGAGATAGCGCTTTTGGACAGCGTTGCAGTCATGATCGCTCCCTACTCTAGGTTTGACCCTTTCTGAAACAACGCTCAAGCCTAGCCTCGTTCATGCCAGGCAGCAGAATGTTGTTGATCACGCCTACGGATCGGCGCCGTGCGGCACAGCGACGCGCTGACACGGTCAAGCCGGATCTCGCTGCAGGATCGCGGCTTCGGGCCCGCTCAGCTTCGCCACCGGGGTGGGCGTCGCCGTCGCACTTCGCCCGGCGAGCCATGCCCGATCACCGGGCTTGCAGCGGGTCGTGGCCGAGGCACATCAGCCGGTGCCGGAACTCGGCGTCACCCGCGACCGGTTCGAGGTCGGCGCGGCGGGCGGCGGTGATCTCGTCCACCACGTGCCGCATCACCACCACGTCGTCGGTGGTCAGGTCGGTGCGGCGTTTGCCGAGGATCGCGAGCACCTGCCTGCCGACTTCGGGCCCGGCCCGGTCCGGTTCCCGCTCCGCGTCGGTACCCGCAGCCTCGGTGCGCAACCAGTCGCGCAGTTCGCGCGAGGTCATGTTGACCACGCGGTGGAATTCGTCCCAGAGTTCGTCATCGATCGTTGTCTCGGCCATGGGTCTCACCTCGTTGCTCGGCGTGGGGACCTTCCGGGGTCGTTTGCGGCGGTACCCGACTGCGTTACGCTGAAACAGCCCGCCCGCGCCGGATGTCGCCCGGCATGAATGTTGAACTATGGTACAAATAGTCCGATGGTTCTACTAGATGGGTGGTTGTGCAATGAACGGTGATGGGGAGAGCCGGCGCGCGGGATGGCGGGAGTGGGGTGGTCTCGCGCTGTTGGCCTTGCCGACCATGCTGCTGGGGCTCGATGTGACAGCGCTGTACTTGGTTGTCCCGAGTTTGGCTGTTGACCTGGATCCTTCCGCGACCGAGATGCTGTGGATCATGGATGCCTACGGCTTCTTGATTGCCGGACTCCTGATAACGATGGGAACACTGGGCGACCGGTTCGGTCGGCGTCGGCTCCTGATGATCGGAGTGGCGCTGTTCGCCGTAGCCTCGGTCGCGGTGGCATTCGCTCCGACGGTCCTGTGGTTGATAGCGGCGCGTGCGCTGCTCGGAGTCGCCGGGGCAACACTGATGCCGTCGACTCTTTCCCTGATCAGCACCATGTTCACCGATCCCAGGCAGCGAGCATCGGCCATCGGGGTCTGGGCGACATCGTTCGGCCTGGGGATGGCAGCGGGCCCGATCGTGGGTGGCGTGCTGACCGCGGCCCTCTGGTGGGGCGCGGTCTTCCTCATCGCAGTCCCGGTCGCCCTCCTGGTGCTGGCCGGCGCGCCGACGCTCCTTCCGGAGCGCCGACCAACTATAGGTCCACCTACAGGTCGGCTCGATTTGCTCAGTGCCGGGCTGTCACTGGCGGCGATGCTGCCGGTCATCTACGCGATCAAGCATGCTGCCGCCCACGGGATCGACCTTCCATCGGTGGCGGCCGCGCTCGTCGGTGGTGTCGCCGCCGTTGCATTTGTCCGCCGTCAGCTGTATCTGACGGAGCCGCTGCTCGACGTGAAGCTGTTCACCGGTCCGACCTTCTCCGCGGCCCTGTCGGTGCTGTTGGTCGGCCTCGTCGGATTCGGTGGGGCGATGTTTCTGGTGACCCAATACCTGCAGCTCGTCGCGGGCTTCTCCCCGACAACGGCTGGGTTGTGGATGGGTCCGCCCGCGCTTGCCATGCTCGTCGGCGCTATCGGGGCACCGTTGCTGGCAAGGCGTATCTCACCCGGTGTGGTCATGGCAGCGACCTTGGCGCTGTCGCTGGTCGGATACGCGTTGTTGTCCCTGGCGGGCACCGCCAGCAACGGCGCAGTCGTCGCGGGCTTCGCCTTTGTCTATCTCGGGCTCGGAGTTATCGCCGCGCTCGGCACCGATATCGTCGTCGGCGCGGCACCGCGGGACAAGGCAGGATCGGCGGCCGCACTGTCGGAGACCGTCCAGGAACTCGGCATCGCGACCGGTGTAGCCCTCTTGGGAAGCTTCACCACCGCTGTCTACCGCAGCAGCATCGAGGTTCCCACCGGGTTGTCCGCGTCGGTTGCCGCGACCTACAGTGACAGCCTCGCCGGAGCGTCATCGCTGGCGAGCCGGATATCAGGCGACGCTTTGGAGCATGCGCGAACCGTGTTCAACATTGGACTCAACACCGCGTCTGCGGCAGCAGGTGCCGCGATTGCGATCGCTTCCCTTGCGTGCTTTGTGACGCTCCGGCACCTTCGGCCCCTAGGTGCCGTCGACCGGCAAGCGGAGCCGGCAGTCTCGCCACCCGGGAGTGAGCGATGAGTGACGACAAGGCTATGGCAGCTGAGCCGGATGTTGTCGACGGACGCAAGCTGCGTGGCCGACGTCGACGAGCTCAGATCATCGAGGCAACGCTGGAGATCGTCCGCCGCGATGGTGCGACGGGTGTTACCCACCGCACCGTCGCCAAGGAAGCCGGGATCACCACAAGCCTGACTCTCTACTATTTCGCCATCCTCGACGATCTGTTGGTGGCCGCCTTGACGAGCGTCACGGAGGAGTACACGGGCCGCATCCAGGATCTCATCGACACCGAGGACGACCCCCTCGACGGCTTGTCCGCACTCATCGCCGAATCCGGCGGCCCGGGACGCGAGCGAGCTCTCGCCGAGCGGGAGCTGTCGACTCTCGCGGCCCGCCGTCCGGCTCTCCGCCCGGCCGCGCGAGCCTGGCGCGACAAAGTCGCCGAACTCGCCCGAACGCAAACAAACGACCCCGATGCGATCGAGGCTGTCGTCGCGTTGTCCGACGGTTTGTGTACTGCCATCCTCCTCGATGACCGGGAAGCCGATCCCGAGCACATCCGAGCGGTGCTCCAAAGAGCGCTGTCACGAAGCGGCTCGGTCGACAGCGATCGAGTACCACCTCCGCGAACGCGCGAGTAAGAGGGACAGCCGCACAAACACATCCGTCTTCCGAGCCACGACACCACCTCCACCGACGGCACCACCCGGCCCGTCGGCCAGAGCAAGCCGACACCCGACTACCGCAGCAAGCTGTCCAGACAAGGCACTTGCTGAGGCAGTGACGGTTCAGCGTGTCGGGTCCAGCAGGATCTTGGCGTCGTGGGGGTCGTTGCGCAGGCGGTCGAAAGCGTCGGCTACGCCGTCGAGGTCGACCGTGCCGGTGAGCAGTGCGCTGGGGTCGAGGTCACCGGCGACGAGGTGGGCGAACGTCGCGGCGAAGTCGGCGGGTGAGTAGTACAGGGAGAAGCGGATATCGAGTTCTTTGAGAATGCCCTGGGCAGGTTCGATTTCGTCGGGGGCGAGGTTGATGCCGGCGACGACGATGCGGGAGCCGGCGGGGACACCGCTGATGATCTGCTGGATGAGTCCAGGTGCGCCGACGCATTCGAAGGCAACGGTCGGGCGTAGCGGTAGTTGTCCCAGGACAGCGGTGGGTAGAGCCATCCTGGCGGGGTCGTCGGTGGCCGCGGCGGCTGCCAACGCCTCGAAGGGGGAATCCTCGCGGGGGTCGACGACGATATCGGCGCCGAGGCGGCGGGCGAGCTCGCGGCGTTCGGGCGAATAGTCGGAGGCGACGATGGGGCCGAGTCCACGCATTCTCAGGATGGCGATGACGGCGAGCCTGATCGGTCCGCAGCCCACGACCAGCGGGACGGTGTCGGGGCTGGTCTGGGCGCGCTCGA
>JACIXH010000257.1 GCA_014360565.1 Nocardia sp.
TCGAGGTCGAGGTGGACGGCTACACCCCACGCATGCGGGTCGGCTTGCACACCGGTTCGCCGCGCGAGCTCGGTGGCGACTGGCTCGGCGTCGACGTCAATATCGCCGCTCGCATGATGGAGGCGGGCGGCAACGGCAACACGATGATTTCGAGCACCACCTTGGCCGCTCTGCGTCCGGAAACCCTCGATGAGCTCGGTGTCGTGGCCAAGGCGTACAAGCGGAATTTCTGGGCCGCGCCGCTCAACGGCGTCCCCGAGGACGTGCGGATCTTCAAGCTACAACCGGCGAGCTGAGCGATTCGGTCCGCGCCGATGGCGTGGCTGACCCCGGAAAGTCCGCTACTCCAGCCAGAGCGTGGCGCCGAAACCGGCGAGGACGGCGGCGACGATCAAACCGATCGACGTCGCGCGGTTGTTCTTCCAGGTCGTGTACGCGCCGCCGAGCAGGAATCCGGCGAGCGTGAAAAGCAGGACAGACAGCATGGCTCCATCTTGCCTGGTCGATTGCCGGTGATTAACAAGCACGCATGCTTGCTTTTTTTCTGAACCGCTGCGATCCTGGGTGCCATGAGTGCTCTCTCCGCTGACCCGGACCTGATCCGGATCGGGAATTGTTCCGGGTTCTACGGTGACCGGCTCAGCGCTATGCGCGAGATGCTGGAGGGCGGTCAGCTCGACGTGCTGACCGGCGACTACCTGGCCGAACTCACCATGTTGATCCTCGGCCGGGACCGGATGAAGGACCCGAGCCTCGGCTATGCCAAGACCTTCGTCAAGCAGATCAAGGACTGCCTCGGGCTCGCGCTGGAGAAGAACGTCCAGATCGTCACCAATGCGGGCGGGCTGAACCCGGCCGGGCTGGCCGAGCAGTTGCGCAAGGTCGCCGCCGAGCTCGGGCTCGATGCCAAGATCGCGCACGTCGAAGGCGATGACCTGGTGGCGCGCGCCGCCGAGCTCGACCTCGGTCAGCCGCTCACCGCCAATGCCTACCTCGGCGCGTGGGGCATCGTCGAGTGCCTCGACTCCGGCGCCGACATCGTCGTCACCGGCCGGGTCACCGACGCCTCGGTGATCGTGGGTCCGGCCGCAGCGCACTTCGGCTGGGGCCGAACCGATTACGACGCACTGGCCGGTGCCGTGGTGGCCGGACACGTGATCGAGTGCAGCACCCAGGCCACCGGCGGCAACTTCGCCTTCTTCACCGAACTCGGCGACATCGGCCGCCCTGGCTTCCCGATCGCCGAGATCCGTCGCGACGGTTCCTGCGTGATCACCAAGCACGACGGCACCGGTGGCGCGGTCATCGTCGACACCGTCGAAGCCCAGCTCATGTACGAGATCCAGAGCGCGCGCTACGCCGGACCCGACGTGACCACCCGCTTGGACAGCATCGCGCTGAGCCAGGAGGGCAAGGACCGGGTGCTGATCAGCGGCGTGCGCGGGGAGGCCCCGCCGCCGCAGCTCAAGGTCTCGCTGAACACCCTCGGCGGCTTCCGCAACGAGATGTCGTTCATCCTCACCGGCCTCGACATCGAAGCCAAAGCCGAACTGGCGCAACGACAGCTGGAATCCTGGCTGCCGGACAAGCCCGCCGAGCTCACCTGGACACTGGCCCGCCTCGACCGTCCCGATGCCGAGACCGAGGAACAGGCCAGCGCGATCCTGCGCTGTGTGGTGCGCGATTCCGACCCGAACAAGGTCGGGCGCGGGTTCTCCAGTGTCGCTGTCGAATTGGCGCTGGCCAGCTACCCCGGCGCCAGTTTCACCGCATTGCCGGGAAACGGCGCGCCCTACGGTGTCTTCACGCCGGGCTTCGTCGACGCGCACGCGGTGCCCCACGTCGCGGTGCTGGCCGACGGCACCCGGGTCGACATCGCACCGGCCACGGAAACCGCTGTGCTCGAGCCGGTTTCCGAACCAGAGCTGCCCGCACCGCTGCTGCCCACCGAGACCGCCCGCAGGCCGCTCGGTGCGATCGCCCTCGCCCGCAGCGGCGACAAAGGCGGTGACGCGAATATCGGCGTGTGGGTGCGCACCGAGGACCAGTGGCGCTGGCTCGTGCACACCCTCACCGTCGAAAAATTGCGCGAACTCCTGCCCGAGACGGCCGAACTGACCGTCACCCGCCACGTGCTGCCCAATCTGCGCGCGGTCAACTTCATCATTTCCGGTCTGCTCGGCAAGGGCGTCGCCTACCAGGCGCGTTTCGATCCACAGGCCAAGGGGCTCGGCGAATGGCTGCGTTCGCGCCACATCGATATTCCGGCGGAGTTGCTCGCGTGAGCGGGTGCCCGAAGGAGACAGCGGAGCGTGTCCGTGTAGGACGCCCGCTCATGCGACGAGGAGACACAGCATGACATCTGTTTGGGACACGCCGGAACGAAAAGAGCTGCGCGCCAGCGTGCGCGGGTTCGTCGAGCGGGAGATCCTGCCCGATCTCGACGCGTGGGAGCGGGCAGGCGAACTGCCGCGCGAACTGCACAAGAAGGCCGGTGAGCTCGGCCTGCTCGGCATCGAGTACCCGGTGTCGGCGGGTGGCGAGGGCGGCAGCGCCATCGACTCGGTGATCGTGGGCGAGGAGATCCACGTCGCCGGTGCGTCCGGTGGCTTGTGGGCGTCGTTGTTGACCTGCGGAATCGCCCTGCCGCACATGATCGCCTCGGGTAACCAGGCCCAGATCGACCAGTGGGCCAAACCCACGCTCGCCGGCGACCTGATCGGTTCCCTGGCCATCACCGAGCCCGGCGGCGGTTCCGATGTCGGCCACCTCACCACCACGGCGGTGCGCGATGGTGAGGACTTCATCATCAACGGCGCGAAGACGTTCATCACCTCGGGTTGCCGCGCGGACTTCGTCGTCACCGCTGTGCGCACCGGTGGCCCCGGCGCAGCGGGTGTTTCGCTGATCCTGGTTCCGAAGAACACACCCGGCTTCACCGTCAGCCGCAAGCTGGAGAAGATGGGCTGGCTGGCCTCCGATACCGCCGAGCTGTCCTATGTGGATGTGCGGGTGCCCGCGTCGAATCTGGTGGGCGCCGAGAACAGTGGCTTCGCGCAGATCGCCGCCGCGTTCGTCAGCGAGCGGGTCGGCCTCGCGGTGCAGGCGTATTCGCTGGCCCAGCGCGCACTCGACCTCACCGTGCAGTGGTGCCGTGATCGCGAGACCTTCGGTCGTCCGCTGATCAGCCGCCAGAAGGTGCAGATGACGCTCACGGATATGGCGCAGCGCGTGGATATTTCGCGCACGTACACCCGTGCGCTGGTCGAGCGCTACGTGGCCGGGGACGAGAACCTGATCGCCCAGGTGTGCTTCGCCAAGAACAATGCCGTCGAGACCGCGGAATGGGTCGCCAACCAGGCCGTGCAGCTGCACGGCGGCATGGGCTACATGCGTGAGGCCGAGGTCGAGCGCATCTACCGTGATGTGCGCATCATCGGCATCGGCGGCGGTACCAACGAGATCCTGACCATGCTGGCGTCGAAAGTATTGGGGTACCAGGCATGACGACCTTCCGTTCCATCATCGATACCGCCTCGCCCGAGTACACGGCGGCCGCCGAGGCGATGTCGGACAAGCTCACCGAGGTCGAGGCGGAATTCGCCAAGGCCATCGCCGGTGGCGGCCCGGAGAAGGTGGCCCGCCACCACAAGCGCGGCAAGCTGACCGCCCGCGAGCGCATCGAGCTGCTGCTCGACGAGGACTCGCCGTTCCTCGAACTGTGCCCGCTCGCCGCCTGGGGCAGCGACTTTCACGTCGGCGCGTCGACGATCGCAGGCATCGGCCTCGTCGAGGGTGTCGAGTGCATGATCGTCGCCCCCGACCCGACGGTGCGCGGTGGCACATCGAACCCGTGGACACTGCGTAAGACACTGCGCATCAACGACATCGTCCGGCAGAACCGGCTGCCGGTGATCTCGCTGGTCGAGTCCGGCGGCGCGGACCTGCCGACGCAGAAGGAAGTGTTCATCCCGGGCGGCGCGATGTTCCGCGACCTCACCCAGGCCTCGGCAGCCGGAATCCCCACCATCTCCTTGGTGTTCGGCAACTCGACCGCGGGCGGCGCCTACATTCCCGGCATGTCCGACTACGTGGTGATGGTCAAGGAAGCCGCGAAGGTGTTCCTCGCGGGCCCGCCGCTGGTGAAGATGGCAACCGGTGAGGACTCCGACGACGAGACCCTCGGCGGCGCCGAGATGCACGCCCGTACTTCGGGTCTGGCCGACTACATGGCCGCTGACGAGCAGGACGCGATCCGATTGGGCCGCAACATCGTTCGCCGCCTGAATTGGAAGAAGCAGGGCCCCGAGCCGCGCGCCGAGGTGATCTCGCCGATCTACGATCCCGAGGAACTGCTCGGCATCGTGCCCTCGGACCTCAAGATCCCGTTCGACCCGCGCGAGGTCATCGCCCGCGTGGTCGACGGTTCCGACTTCGACGAGTTCAAGCCGCTCTACGGCTCTTCCCTGGTCACCGGCTGGGCCGAGATCAACGGCTACCCGATCGGCATCCTGGCCAACGCGCGCGGCGTGCTGTTCTCCGAGGAATCGCAGAAGGCCACCCAGTTCATCCAGCTGGCCAACAAGAAGAACACCCCACTGTTGTTCCTGCACAACACCACCGGCTACATGGTGGGTAAGGAATACGAGCACGGCGGCATCATCAAGCACGGCGCGATGATGATCAACGCCGTCGCCAACTCCACGGTGCCGCACATCTCGCTGCTGGTCGGCGCCTCCTACGGCGCCGGGCACTACGGCATGTGCGGGCGCGCGTTCAACCCGCGCTTCCTGTTCGCCTGGCCGAGCGCGAAGTCCGCCGTCATGGGTGGCGCGCAACTCGGCGGCGTGCTCACCATCGTGCAGCGCGGCGCGGCCGAGTCGAAGGGTCTGCCGTTCGACGAGGAGGCCGCCGCCGGTCTCGCCGCGATGGTCGAGGCGCAGATCGAGGCCGAGGCGATGCCGATGTTCCTGTCGGGCAGGCTCTTCGACGACGGCATCATCGACCCCCGCGACACCCGCACCGTGCTGGGAATGGCTCTGTCGGCCATTCACACAGCCCCGATCAAGGGCGCCGAGGGCTTCGGCGTCTTCCGAATGTGAGATGCGAAATGACATCAGTATCGCGAAGCGATTCCATGGGAGGCGGCGGTCGGGTGGCGGGCGGGCTTACCAATGTTCTCGTTGCCAACCGTGGTGAGATCGCGCGCCGCGTATTCGCCACTTGCCGCCGGATGGGTATCGGCACCACCGCGGTCTACTCCGACGCTGATGCCGCTTCGCCGCATGTGGCCGAGGCCGATGCTGCCATCCGGCTGCCCGGCAACACTCCGGCCGAGACCTACCTGCGTGGCGAGCTGATCATCGAAGCGGCCCTGTCTGCCGGAGCCGACGCGATCCACCCCGGCTACGGGTTCCTGTCCGAGAACGCCGAATTCGCGCGCTCGGTGCTCGACGCGGGTCTGGTGTGGATCGGCCCGCCGGTCGCGGCCATCGAGCAGATGGGCTCCAAGGTCGAGTCCAAGAAGATGATGGACGCCGCGGGTGTCCCCGTGCTCGCCGAGCTCGATCCGGCCGAGGTCACCGACGCCCACCTGCCCGTGTTGATCAAGGCGTCCGCCGGTGGCGGTGGCCGCGGTATGCGCGTCGTGCGTGATCTCGCGGAGTTGCGGGACCAGATCGCCGCCGCCCAGCGTGAGTCCGAATCGGCCTTCGGCGATCCGACGGTGTTCTGTGAGCGCTATCTCGAGACCGGACGTCACATCGAAGTCCAGGTCATGTCGGACACTTTCGGCAAGACCTGGGCCGTGGGCGAGCGTGAGTGCTCGATCCAGCGACGTCATCAGAAGGTCGTCGAGGAAGCGCCGTCGCCGCTGGTCGAGAAGATCGACGGCATGCGTGATCGGCTGTTCGAGGCGGCGCGTCTGGCGGCCGAGGCGATCGGGTACGAAGGCGCGGGCACCGTCGAGTTCCTCGCCGACGAGAAGGGCGACTTCTTCTTCCTGGAGATGAACACCCGCCTTCAGGTGGAACATCCGGTCACCGAACAGACCACCGGCCTCGACCTGGTTCGCCTGCAGTTCCAGGTGGCATCGGGTCTACCACTGCCCGCGACGCAGCCTGCCCAGCGTGGACATTCGATCGAGGTTCGCCTCTACGCCGAGGACCCCGCGCACGACTGGCAGCCGCAGAGCGGTCCGGTGCACAAGATCGAGATCCCTTTTACCGCAGGCGAATTCACTGTTCTCGAGCAGGCGGGCGTGCGTCTGGACACCGGTGTCGTCGACGGCTCGCTGGTCGGCGTGCACTACGACCCGATGCTGGCCAAGGTGATCTCCTACGCCGAAACCCGCGCGGAGGCAGCACATCTGCTCGCTACCGCGCTCCAGCGCGCCAAGATTCACGGCCTGGTCACCAACCGCGACCTGCTGGTGCGGGTGCTGCGGCACCCGGCGTTCCTCGCCGGTGACACCGACACCGCCTTCTTCGCCACCCATGACCTGGCCGTGCTGTCTGCGCCGCTGGCCTCGGAGGCCGACGAGGCGCTGTCGATCGTGGCTGCGGCACTGGCCGATTCGGCCGCCAACCGCAGCACCTCGCGCCTGGCCGGACTGACCCCGAGCGGCTGGCGCAATCTGGCTTCGCTGCCGCAGACCAAGTCCTACGAGAGCCGCACCAGCGGCACGCACGAGGTGCGCTACCGCTTCACCCGCACCGGTGTCGCGGTCGATGGCCACGACGGCCTCGAGCTGATCTCGGTGGCCGCGGATCGGGTCGTGCTCGGCGTCCCGGGTGAACGTGGCTCGGTGCGTCGGCAATTCGAGATCGCCCGCTACGGCGACCTCGTCGCGATCGACTCCCCGCTCGGCCCGGTGGCCGTGCGCAGGCTGCCGCGCTTCACCGACCCGTCCGCGCAGGTCGCGGCCGGTTCACTACTCGCGCCGATGCCCGGCAGTGTGATCCGGCTCGGCGCCGCCGAAGGCGATCACGTCAAGCACGGCCAGCCCATTCTGTGGCTGGAGGCGATGAAGATGGAACACACCATCGCGGCCCCGGCCACCGGCATTCTCAGCGCACTCAATGTGACCGTCGGCCAGCAGGTCGAGGTCGGGACCATCCTCGCCGTTGTCGAGGAAGAAGAGCAGGAGCAGGAGCAGCCATGAGCTTCATCGAAACCGAAGAGCAGACCGCGCTGCGGGCGGCGGTCGCGTCGCTGGCGTCGAAGTACAACTACCGCGATTACGTGTTGCCGCTCTCGCGCAAGAACGAGCCGCTCACCGAACTGTGGGACGAGGCAGGCAAGCTCGGCTTCCTCGGGGTGAACCTGCCCGAGGAGTTCGGCGGCGGCGGCGCGGGCATGTACGAACTGGCGCTGGTGCAGGAAGAGCTCTCGGCGCAGGGCGCGGGCCTGCTGCTGATGGTCGTCTCCCCGGCCATCTGCGGCACCATCATCACCAAGTACGGCACCGATGCGCAGAAGCAGAACTGGCTGCCCAAGCTCGCCGACGGCACGTCGAAGATGGTCTTCGCGATCACCGAGCCCGACGCGGGCTCCAACTCGCACCAGATCACCACCACCGCTCGTCGCGACGGTGACGACTGGATCCTCAACGGCCGCAAGATCTTCATCTCCGGTGTCGATCAGGCCGAGGCCATCCTGGTGGTCTCGCGCACCGAGGACCACAAGACCGGCAAGCTCAAGCCCGCGCTGTTCATCGTGCCGGTGGATGCCCCCGGCCTGGTGAAGAACGTCCAGGAAATGGACGTCATCGAGCCGGACCACCAGTACACGCTGTTCTTCGACGACGTGCGCCTGCCCGCCGACGCCCTGGTCGGCTCCGAGGACGCGGCGCTGGCGCAGCTGTTCGCCGGGCTGAACCCCGAGCGGATCATGGGCTCGGCCATGGCGATCGGCCTCGGTCGCTACGCCATCGACCGTGCGGTGGAATACGCCAAGGAGCGCACGGTCTGGAAGACGCCGATCGGTGCGCACCAGGGCATCGCGCATCCTCTGGCTCAGATCAAGATCGAGCTGGAACTGGCCAAGCTGATGATGCAGAAGGCTGCGACGCTGTACGACTCGGGTGACGAGTTCGGTGCCGCCGAGGCCGCCAATATGGCCAAGTACGCCGCTGCCGAGGCCAGTATCAAGGCGCTCGATCAGTCGATTCAGACGCATGGCGGTTCGGGTCTTACTCGTGAGGTCGGATTGGCGGCGATGCTGCAGGCGGCGCGGATCATGCGGATCGCTCCGGTGAGTCGGGAGATGATTTTGAACTTTGTTTCGCAGCATTCGTTGGGTTTGCCTCGGTCTTACTGATGTTCGGTGGTCCTGGGGAGGTTTGGGCTGTGTTTGTTGGAGCGCTGGCGCGCTCGAGTCGCGGCCCCCAGGGGCCGCCGGTTAGCCACCGGGGCTTGCTCCTTCGTCGCCTACGCCCCGGCGGC
>JACIXH010000258.1 GCA_014360565.1 Nocardia sp.
GACGCGACGGCAAACCCGTATTCATCGGCAACCAGGCAAAGTTCGCGAATCGAGATAGTTCGTTTTCACCCCTGTCAGCTGTCGGACCCCTGTGGCATCGTGAAACTATGAGCGACGCCACAACCGCTACCACCGGCCCTGATCCCGCTGTACTCGCCGAGTTCGAGACCCATCGGCGCGAGTTGTGCGCGTATGCCTACCGCATGCTCGGCTCCTCGTTCGAGGCCGAGGACGCGGTGCAGGAAACCTTCACGCGCGCCTGGCGCTCCTACGATTCCTTCGAGGGTCGCGCGAGTCTGCGTTCGTGGCTGTACAAGATCGCCACCAATATCTGTCTCGATATGCTCGACCGGCCGCAGAGCCGCGCCAGACCGATGGATCTCAACGGGCCGGGCCGGCCGGATTCACCGCTGCCGATGCCGCAGCCCGATTACGTGTGGATCGAGCCGATCCCGAACGCGCTGGCCTTCGGCGCCGATCCGGCCGACCACGCCTCCACCCGAGACACTTTGCGCCTGGCATTCGTCGCGGCCTGCCAGCATCTGCCCGCCACCCAGCGCGCGATCTTGATCATGCGCGAGGTACTGCGCTTTTCCGCGGGTGAGACCGCCGAGGCGCTGATGATGTCGCCCGCGTCGGTGAACAGCGCGTTGCAGCGGGCCAGGGCCACCATGTCGAAGGTGCAGCCCACGGTCGCCGACAGCTACGACGAGGCCGATCCGGATCAGCGCAAACTCGTCGACGATTTCGTCAAGGCATTCGAGGCCTACGACATGGACACGCTCACCACACTGCTCAAAGCCGATGTGGCGCTGGCGATGCCGCCCTTCGATCTCTGGATCTCGGGTCCGGACAATGTCGCCGCGTTCATGCTCGGCACGGGCGGGGCGTGCCGCAACTCGCGGCTGGTTCCGTTGGGCGCCAACGGTTCGCCCGCCTTCGGCCACTACAAGCCGAGCGACGAGCCCGGCGTCTGGGTGCCGTGGTCGATCACGGTGCTCGAACTCGAGGGCGACACCATCGCCGGCCTCAACTTCTTCCTCGACACCCAGCGCCTGTTCCCGCTCTTCGGGCTCGAGCCGGAGTGGCGCGAGCCCGTCTGAGCGGGAAGGGGATTCAGAGCAGGCGGCGCTTGTACAGCTTTCCGTTGGGATCGCGGGGCAGCTCCGCACGGTATTCCACCGTGCGGGGCAGCTTGTACTTCGCGAGCTGATCCGCGGCGAAGGCGAGGATCTCGGTGGTCAGCTCGTCGTCGGCGGTGACGCCATCGACCGGCTGCACGAACGCCTTGACCTGCTGGCCCCAATCCGGGTCCGGCACACCGAGAACCGCCACGTCGGCGATCTTCGGGTGGCTCATCAGCACACCCTCGATCTCGGCGGGGTAGATGTTCACCCCACCGGACAGGATCAGGTCGGAGCGCCGGTCACAGAGGAACAGGTAGCCGTCCTCGTCAAGGTAGCCGATGTCGCCGACGGTGAACAGGTCACCGACGCGCGACTCCTCGGTCTTCTCCTTGGCATGGTGGTACTCGAAGCTCGACGCACCCATGCGCATGTAGACCATGCCCTCTTTGCCCGCGGGCAGTTCGGTGCCATCGGTCTCGTCGAGGACCTTGATCACCGACCACGGCCAGGCCTTGCCCACCGAACCGGGCTTGGTCAGCCACTCGGTGCCGTTGATCACGGTGCCGCCGCCCTCGGTGGCCGCGTAGTACTCGGTGACGACCGGTCCCCACCACTCGAGCATCTGCCTTTTGGTCTGCGGCGGGCACGGCGCGACGCCGTGCACCATGCTGCGCAGCGAGGACACATCGTAGCGGGCGCGCACGTCCTCGGGCAGGGCGAGCAGGCGATGGAACTGGGTGGGCACCATGTGGCTGTGGGTCACCTTGTGCCGCTCGATCAGGGCGAGCATGTCCTGCGCGTCCCACCGGTCCATCAGTACGAGCTTGTGCCCCAGCTGGATCGAGATGGTCGAGAAGTTCAGCACGGCCGTGTGATAGAGCGGCGAGCCGCAGATGTGCACGTGGTCGTCGTAGGGCGCGAGCTCGAACAGGCTGAAGAATGCCTTGTTCGGCGCGGGGACCTCGTCGGGGTCGGCGCCGGTCAGCGGGCGGCGAACGCCCTTGGGTCGCCCGGTGGTTCCCGAGGTGTAGAGCATCGGCGCGCCGACCGAACGATCCGAGGGCCTGCCGGTATCGGCGGCGCCGAGCCACGACACCGGCCGGAAGCCCGGCACCGTGCCCACCGCGAATCGGGCGTTCTCCGGCAGTTCGGCGAGGTCGGCGGCCTCGGCGGCGGTGGCCGCGAACCGCTCGCTGGCCAGGAACGCCGCGGCGTCACTGTCGCCGAGGATGTAGGCGATCTCCGGCGCGGTCAGATGCCAGTTCACGGCCACGATGTACAGCCCCGCCTGATACGCGGCGAAGTAGGCGGCGATCGCCTCGACGCCGTTGTGCAGCATGCTCACAACGACGTCGCCGGTCTTCAATCCGATGCCGCGCAGCCCGTTGGCGTAGCGGTTGGCCAGGGTGGCCAATTCCCGATAGGTGATCTCCCTGCCGTCAGGGTCGACGACGGCGATCCGCTCGGGATCCGTCGCGGCGATATTCCACAGTCCGAGGACTTCCGTTGTCTGCTGACTCACCCCTCGAATCTAGAACGTGTTCTACAACACGGCAAGGTCTTGGACCTTACGCATTTGTTCAGCACTGGAGACCGAGATGAGCATCATCGTCACGCCCGCGTCCTCCCATTCCTTCAACCGGGTCCGCACATGCGCCTCGTCACCGAAGATCGCGGTGTCGGTAATGAGCTCGTCGGGCACCGCGGCCGCGGCCTCGGCCTTGCGCCCCGCCTGGAACAGCGCGGAGATCTCGTCCACCTCGGCGCCGTAGCCCATCCGCTTGTAGACCTGAGCGTGGAAGTTCAGCTCGGGCGCCCCCATGCCGCCGATGTAGAGCGCGCTCACCCAGCGCATCCGCTCGATCTCGGCCGCCGGATCGTCGGTGATCACCACCTGCGCGCTCGCCGCGATCTCGAAATCGGCGCGCGAGCGGCGGGCACCCGCACGCGCGAAGCCCTCGTCGAGCCACTCGTTGTACATGCCCGCCAGGCGCGGCGCGTAGTAGATCGCCAGCCAGCCGTCGGCGATCTCAGCGGTTTGCGCCACGTTCTTCGGACCCTCCGCACCCAGCCAGATCGGTAGGTCAGCACGCAGGGGATGCACGATCGGCTTGAGCGGTTTGCCGAGCCCGGTCGCGCCGGGGCCGCCGTATGGGAGGCCGTAGTGCTTGCCGTCCGAGGTCACCGGGGCCTCACGCGCGAGCACTTTGCGCACGATGTCGACGTACTCGCGCGTGCGCCGCAGCGGCTGCGCGAAGGGCTGGCCGTACCAGCCCTCCACCACCTGCGGACCGGAGACGCCGAGGCCGAGGATCGCTCGGCCTCCGCTGAGGTGGTCGAGCGTGAGCGCGTGCATCGCGGCCGCGGCCGGCGTCCGCGCCGACATCTGCGCGACCGAGGTACCCAGCCGCACCCGTGAGGTGGACGACCCCCACCAGGCCAGCGGCGTGAACGCGTCCGAGCCCCAGGACTCGGCCGCGAACACGGCGTCGAACCCCGATTCCTCGGCCGCGATCACCAGCTCGCCCGCGTTGGCGGGGGGCTGCGCGCCCCAGTATCCGAGTTGCAATCCGAATTTCATGATCGGCGCCCTTTCGGCGAATCCTTGCGAGCAGAATAAGAACCTGTTCTACTCGATATCGTGACCCAGGGGAATACCGCAGTGGAAGTATTGAGTGCACCCCTCAGGGTGCGCTTCGACTACACCAGGTCCGTCGGACCCATCATCGGCGCTTTTCTGACCGGACTGCGCGAACGCCGGATACTCGGCGCTCGCAGCAGCGACGGCCGAATACTCGTGCCACCGCCCGAATACGACCCACACACCTGCACCGCGCTGGAAGAGTTGGTCGAGGTCGCCGCGACCGGCACCGTCACCTCGTGGACGTGGGTGTCCGAGCCGCTGCCCGGTCAGCCGTTCGACCGGCCGTTCGCCTGGGCGCTGATCCAGCTCGACGGTGCCGACACCGCCTTGCTGCACGCGCTCGACGTGGCCGAGCCCGGTCAAGTCAGCACCGGAATGCGCGTCAGTGCCCGCTGGGCAGACGAGCGGACCGGCCGCATCCAGGACATCGCGTGCTTCGAACCCGGTGAGAGCACCAGCCCCGCCGACTACTCCGAACTCGCACCGATCACTGTGCTCACCACGCCCGTCGACCTGCACTACAAGCACACCGCCTCCCCACAGGAGAGCGTGTACCTGCGCGGGCTGGCCGAGGGCAAGCTCATCGGCGGCCGCTCGGAAGCAGGCGGCCGGGTGTACTTCCCGCCGCGCGGCGCCAACCCGACCGACGGGACGCCCACCGACGACCTGGTCGAGCTGCCCGACAAGGGCACGGTGACCACCTTCTGCATCGTGAATGTGCCGTTCCTCGGTCAGCGGATCAAGCCGCCGTACGTGGCCGCCTACGTGCTGCTCGACGGGGCCGATATCCCGTTCCTGCACCTGATCCTCGGCTGCGAGGCGAGCGAGGTACGCATGGGCATGCAGGTCGAGGCGGTGTGGAAACCCCGCGAGGAGTGGGGCCACACCCTGGCCAACATCGACCACTTCCGGCCCACCGGGGAGCCCGACGCTCCCTACGAGTCCTACCAGCACCACCTCTAGAGAGGCGACGTTGACCACATCAGCATCCTCCGGCAGCTTGCCCGAGATCGCGGTGGTGGGCTTCGCCCACGCACCACACGTACCCGAGACCCACGGCACCACCAACGGCGTCGAGATGCTCGTGCCCTGCTTCCAGCAGCTCTACGCCAAGCTCGGCATCAGCAAGACCGACATCGACTTCTGGTGCTCGGGCTCCTCCGATTTCCTGGCCGGCCGCGCGTTCTCGTTCATCTCCGCGATCGACGCGATCGGCGCTGTGCCGCCGATCAACGAATCCCACGTCGAGATGGACGCCGCGTGGGCGCTCTACGAAGCATGGGTGAAACTGCGCTCCGGACAGGCGCAGACCGCGCTCGTGTACGGCTTCGGCAAGTCCTCGGCAGGCACGCTGCGCCAGGTGCTGACCATGCAGCTCGACCCGTACCTGGTCGCGCCGATGTGGCCGGATGCCGTCTCGATCGCCGGCTTGCAGGCGCGGGCCGGTCTGGATTCCGGCCGGTGGACCGAGCAGGAAATGGCCGCTGTCTCCGGCGGTGACCTCGGTGCGCCCTACGTGGCGGATCCGCTGCGCGCCCACGACATCGCGCCGATCACCGACGGCGCTGCCGCGATCGTGCTCGCGGTCGGCGACCGCGCGCGCGAGCTCTGCGATCGCCCCGCCTGGATCACCGGAATGGCGCACAACATCGACGCCCAGGCGCTCGGCGGACGCGATCTCACCCGCTCCCCCTCCACCACCAAGGCGGCCGCGGTGGCGACCGGCGGCAACACCACCTTCGACGTCGCCGAACTACACGCACCGTTCAGCCACCAGCAGTTGATCCTCGCCGAAGCGATCGGGCTGTCGGCGAGCACGCGGATCAACCCGTCCGGCGGCGCGCTCGCCGCCAACCCGATGTTCGCGGCGGGCCTGGAACGCATCGGCAACGCCGCCGAAGCCATCATGTCCGGCACCGCGAACCGGACTCTCGCTCATGCGACCAGCGGCCCTGCGCTGCAACAGAATCTGGTCGCCGTCATGGAGGTCAAGTGAGCTTCCTCGCTGCGGTGCTCGGCACCGGCCAAACTCATCACGTGACAAAACGTACGGACGTGTCCATGGCGGGCATGTGTCGTGAGGCCATCGATCGCGCACTCGATGACGCGGGTCTGACCATCGCCGACATCGACGCGGTCGTCGTCGGCAAAGCCCCGGACTTCTTCGAGGGCGTCATGATGCCCGAGCTGTACATGGCCGAAGCGCTCGGCGCGGCAGGCAAACCGATGATCCGCGTGCACACCGCGGGCTCGGTCGGCGGCTCCACCGGCGTCGTGGCCGCCAACCTCGTGCAGGGCGGAGTACACAAGCGTGTCCTCGCCATCGCCTGGGAGAAGCAGTCCGAATCCAATGCCATGTGGGCACTGTCGATTCCGGTGCCGTTCACCATGCCGGTCGGCGCGGGCGCCGGTGGCTACTTCGCTCCCCATGTGCGCTCCTACATCCGGCGCTCGAACGCGCCACTGCACATCGGCGCGATGGTGGCGGTGAAGGATCGGCGCAACGGCGCGAAGAACCCACTCGCACACCTGCATCAGCCCGACATCACCCTCGATTCGGTGCTGGCATCCCAGATGCTCTGGGATCCCATCCGTTTCGACGAGACCTGCCCGTCTTCGGACGGCGCGTGCGCGGTGGTGATCGGCGACGCCGAAGCCGCTGCGGTGGTCGAAGCAGAAGGCAAGAAGGTGGCCTGGGTCCACGGCACCGCCATGCGCACCGAGCCGACGACCTTCTCCGGTCGCGATCAGGTGAACCCACAGGCGGGCCGGGACGCGGCCGCGGCGCTGTGGCAGGCGGCCGGGATCACCGATCCCCTCGAGGAGATCGACGTCGCCGAGATCTATGTGCCGTTCTCCTGGTTCGAGCCGATGTGGCTCGAGAATCTCGGCTTCGCGGCCGAGGGCGACGGCTGGAAGCTCACCGACAAGGGTGAGACCGAGATCGGCGGGCGTATCCCGGTGAACCCGTCGGGTGGGGTGCTCTCGTCCAACCCGATCGGCGCCTCGGGCCTGATCCGGTTCGCCGAAGCCGCCAAGCAGGTGATGGGCCGGGCAGGCGCGTATCAGGTCGAGAATGCGCGCAAGGCGCTCGGCCACGCGTACGGCGGTGGCTCCCAGTACTTCTCGATGTGGGTCGTCGGAAGCGAGCGTCCGGAATGAAGTTCACGCTCGGCCTAGCGCTCAGCCCACTCGATCAGCTCACCGAGCTGGCCAAGACCGCCGAAGAATGCGGATTCACCTCCATCGGCCTGCCCGACTCGCTATTCTACATGAAGTCGCAGGCCGCCGACTATCCGTACACCCCGGACGGCAGCCGGTTCTGGGGCCCGGAAACTCCGTGGGTCGATCCGCTGATCGCCGCCGCGAGCATGGCCGCGGTGACCACGAAGCTGCGGTTCTACACCAATGTCCTCAAGCTCGGCTCCCGCAATCCGCTGCTGCTGGCCCGCCAGGTCGGCTCGATCGCCAATATGTCGGGCAACCGCTTCGGCTTCGGTATCGGCATCGGCTGGG
Source organism: Nocardia sp. (assembly GCA_014360565.1). Taxonomy (GTDB): domain Bacteria; phylum Actinomycetota; class Actinomycetes; order Mycobacteriales; family Mycobacteriaceae; genus Nocardia. Next base: position 7,288 of record JACIXH010000258.1, read on the forward strand.
CACCCGAGGAATTCGAGTGGTGCGGGGTGCCCTACGCCCGCCGTGGCGCGCGGGTCGACGAGATGATCGAGATCATCCGCCTCGTCCTCGACGGCGGAATGGTCGAATACCACGGCGAATTCTTCGATTTCGGCGAGTTGCAGATCAGTCCGGCACCGAGCGAGCGGGTGCCGTTCTACGTCGGCGGGCACACCGGTCCGGCGCTGCGCCGGGCCGCGCGCATCGGTGACGGCTGGACCTCGGCGATGATGAAGTTCGACGATCTGGTGACCACCATCGCCACCCTGGGCGAATTGCGGGCCGAGTACCACCGGTCCGAGGTGCCGTTCGAGATCCAGGCCGTGTGTATCGACAAGTTCGGTCGCGCCGGATATCAGGATCTGGCCGACGCGGGCGTCACCGACACCATCGTGGTGCCGTGGCTCTCCGACGGCATCGGCTTCGACGGCGAGCTCGCCGCCAAGCAGGATTCCCTGCGCCGCTTCGCCGAGAAATACATCGCCGACCCCGTCATCGCGAAGGTGCACTCATGACCACCATCGAACGCACCGCCCGCGCCGCGGGTCTGGCCTCACAGGCGGCCGTCAAAGCCAAGGACCGTGCCGCCTGGGTTGCCCTGTTCGCCGAAGACGGCATCGTCGAAGACCCCGTGGGCCCTTCAGGTTTCGATCCGGAGGGCGTAGGTCACCGCGGCCACGAAGCCATCGGCGCGTTCTGGGACAAGGCCATCGCCCTGACCGAATCCATCGAATTCCGCTTCGAGGACTCCTTCGCCTGCGGCAACGAGATCGCCTTCACCGGCCTCATCCGCACCACGATGGCAGGCCACGTCATCGACGCCGAGGGCGTGTTCACCTACAAGGTCGACGCCGACGGAAAGATCGCCGCCCTGCGTGCCTTCTGGGAAGTCGACCGCGCCATGGCGACCACCCGCCCCGTTTCCTGACCCGAACCCAGTTGAGCCCCGGTACCGAAAAGGTACCGGGGCTCAACTGTGCCCATCTGAGCCATCGAGACGCCATACGGGCCATCAAAGACCGCAGCCAACTGCTCTACCAGCCCCGCACGACCCGACCTCGAGGAGGGTCCGCCGCGCAGCGGCGGTCGCGGCCCGTCCCGTCGATCAGGTGCCGTTGCGTAGGCGAC
>JACIXH010000259.1 GCA_014360565.1 Nocardia sp.
CGAACGTGCTGTGTCCATTCGTATTCCGACTCGCTGCGCCAGGCGACCCGCAGGATCACCAGCTCGCGGTCGCGCGGGTCGACGGTGGGACGCTCGATCAGCCGGCCGTTGTAAGCCAGCCACGCGCCCGCCAGTTCGGGATGGTGGGCCAGCACTCCGAGGATGCCCGGCATCGGCGGGGCATCGGGTGCGCCGGAAAGGTAGTGATCGGCCGACTTCACGTGTCCACGAAATATCGCTCGCGTGTTCTCACCCCACTCCGGCACCGGCAGGGGCGCCAGCCGAGGCGCGGCGGACCGGCTCATATCACCGATCCGCCGTTCACGCCGAGGACCTGGCCGGTGATGTAGCCGGCTTGCTCCGAGCACAGGAACACGCACGCGGCGGCGATGTCCTCACCGGTTCCCAAGTGCCCGACCGGGATCGCCTTGGCCATCACCGCGTTCTGGGGCAGATGCCCGGCGGCCTGCGACTGGCGCGACATGGGCGTATCGATGCCCGAGGGCGGAATTGTGTTGACCGTGATGCCCGCGGCGGCGTATTCGCGCGCCAGGGCCTTGGTCATTGCGAGGACAGCGCCCTTGGACGCGGTGTAGTGCACCATGCCCGGCGAGCCGCGTTGCGCGCTCGACGACGAGATCGTCACGATACGACCCCAACCTGCCGCGACCATGTCCGCGACAACGGCTTGCGCGCAGTGGAACACCCCGTTCAGGTTCACGTCGACGACGCGGTTCCACACCTGCGGCGTGATGTCGGTGAACGGCGCGAAATCGACGGAACCCGCACTGGTGACCAGGATTTCGATCGCGCCCAACTCTGCCCGGACCTTGCCGATGGCCTCCCGGACCGCGTCTCGATCGGTGACATCGACCGCGCAGGCCATCGCTGTCGCACCCGTGGTGCGCAGTTGTTCGGCGACTCGTTGCGCGGCCGCGCCGTCCACGTCGAGAACCGCGACCCGATGTCCGGCGTCGGCGAACGCCACGCAGATCGACAGGCCCATGCCGGAGGCTCCGCCGGTGACCACCGCGACCCTGGCCGGTGCCGACCGGCCGCCTCGCGCCGCCGAGGCAGCTGTGGCTGTGTTGCTCATATCGGTGTTCCTCTGCTCGTCGGCGAGGTGGCTGTCGCCGGATCCTGGGGAGTGACGGCGCCGTCGTCGGCGCGGGAGGCATTTCCTCCGGGGGATGGGTCGCGATGGACCAGCCGTTGGTGGGCTGCGGGAACGGCCGACCAGGGCCAGTTCCTTTATTAATCGAGTGCTCAAATTGAGCGAGTGATTAAGATATACGTGACGGCGCTCACCACTGTCAAGAGTCGGATTTGTGAACCGGCCTTGCCGGCGGACGCGGCTCGCACGGCCGTAAACTGGTGAACTCCAACACCGCTGGGCGCTGTCCGACCACGAACCGTGATCCACGCGGGAGGCTCAGCGTCTCCCGCACGACAGACAGGTCTGCATGTGAAGCCCGAGCACAGCTCTGACGCCGAGAACTCCACGTCCCGCTCCGCACTGCTGGAAGCGGCCGAGCACATCATGCTGGAGGAGGGCTACGCCGCCGTCAGTTCCCGGCGTCTCGGGACCAGAGCCGGGGTGAATCCCGCGCTCGTCTACTACTACTTCGACAACATGGACAACTTGTTCGTCGAATTGTTCCGGCGGGGAGCGGACCGCAGCTACGAACGTCAGCTCCGGGCGCTGGAATCGGCCCAGCCGCTGTGGGCGCTGTGGGATTCCATTCATGATCAGTCGCACACCGCGCTGACGATGGAATTCGTTGCCCTGGCAAACCATCGGAAGGCGATCCGGGCCGAGATCGCCGATTCCTCGCGCCGGTTCCGCTCGCTGCAACTCGACGCCGTGGCAAAGATCCTCGCCGGCTACGGCACAGCCGCGGAGCGCTACACGCCCGGCGCCCTCGTGTTGTTGATGTCGAGCATCTCGCGCTTTTTGCGGATGGAGGAAGCCTTCGATGTCGACACCGGCCACTCCGACGTCGTCGACCTGATCGAGTCGTTCCTGTGCGAGGTCGAAGGGGAGCGGCGCGACCGAGCGCGGTAGCGGCCGCGCGACGCGGCGCCGGGCGCGCTGAACTGATTCGGCGGATTCGGGTTTTCGACCCGCCTCGAGTGGTACCGTCTGCGACCAGTAACCCGGTTACTACTCGAGAAAGGCGCCCTCTCGTCGGGGCGACGACAGCACTTATGATCACTTTTTCCGCCCGTGCGCATCGACGCGCCGGACTGATACTGGCCGCCGCGCTACTGGTGTCGATGGGTGCGGTGACCGCGCATTCCGCACCGCCCGCGACCCGCGCCGACTGCCTGCCCGGTTCGGCTCCCGAATCCGGCCTACAGGGTGACGTCCCCGCCGCCGACCGTGACAGCGGTCGTTCCCGAGACGGATTCCATTGCAACATGCGCTTACTCGGTGCCGCGCGCGGACACGGCGGAGGTATCACCTCGGTGACCTTCGAGCACTGCGCCTACGTCGGCACGGTCCTTCCCGGCAGCCTGGCCGGACCCGACCCCGGCGTGCAGGTCCTCGACGTGCGCGACCCGGCCGCACCCGTGCACACCGCCACGCTGACCGAGCCCGCGATGCTTGCGGGCACCTGGGAGAGCTTGAAGGTCAACAAGGCTCGCAAACTGCTGGTCGGTGCGGGCGTCCCGTTCCTGACCGGCGCGGGGCTGCTCTCGGTCTACGACATCAGTGACTGCGCGCATCCTCGTCTGCTCAACCCGGGCACCGGGACCGATCTGTCCATGCCGCTGCCGATCACCGCTCATGAGGGCGGCTTCTCCCCGGACGGACGCACCTACTGGAGTTCGGGCACCGCGCCCGGCCTGCTCAGCGCGGTGGACCTGACCGACCCGGCGAATCCGCGGGTGGTGTGGCAGGGGCTGCCCGGGCTGTCCATGCACGGCATCGGCGTCTCGCCGGACGGCAATCGGCTCTACCTGGCGAACAATCTCGGCGGGATGAAGATCCTCGACATCAGCGCGCTGCAGCGGCGCGATCCCGCGCCGCAGGTGCCCGAGCTCGCCGATATGACGTGGTCGGACGGCTGGGCGACTCAGCACGCGGTGCCCGTCACCTACGGGGGAGTGCCCCATGTTTTCGCCGTCGACGAAGCTGGGTCCGGCGGAGTGAAGATCATCGATGTCTCCGACGATCGTCGGCCGCGGATCACCGGCACGATCAAGCTGGAGATCAACCTGCCCGAGCACCAGGACTCCCTGCTAGCTTCGGCGGCGGGCGGGTCGGCGTTCTCCTACGATGCGCACTACTGTGCCGCGGACCGGCCCGCCGATCCCACGGCATTGGCCTGCGGCTGGACCTCGTCGGGCGTCCGCGTCTTCGACGTGCGTGATCCCGGGAATGTCACCGAGATCGGCTATTTCAACCCACCCGCGCGCACCGGGGAGAATCTCGCTTTGTCGAACTCACCGCACGCGCTCGCCTCGATCATCGGTTTGCCGATACTGTCGGCGCCCTCGGTCGCGCAGGCGATTCTGCGGGGTGAATTCGACGCCGGGCAGGCGTTGAGCGCACGGACCGGCATGGTGGTCTCGGGCGATCTGTCGACCGACTGGTGCTTCTCGCCGCCGGAATGGCGCGGCAACCAGCTCTGGACCACCTGCGCCGACAACGGGTTCCTGGCCCTGGAGCTGTCACCGCAGGTCTATACGCCGCCGGCCGACCAGAACTCGACTACCGGATCATGAACCGGCGCCGCGGTTTCCGCTTCGCCGCGCTCGCCGCGCTCGCCCTGCTGCTGCTCGCGATGGGCGCGGCCCTGCGGCCGGTGCTACCCGCCGACACCACCGCCCCGGCGGTCCTGGACGAGACCGAGATCGGTTTCGTCCAGGACATGGTGGCCCATCACAGCCAGGCGCTGCTGCTCACCCAGCGGCTCGACGCCGACGCTGATCCGTTCGTCGTCGGTCTGGCTCGGCAGATCGCCGACAGTCAGCGCATCGAACTGGGCATGCTGCTCGGCTGGCTCCGCTTGGCAGGCGCACCCGTCACCAATCCGCGCCAGATGGCGTGGCTGCCGGAAACCGTGGAAGGACACCGGCATTCGGCCACCAACCCGGCCGCCACGATGCCGGGATCGGTGTCGGCTACCGAACTCGACGAGCTCGCTGCCGCGCGCGGCAGCGAGGCCGAGGTCGTTTTCCTGCGGCTGATGCGGCGCCATCACGCCGGTGGCGTCGACATGGCCGCCGCGGCCGACGCGCTGCTCACCAGCGGTGAGGTCGAACGCTCGGCCCGCGAGATGGTGCGCACCCAGGGGCAGGAGATCGGGCTCATGTCCCTCCTGCTCGACCGGCGCGGGGCCTGACCCGTGCCCGGACAACTACACGATGAAAGTATCGCTATGCCTACGATGTCCCGCCGTTCCCTGTTCAGTGGTGCCGCCGCCGCGGGCCTGTTGCTCGCTTCGTCGCGCACCGCCGCCGCGGAGAGCGGAACAGTCGCCCGCACCGGTGGCGTCCCGCTGACCAGGGAACAACGCCGGGTGGTGGTGATCGGCTCCGGATTCGGCGGCGGAGTCGCCGCGCTTCGGCTGGCCCAGGCCGGGGTGCCGGTGCTGTTGCTCGAGCGCGGAAAGCGCTGGGTCACCGGGCCGAACGCCGAGACCTTCCCCCGTGCCACCCAGCCCGACAAACGGCTTATCTGGCATCGCTCGAGCCCGGCACTGTTCGGCACGCCACTGCTGTTCGAGCCCTATACCGGCCTGGTCGAAGCCGTTGCGGGCAGCGGGATGACGGCGCTGTGCGCGGCCGGGCTCGGCGGCGGATCGCTGGTGTATCAAGGCATGTCGCTCCAGCCGACCCGCGAGGTGTTCGAAACCCACTTCCCGTCCGGCCTGGACTGGACACAGATGGACCAGGTGTTCTACCCCCGGGTCGCGCGGATGCTCGGCTTGGCCACCGCCCCGGATGAGCTGATCAACAGCGAGTCCTACGCGGCCGCACGGATTTTCGCCGAGCGAGTGCGCGGGGCCGGGCTGCCGCTGTCGAAGATCCCGATGCCGATCGACTGGGACTACGCGCTGGCCGAATTGCGGGGGGAGATGAAACCGTCCTACACCAACGGCGACGGCGCGATGGGCGTGAACAACGGCGGCAAGAACACCGTCGATGTCACCTATGTCGCCGCCGCCGAAGCGACCGGCAAGGTGGAGGTGCAGACCCTGCACGAGGTCACCGATATCGAGCGGGCGCCCGACGGACGCTGGGTGGTGCGGGTCGACCGTCTCGACACCAGGGGCGTGGTCCTCGAGAACAAGGTCATCACCACGGACACGCTCGTGCTCGCCGCGGGCAGCCTGAACACCACCCGACTGCTGGTGCGGGCCGGGGCCACCGGCGCGATCTCGGATCTGCCCGACGAACTGGGCAAGGGCTGGGGCACCAATGCCGATCGCATCTACGTCTGGCGTGATCCCGCAGCGGGTTTCGGTTCCGCACAGGGCGGCCCGGTGGTCTACGGCAGCAAGAACTGGGATGACCCGAAGTCGGCGTTCACCGTGATCCAGGCGTCGCTGCCGCCGCTGTCGATGGACGCGGGCAGCACCATGCTGGTCGGCTACGGCGTGAGCGAGGGGCGCGGCGAATTCGTCTACGACTCGGGTTCGGACGCCGCGACGCTGCGCTGGCCGGTCGAAGGGGATCGGGCGATCCAGGTGGGCCACATCGACCCCGCTGTGCGCCGGATCGCGGGCCCGGGCGCGCAGGTGCTCGACACCAACGCGATCTTCCCGTCGACCTGGCATCCGCTCGGCGGCGCGAACATGGACAGCGTGTGCGATCTGGACGGCCGAGTGCTCGGCCAGCGGGGGCTCTACGTGCTCGACGGGGCCCTCATGCCCGGCAACACCGCCGCCTGCAACCCGTCCATGACCATCGCCGCGATCGCCGAACGTGCGCTGGATGTCCTGGTGCGCACCGATGTGGGTGTGGTGATCTGAGCGAGGGTTGCCGACGCCGACGAGAACGGACGGTGTCCAGAGAACCGACCAGCCTGCAACATTCGTTCGGTGAGAGCGGCGGCACGAATGATGCTGACGTGCAGGCAGTTCAGGACGCCGAAGAAGTCTTCGCGCGCGCCGCGAGGAAGTCGTCGACAATCCTGGCGCAATCCTGCGGAGTCGATGCGCGTAAACCGATGAGTTTCGCGAAAACGAGTGGGCCGACCAACTGTGACAGCACGAAGTACGTGTCGAATTCACCCAGTCGCTCATGGGCCTCGGAGGTGTCGAGCACCTGGTCGAACGGCACCCGATACTGATCGATGATGCGTTGACGCAGCGAGCTGATGGCCGGGTTGTCGGCGTTGTCGTCGGAGCCGGTCGCCAGCCACGCCAAGGTCGACAACTGCAGGGGAGTGTCGCGGATCGCCTCGGCCTGGCGTTCCAGCAGCGCGACGAGGCGCTCGCGCAACGGGCCTTCGGGCGGAGCCTGCACCGCCGAGGGCAGAAGACGTTCGATAGTGGCCGCGCGCAGTTGCATCGCGTTGTCGAAATGCCGGTACAGGGTGGTTCTGGCGACCTTGGACAACCTGGTGACGCCCTCGACCGTGACCGCCTCCAAGCCGCCGTCCCGCAGCAGGGCGGAGGCGGCGTCGAGTAGCCGGGCCCGCGAGCGCGCGCGGCGTGGATCGACCTCGACGGCGTCAGTTCCGCTCATATCGCCCAGTATTCCTCTGCGGGTGGGCTTTTCCCACGGCCTATCTCCTGTCGCGTACTTATGCTACACATAGTAGCGAAGCGATACTGATAGTAGCGGAGGCTCGATGGTTCCCACCGGACGCGACCCATTGCCCCCGGCGCAGCGCTGGCTGCTGACATTGTCCTGTCTGGCAGTAGTTCTCGTCACCGCCTCGATGGCGGCGTTGTACACCGCGTTGCCCGAGATCGCGGCCGACACCGGTGCGAGCCAGACCGAACTCACCTGGATCGTCGACGGCTACACCCTCGCCCTGGCCTGCCTGGTCCTACCCGGCGGTGCGATCGGTGACAGGTACGGCAGGCGCGTGGTCCTCATCATCGGACTCGTCATTTTCTCGATCGCGTCGGCGGCCCCCTTGGTACTCGACAGCCCGACGTGGCTGATCGTGGCGCGGGTCGTCACGGGAATCGGTGCGGCGCTGGTGATGCCGTCCACCCTGTCGCTGCTGACCGCCGGATTTCCGGAGGAACGGCGGGGCACCGCGGTCGGGTTGTGGGCCGGAGTCGCGGGCGTGGGCGCGATCCTGGGCATTCTCGGCTCGGGCGTGCTGATCGAAAACTGGTCCTGGGCTTCGATCTTCGCCGCAATGGCGGTCGCGGGCGCGATGCTCGCGGTGGCTGCCTGCACGCTGCCCGAATCGGTGGACACCTCGAGGTCTGCGATGGACCCGCTCGGTGCGGTCACCAGCGCCCTGGCAATCGGCGCGATCGTGGTCGCGGCGATCGAGGTGCCCGTGCGCGGCTGGCTGGATCCGGTGGTGATCGGCGCGACGGTGGGAGGACTGGTCGTGGCAACAGCTTTCGTCGTCATCGAAAGACGAGTCACGCACCCGTTGATCGATATCCGGCTCTTCGCCGACCGCGGTTTCGGCAGCGGCACCGCGATCGTGACGGTGCAGTTCCTGGTCACCTTCGGACTGTTCATGCTGGTTGTGCAGTATTTCCAGCTGATTCTGGGCTACCGTCCGCTGGTCTCGGCACTCGCGCTCGCACCCATGGGCATCCCGATGGTGGTGATCTCGGTGATCGCTCCCCGGATGGCCGAACGCGTGGGCCTGCGCATCACTGCCAGTGCTGGTCTGCTGGCGATCGGCGCCGCGATGCTCATGATCGCCCGAGTCGACTCGCACGGTTCCTATCTGGATCTGCTCGGTCCACTAATCCTGATGAGCGCCGGGATCGGTCTGTGTACCGCGCCCGCTACCGCCGCGATCGTCGACGGCACACCCGTGGAGAAGCACGGCGTCGCCGCGGCGGTCAACGATGCCGCCCGTGAAGTCGGCGCCGCCATCGGCATCGCGATCGCAGGCAGCGTGCTCGCGGCAGGATACGGCGAGCGCATCGCCCCGGCCCTGCCCAGCCTCCCCGAGGCAGCGCGTGAACCGGTCGGTGACTCACTCGCGGCCGCCCTCGAGGTAGTGGAGCGTGCGGGCCCGCCTGCGCAGCCGCTCGGCGATTTCGCGAAGTCCGCATTCATGCACGGCATGCAGGAGTCCGCGTTTGTGCTCGGATTGCTGACCTGCGCCGCGGCCGTGCTCATCGCCGGGTGGGCGCCGGGCAGGCGCCGGACAGACAGAAAGGCCGAAACCGTACCGTCGCGGGGGTAGGTCGACGTATAGGCCCGGGACGCGTCCCGGGCCTATACGTCATCGATGATGGATGGCATCGGTAGCTGTACTGCCGAG
>JACIXH010000026.1 GCA_014360565.1 Nocardia sp.
GAGTTAGCCGCCGTTGCTGGCGGCTGCGCCGCGGACGCAACGGCGGCTAACTCGCGGCCGGGCCGCTACCGCCGCTGCGCGGCGGGACCCTCCTCGGGGTCGGGTCGTGGGGGGTTGGGAGGGCGGTCATGGCGGATTTGGGGTTGGCCGTCACTGGAGTGCGGTGCCAGGTTGGCGGTCGTGGCGGGTTGGGGTGTGCCGCCGGCTGGGGTGTAGTTGTCGCGGTCCTGTGTGTGGCGACCGGCGTGCGGTCATTCCAGGGAGACGTAGACCTCGACGCTTGTCGGGCCGGTGTAGCGCTCCAGCTCCGCTGTGTGTGAGCGGGTGATGGTGCCTGCGTTCTCGGCTTTGATCACCTGGGCCCACGCTGTGCGCAGCAGATCGTAGGGCTTGTCCGAGACTACGAATTTGGCGTAGCGGCCCGCGGGAATGCGGGTGAGCACGTCGCCTTCGTCGATGTCGTCCAGGCCGGCTACCTCGTAGCCGAGTACGGCCACCGCATGATCGTTCTGGCCGATGTAGGCGGCTGCGCGGGGCACGGTTTTCTCCCGCGACAGGTACCGGTCCCAGGTGAAGTTCACCAGGTCTAGGTCGCGCGCGGTTACCTCACGCCCGGCCAGGGGCACGGTGAGACCCGCGATCAAGCCGTCTTCGAGGGTGACGATTTCGAAATCCACGGCCATCAGCTGTCCTTCTCATCGGTCAGCGCGACGAAGATCTCCACCGTGCGCTCATCGGGATACTGCTCGCAATCGCCGGTATAGGCGCGTATGAATTCGCCTGCTGCCTCCGCGTCCCATATCTGGCGCCACAGGCCGACGATGGTATCGCCGCGGTTGTCGCCACTGGCCACGAATCGCGCGTAGCGACCTGCCCTGATCCGGCCGAGCACATCGCCTACCTGCAGGTCGGCCAGAGTTTTGCACTCGTAGCCGACGATGTGAGTCAGGTAGGAATTGATCTCCGGCGCGAAATCGACGTATCCCGTCGCGAACGGCCCCGGTAACGTCCTCGCCCGCAGGTGCGCCCACGCCTCGACCACCTTGGCTCGGCGGGGCCCCTCGACGGCGAGCGCCGGGCTGCGAAGCACCGTGCCCGCGATCAGCGTCTCGGGACGGTCAACGACATTGAAATCCACCTGCGTAGCCCCTATGTCTAGTGTCGTCGCATGTCGGTACCGACCGCACATCCTCCCGTATCGGTCCGACAGGTTCCGCGCCGGGATCATTCGACCCCTGATCGGGCGGTTCGCGCTCTGGGCAACGATGTTGCCATGTCCCTGGGCCGACCGGGTGCGGCTGCGCCAACTCGTGATCTATCGCGGCCCTTCGCCACCGAGCCCGGGAAACAATTCGCCGGGCACAGCGGGACCCGGCGCGGGCGGGATGACGATCAACGGCGGCGGCGCCGGGCTCGGCGAAGTGGTCGGCGGGCCGAAGATGTCGAACCCGCCGCCCGGTGCGGGTGCGGGTGCGGGCCCGCTGCCCGGGGACGGCACCAGCTGTGGGCTCGGCAGCGCCGGCACCTCGAATTGTTCGACCGGCGTCCCCGCCAGTGCCGTGTCCATCGTCTGCTTCCAGATGTCGGCGGGCAGCCCCGACCCCCAGATGTCCGCGCCGCGTCCGTTACGCAGCGGCTGTGGGTGCTCGGTGCCCACCCACACCGCAGTCGACAGCGAGGGCGTGTAGCCCACCATCCACGCGTCCTTGTTGTCCTCGGTCTCGCCGAGCTGGGTGGTTCCGGTCTTGCTCGCCGACTGCCTGCCGTCGGCCAGTCCATGGCCGTTGGAGTAGTTGGCGATCGGCAGCATGGCGGAGGTGGTGGCGTCGGCGATGGATGCGGTGATGCGCTGCTCGGGTTCTGAGAGTTTCCTTCCCACCCGGGTTTCCGCGCCGCGATCGAGCAGCACCCGGCCGTCGCCGGTGCTCACCTTCTGTACGAAGTACGGCTGGTGATAGACGCCGGAGGCGGCCAGCGTCGCGTACGCCGACGCCATGTCGATGGGCCGTACCAGATATTGCCCGAGCACGATTCCGTTGAGCGGGTACCCGTCCGGCTCGGTGAGGGTCATGCCTTCGACGCCGGGAATGTACTCGGGGATGCCTGCCAGGTGCGCGGCCTCCGCGATCGAGCGCGGGCCGTCGGCCATCGTCATGGTGAGCCGGTAGAAGCTGGTGTTCAGTGAGCGTTTGAGCGCCTCGGCGAGCGAGCAGCGCCCGCACGAGTCGCCCTCGACATTGGTGATCTCGGTGCCGCGGTCGGTGATCGGCGAGCTGTCGATCGCCCGCGTCACCGGGATGCCCTGTCGTTGCGCGGCGACGAGCGCGAAAACCTTGAACGCGGAGCCTGTTTGGAGCGGCGCCTGGGCGAAATCGAATCCGGTGCCGTCCTCGCCGCCGTAATAGGCGCGCACGGCTCCGCTGCGCGGATCGATCGACACCACCGCCGAGCGGAGTTCCGGTGGCTGCCACGACAACCGCTCACGCACCGAGTCGACCGCGCCGGCCTGTGCCGCGGTATCGATGGTGGTGGTGATCTGGAGTGCGCCGGTGTTGATGTCGGCGTCGTCGAGGCCGGCGGCGCGCAGCTCGCGCAGCACCTGGGTGCGGATATGGCCTTCGGGTCCGAGCGCCACGCCTTCGGCGGGCACGTCGTCGAGCGGAAGGATCGGCGGGAACACCGTCGCGTCACGGTCGCCGGGCGCCAGCACGTTCATCTCGACCATCCCGTCGAGCACGTACTGCCAGCGTGCCCGCAACTGGTCGGAATGGTTCTCCGGATCCAGCACCGAGGGGGAGCGGATCACCGCCGCGAGCACCGCACCCTCGGCCAGGGTCAGCTCGGGCACCGGTTTGCCGAAATAGGCCTTGGCGGCGGCCGCGATCCCATAGGCCCCCCGCCCGTAGTAGATGGTGTTGAGGTAGGCGGACAGGATCTCGTCTTTGCTCCACTGCCGCGCCATCTTCGCGGCGATGATCAGCTCCCGCATCTTGCGGGTGACGGTGCGTTCGGACGTGAGGAACGCGTTCTTCACGTACTGCTGGGTGATAGTCGAGCCGCCGCCCGCGTTGTCCTGGCCGGTCAGATTGTCGCGGACCGCGCGCAGGAAGCCGCTGGTCGAATAGCCGGCGTTGGTATAGAAGGTGCGGTCCTCGGCCGCCAGTACGGCGTCACGCACCGGGTACGGCACGTCGGTGAGCGGGATCGGAATCCGGTTGCCCTGTGGCGGGATGAATTTCGTGAGCACGGTGGTGCCGTCGGAAGCCAGCACGGTAGCGGGCTGTTCGACAGCGACCTCGGCCGGTTCGGGGATCTCCGAACTCCAATACACGGCCACGAACAGCAGCGCGGGCACACACACGAAGATCACGAACAGCGCGAGCAACAGCCGCCGAATGCGCTGGGCTCTGGTGCGTGGCTGCCGGGGCGGAGGCTGGTCGTCGATGCCGAGGCGCGCGGCCTGTTCCCGCCGCGCCGCGCCTTTGTCGGGTGGTTCGCCGGTGGCGGCGAGTCGGGCGGCCTGAGCCCGTCGCGCCGCGCCCTTGCTCGGCTTCTGCTCGCTGGCCAGTGGATCGCGGAACCCGGCTATGGAGGTATACGGCACGTCCCCATCGGAACGCCCGCGCCCGCGCTGGGAGGCCACGCCATCTCCTTTCGGAGCGAGTGAGAAGAACTCACCTGCACCGACGTCGATATCGGTGCAGGCGACTCTACCCGGCGATGGCGGCAGAACCCGGCAGGTCAGCTCTTGACGCCGCCCGCGGTGAGGCCGGAGATGATGCGACGCTGGAAAATCAGCACCATGATCACCAGCGGCACGGTGACGATCACGCCCGCCGCCATGATGGCCGCGTACGGCTGTACCAGCGGGTCGTTACCCGAGAAGCTCGCGATCGCGACCGTCACCGGTTTGGTGTCGTTGCCCGAGAGCAACCGGGCCAGCAGGTACTCGTTGATCGAGGCGATGAACGCCAGGATCGCGGTGGTGAACACCGCGGGCGCGGCCAGCGGCAGCATGATCAACCGGAAGGCCTGGAACTTGCTCGCGCCGTCGATGCGCGCGGCCTCTTCGAGCTCCCACGGCAGTTCGGCGAAGAACGAGGCCAGGATGTAGACCGTCATCGGCAGGACGAACGAGATGTTCGGGATGATCATCGCCTGGTACTGGCCGATCCAGCCCAGATCGGTGAACAGCTGGAACAGCGGCGTCACCAGGACCACGGCCGGGAACATCGACGCCGACAGGATCAACCCCGAGATCAGGTACTTGCCCGCGAAGGTCATCCGGGCCAGCGCGTAGGCCGCGAGCACGCCGAGAATCAGCGCGACAGCGGTGGTCACCGAGCCGATGATCACACTGTTGAGCAGCGCCTTGCCGAAGTCGTTGCCGCGGCTGGTGTCGAAGGCGTTGCGGAAGTTCTCCAGCGTCACGTGGGTCGGCCACGGCGTGCTGTCGAAGGTGTGGGCCGGGTCGCGGAACGCCACCACGGCCATCCAGTAGAACGGTCCAAGGCCCCACACCAGCACGATGGCGACGCCGAGGTAGAGCCGCACTGTGCCGAGCCGTTTGCGCCACGACACCGGCTGCACCGGCAGCGTATTCGACTCGGCGGCAGGTTCTTTCGTCATCGAGATGCTCATCAGTTCGCCTTCCGCTGTTCTTCCTGCGTGCGAACAGCGTTGGCGCCCAGCACCTTCACCAGCACGAACGCGATCGCGAAGACGAGCAGGAAGGTGATCACCGACAGCGCCGCAGCGCTGTTGGGGCCTTGGCGCACCTGCTCGACCACCAGGATCGACAGCGTGTTGGTCGAGGGGTTGCCCAGCGTCATGATCGCGGGCAGGTCGTACATGCGCAGCGCGTCCATGGTGCGGAAGAGCACCGCGACCAGCAGTGCCGGCTTGAGCAGCGGCAACGTGATGCTCACGAACCGCTGCCAGGCCGACGCGCCGTCGACCTTGGCGGCCTCGTACACGTCGTTCGGAATCACTTGCAGCCCAGCGAGAATGAGCAGCGCCATGAACGGCGTGGTCTTCCACACGTCGGCCGCGATCACCGCGAACCGCGACGCCCACACATCCGAGGTCCACAGGATGTGCGTGCCGAGCACCCGGTTCACCACACCGTCGTACTGGAACATGAACTCCCACAACCGTGCTGTGACGGCGGTGGGAATCGCCCATGGGATCAGCACGGCGGCGCGAAGGAATGCCCGGCCGCGGAAGGTCTTGCCCATCACCATGGCCATGCCCAGCCCCAGCAGGGCCTCGAGCGACACCGTGATCACGGTGAAGAACAGGGTGATCCCGACCGCCGACCAGAACTGCGAGCCGAGCGTGCCGGTGGGACACGACACCGTGCCCATCAGCGAACCGCACTGCTGCATCAGCCAGTGCGTGTAGTTGCTGAATCCGGCTCCGCCGCCCTCGACGAACATTCCGGTGGCCGGGTCGATGCCGGAGTCCTTCTGCAAGGACATCCAGAACGCCTCGACCACCGGGTATCCGATGACCACGGCCAGTGCGACGAGCACGGGCGCGACGAACAGCCACGCCTTGCCGGATTGTCGCAGTTGCAGCGCTAGCCCGCGCTGCTTGGCTCCCGAAGGATCCGACACCGTTACTACTCTCCTACGGTCTGGTCGGGTCCGCTGCGCGTACCGCTACGAACCGGCGGTCTCGATGCCCTTTTGCATGCCGGCGACTGCGTCGTCGACGGACTTCGTGCCGTTCAGAGCAGCATAGGCGTTGTCCTGGATGGCCTTCGACACCGCGGGATAGAACGGGGTGACCGGACGCGGGACGGCGCTGGCGATGGATTCCTTCAGCGCGGGCAGGTACGGCATCTTCGCGATCAGGGCCGGGTCGTCGTAGAGCGAGGAGCGCACCGAGGGCAGCGAGCCCGAGGCGATGATCTGCTGTGCCTCTTCGCTGATCAGGTAGCGAACGAAATCAGCGGCGGTGGCCTTGTTCTTGGAGAACGCGCTGATCGCGGCGTTGTAGCCACCGAGGGCCGAGGCGCCGACGCCGGTGCTGCCCGGCAGCGGGGCGACCCCGAACTTGTCCTTCACCGCGGAGCCGTCGGCGGTGGCCTGGGCGTAGAGGTAGGGCCAGTTGCGCAGGAACAGCAGCTTGCCCGACTCGAACGCGCTGGCGCTCTCACCTTCCTTGAAGGTGATGGCTTCCTTGGGGATGTCACCGTTCTTGTAGGCGTCGACGAGGACCTTCAGGCCCGCCTTCGACTCCGGGCTGTTCACGGTGGGGGTCTTGCCGTCGGCGCCGACGAAGCTGCCGCCGAAGGCGTTGATGACCTCGGAGGTGTTCACGGTCAGGCCCTCGTAGGGGGCGAGCTGACCGGCGTAGCAACCGATGTTGTTGTCCCGGGCCACCTGGCACTGACCGAGCATCTCGGTCCAGGTCTTCGGCGGGTTGGGCACCAGGTCCTTGCGGTAGTACAGCAGGCCGCCGTTGGTGTTCTTCGGCGCCGCGTACAGCTTGCCGTTGTAGGTGGCGCTGGCCACGGTGGGCGCGAGCAGCGGTGCGGTGTCGATCGCGAAATTGCCCTCGAGCGGCTGGATCCAGCCCTTGGCCGCGAATTCGGCGGTGTTCGGCACGTCGAGGGCGACCACGTCGTAGCCGTCCTGCTTGGCGCGGAAGTGCTCGGCGAGGTCGTCGTGCTGCTGGGTGCCGTCGGCCGACTGCTCCTTGAACGTCACCTGCTCGTTCGGGTGCGCGGCGTTCCATCGGTCGATGAGCTGTTTGACCACACCGGTTTCGGTGGTGTCCTTGCCTTCGACGTAGGTGATCGGGCCGCGGCCCGTCAGGTTCTGGTCGAGCGCGTTACCACCGTCGTCACTGGAGCAACCACTGGCGAACGTCGCGGTGAGCAGTGCGATCGAGGCAGCAGCCATCGTCGCTCTGGGGACAAACTTCAAGGCCATCGCAGACACTCCAGGGTCAAGACGTGAGCAGCAGCACACCGTGCGGTGCAACAGGCAACATACAGTATTCGCGGCGGGCCGGGGCCCCCGTGTTCTCGGCCCTGGGAGCCTCGATCTTCCCTCCCTGCGGGCACTCCGTCGTTGCACCCTTCGGTCGGTCCGGATCGAGGCGGCCGAGAACGGCCATAGACTTACACAGTTTCGTGTCGGTGGCGGGGCTTAGGGTTGATTACTGTGACAAGTCCTTCGAACGCCCCTGCTCCCGATCGGATGCTCACCCGCATCGGTGGTTTGCTGCGCAAGGCCGAGTCCACCGACAATGCGCACGAGGCCGAGGCCTTTCTCGCCGCCGCGCAGCGACTCGCGACGAAATCCTCGATCGACCTGGCGGTGGCGCGTTCACACGTCGCCTCGCGTGAGCGCAGGTCGGCGCCGGTACAGCGGGTCATCCCGATCGGCGAACCGGGCCGAAAAGGCTTGCGCACCTACGTCCAGCTGTTCGTCGCGATCGCAAGCGCCAACGACGTTCGCTGCGATGTCGCCCGCACCTCCGCCCAGGTCTACGCCTACGGCTTCGCCGCCGACATCGACACCTGCGAAGCCCTCTACGCGAGCCTGCTCGTCCAGATGGTGCGAGCCTCCGATCACTACATCAAATCGGGTGCTTACCGTGAGGCGACGGTGGTCAAGGTCGTCACCGAGAAGCGCCTCGGCCGTACTGCTCGCCGCACGGTGGAGGTCCCGGTCGCGGGGGTCACCGCTCGGCTGAACTTTCAGATGGCCTTCGCCGCAAGGATCGGCGCGCGATTGGCCGAAGTGCAAGCCGAAGTCGTCGCCGAGGAAACGGTCGTCGAGCCGACGGGGACGGCCCTGGCGCTGCGGGACAAAGAAGTAGCCCTCACCGACTTCTACCGGTCCACCTCCGAAGCACGTGGGACCTGGACAGGGCCGCAGGCGTCCACGGGACACTCCGCCGCCGCCCGCCGCGCCGGGGACCGCGCCGGCCGCGCCGCCCGCTTGGGTGCTTCGCCGGAGCTCCCGGCGGCTCGGGGAAGAATCACCGGCCGATGAGATCGTGCGGACGGCCAACAGCGACTCGCCCGGTCGGTTCAGCTGGTTGGCCGAGGGTGATGTCCGGCGGGACGAGCTGTGCCGCAACGCGATAGCGGCGGCACGAGCCGCGACAGTCAACGGGCCAGGGTCTACGACGGTGAGCAGTTGGTGCGCGGGGTGTTCGATCGAGCCGATGAGTTCGGGCACCGGACGGTGGATGTGTACGGCTCGCAATTGACCTTGCCGGTGGAGCGGCGGTTCGCATCTGTGGAGTCGGTGCAGAGCTATGTCGACAAGGTGCTGGCGTTGAACTGGGTTCGCGCACAATGGGAGCGGGCCGCGGTGGCGGTTCGTGTCCGGGCGCGCGGTGGTTCGGGCGCGGCGCACTACGAGCGCGCGGGCGCTGTGCTGGCCGTTCCGCTGCACACCGGTTCGACTGCCTGGGCGCTTCGTGAACTCGTGGTCCTGCACGAACTCGCCCACCATTTGTCGGCTGATCCCGCCGAAGCGGGGCACGGGCCCGAATTCTGCACGCGTTACCTAGAATTGGTCGACGGGGTTATCGGCGCGGAGGCGGGCTTGTTGGTTCGGACGACCTTTGCCGGGTGTGGTGTTCGTTTCGGTTGATGGCCGGCGGTGGAGGCGGGTGGGGCTCAGGAGTTCTCCAGTAGCGCGCTGACTCGCTCGTAGCGCCGCAGCCACCAGTCGATCCGGTCGGGATCGGGATGCCGGTACTCGGCGAGCAATGCAGGATCGGGCTCCGGCGGGGTGGTCGGGACCGGCAGCCAACCGGCTACCGGCACAAGTGAGTCGGTGACGAGGTCGCCCTCGAACAGTGCGAGCGTGCCGAGACCGCAGGCGAATTCCAGGTCGGGCAGCGCGCCTGCCAAAGCCAGTTGGGCGGCCAGGCCGACGCTGGTCTCCAGCGCCGACGAAACAACAGTCGGCAGCCCGGCTGCCGCGGCGACCGACAATGCCCGTCGCACACCGCCCAGCGGGGTGCACTTGAGTACCGCCACATCGGCGGCCCCGGCCACCGCCACCCGCATCGGATCCTCGGCCCGGCGAATCGACTCGTCGGCCGCGATCGGCACCGAAACCCGCCGCCGCACTTCGGCCAACTCCTCGATCGTCCGGCACGGCTGCTCCACATACTGCAAACCGCCTGCGGCACTGTCGATCTCGCCGATGTGCCGAATGGCGGTCTGCACGTCCCACGCCGCATTCGCGTCGATCCGGACAGCCCCCGATACCCCGATGGCCTCGCGCACCGCCGCTACCCGAGCCAGGTCCTCGGCCAGCGAATCGGGATGATCGGCCACTTTCACTTTGGCCGTGGCACAACCGGATTCGCGAACGATTCGCCCGGCCCGTACCGCATCCACGGCGGGCACAGTGCAATTCACCGGAATCCGGTCGCGCACCGGTGCCGGCCACCCCACTGTCACCTGTTCGACAGCGGTAGCCAGCCATCCGGCCGCCTCCCGGTCGTCGTACTCGGGAAAGGCGCAGAACTCTCCCCAGCCCAGCTCTCCTCGGATCAACATCCCCTCGCGCACGGTGATCCCCCGAAACCGTGTCCGCAACGGGATCGCATACACAAACAGGTCGGCGCTCACGCGTTCGATCGTAGAGGTCGTCCCGATCCCGGCCGTATATCGACGATCGCCTACCTACCGCTGATCGGCGGCCTTCTCGTCGGTGAATCGCGCCGCAGGCGAGTACGGCGGCGGCGCGCATATCGAGCGCCGCCGCCGGGGTTCACAACCGTTCGATGATGGTGGCGTTGGCGAGGCCACCTGCTTCGCACATGGTCTGCAACCCATAGCGCGCTCCGCGTTGCTGCATCGCGTGTACGAGCGTGGTCATCAACCGCGCCCCGGACGCGCCGAGCGGATGCCCCAGCGCGATCGCCCCACCGTTGACGTTGACCCGGCTCATATCCACGCCGGTCTCCTTCGCCCACGCCAGCACGACCGGCGAGAACGCCTCGTTGATCTCGAACAGATCGATGTCGGCGATTTCGAGGCCCGCACGTCGCAGCACCTTCTCGGTCGCGGGAATGACGGCGGTGAGCATGAGCAACGGGTCGTCGCCCGCGACGGAGAAGCTGTGCAGCCGGGCCAGTGGCCGCAGGCCGAGCTGCGCGGCGCGCTCTGCGGACATGATCAGCACCGCGGAACTTCCATCGCTGACCTGGCTGGCCGACGCGGCGGTGATCTCCCAGCCGATCTGCGGGAACCGTGCCGCCATCGCGGGGTCGTAGTAGGCGGGCTGCAATTTCGCGAGGGTGTCGATGGTGCTGCCGACCCTGATTCCCTCATCCGCGGTCAGCCCGTTGATCGGCGCGAGCTCGTTCGCGAAGAGCCCGTCTTTGGTTGCCCGAGCGGCCTTTTCGTGACTGGACAGCGCGAATTCGTCGAGCTGGGTACGCGTGAGACCCCATTTCGCGGCGATGAGCTCAGCGCTGATCCCCTGCGGGACCAGGCCGTCGGGATAACGCTCGGCGAAGGCGATACCGGACAGATCGTCGGCGCCGAGCACGCTCGCACCCATCGGAACTCGTCCCATCGACTCGACACCGGCTGCCACCACGATGTCGTAGGCCCCGGCGATAACTCCCTGTGCCGCAAAGTGAATCGCCTGCTGGCTGCTGCCGCACTGGCGATCCACCGTCGTCGCGGGAACCGATTCCGGATATCCGGCGGCCAGGGCGGCGCGGCGCGTCATGTTCGCGCCCTGCTCCCCGACCTGGGTAACGATGCCGCCGATCACATCGTCGATCAGCACCGGATCGATCCCGCTGCGCTCGACCACCGCGCGCAGGCTGTGCGCCAGCAGATCGACTGGATGAACGTCGTGAAGTGCGCCGTTCGGCTTGCCCCGCCCGATCGGGGTGCGTACCGCTTCGACGATGACCGCGTCTGGCATGGAAGTCCTCTTTCGACAACACTGACTCTAGCTGACAATAGTCAGCGTAAGCCCTAACTATCATGAACTCAAGTCAGATTGGCTATGATGTCTCTCATGGCAGCCGTGATGGAAGGACCCCTGGCCGATCTCAGCAGATGGGATACGGCGGGCTGCTCCATCGCCAGAGCCATGGACTTGATCGGCACCCGCTCCGCGGTGCTCATCCTGCGTGAGGCCTACTACGGCACCCGCCGCTTCGACGGGTTCGCCCGCCGCGTCGGCATCACCGACGCCGCCGCCGCAGCCCAGCTCCGCAAACTCACCGCCGCCGGTCTCCTGGAAAAACGTCCCTACCAGGAGGAAGGCAAACGCACCCGCCACGAATACGCCCTCACCCCGATGGGCCGAGACCTACTCCCCGCGGTGGTGGCCCTGTGGCAGTGGGGCGACACCTACCTCCAGCCCGGCCCTCCGCCGCTGCTGCGGGTGGACGCCGAAACCGGCGCCCCCGTCCGCGCCGACCTGCGCACCCCCGACGGCACCGAAATCCCCCTCGAACGCCTGGCCGTCCGGGTCAACGAGGACTACCTCCGCGAGCGCCGGAAGAGGAAGTCGGGCAACTAGGCCAGGCCGACTTGGACGGCCGATCACCAGGCCGTGGTGGATTTTCCTACTCGGGAAACGTCTCCCTGATGTCCTGGTGATCGACCGTCCAGCAAGTCAGCGCAGGCGCCGGCCGTCGACGCTGAAGAAGTACACGTGCTCGGGGTCGGCGGTCAGGCGCAGGCGTTCGCCCTTGCGGGGCGGGTTGCGCCAATCGACCCGCGCCACAATCGTTTCCCCGGTCCGGCCGTTGGCGCCGGCGGAGACGGCCCGGCCGTAGACGTACGCGTCGGAGCCGAGCTCCTCCACCACGTCGACCTCCATCTCCAGCCCGCCGTCGCCCACCTCGAGATGCTCGGGACGAATGCCCAGCACCACTGAACCCTCACCGGCCTCGGCCACCGCGCGGGGCACGCGAACCGGGTAGCCGCCGATGGTGACGGCGCCGTCGGCGATGGGCAGCGTGAACAGATTCATCGCGGGCGAGCCCATGAACCCGGCGACGAACATGTTCGCCGGATCGCGGTAGAGATCACGCGGCGACGCGCACTGCTGGAGCAAGCCGTCCTTGAGCACCGCTACGCGGTCGCCCATCGTCATCGCCTCGACCTGGTCGTGGGTGACATACACCGTGGTCGTGCCGAGCCGACGCTGCAACTGCGCGATCTGGGTGCGGGTCTGCACACGCAGTTTGGCATCGAGGTTCGACAGCGGCTCGTCCATCAGGAACACCCGCGGCTGCCGAACGATCGCGCGGCCCATCGCCACTCGCTGCCGCTGCCCGCCCGAGAGCGCCTTCGGCTTGCGGTCCAGGTACTGCTCGAGGTCGAGCAGCTTGGCCGCCTCCAGCACCCGCTCGTCGCGCTCGGCCTTGGACACCTTGGCCAGCTTCAGCGCGAACCCCATGTTCTCGGCGACCGACATATGCGGGTACAGCGCGTAGTTCTGGAACACCATCGCGATATCGCGATCCTTGGGCTCGGCGTTGGTGACGTCCTTGTCGCCGATCCGAATGCACCCACCGTTGACCTCCTCGAGCCCGGCCAGCATCCGCAGCGAGGTCGATTTGCCACACCCCGACGGTCCGACGAGCACCAGGAACTCGCCGTCGGCGATCTCGAGATTCAGTGCGTCGACCGCGGGTTTGGTGGCACCGGCGTACAGCCGGGTAGCGCGGTCGAAAGTAACGGTAGCCATGCGTAGATCAACATCCCATCCCGGCAGGAACGTGCCGGACGATCCGAGTACGGGTTCTTCTTCGGTACGAGCGCCATCACATTAGCCGCCGCCTCGACCGCGGGCGAGCTACCTGTGGCGCCCGTAGTCGGGCCCAGCGCCTGTGCGATCCTCGAACATGCGGAAAGCCAGAACATGGGCCGTGATGTCGGCCTTGTCGCCGATCGTGTTTCCGCTGGTCGCCATCGGGGCGGCTTACCTCGTGGACGCGATGGCCGGAACGGGCGCCGACATTGCGTGGAACTGGTTGTTCGTGCTGATTCTGGGGATCGTCGTCTTCTTGCCTGGAATCTGCGCGACGTTGTTCGGTGCCACCTTGCTCCCACGCCGCGCCGGAACCATCACCACCGCCATCGGGCTGCTCTTGATCTCGGCCGCAGCCGCGCTGCTGATCATCGGCGGGTTCGATGACGCCCGCGACAGTCCCGATGGTCAACCGCGAATGACCCCCCGGTTATCGATGCCGGAAGCCTTCGTGTTCGCGATGCCTTACGTCCTGGTCGTTCTCGTCAGCGTTTCGGCCACCTGGCGAGTTGTCGCGGCCGCGCGCGGATTGGGCACGCGTTCTCCGAGCATGCTGTCCGGCACTGCTTCGTAGCCGCACGCCAACAGGTTCCGTGCGGCCCGTGGTGACTCCGGGTAGCCTCGGTCGCGGAGTAATCGGCGAGCCCCGAGGAGCCAACGGTATGAGTCGTCCGGTCCGTATCGGAGTCCAGCTTCAACCTCAGCACGCGCCTGATTACGGGCTGATCCGCGATGCGGTGTTGCGGGCCGAGGACGTCGGAGTCGACATCGTCTTCAACTGGGATCACTTCTATCCGCTGACCGGTGATCCCGATGGCGCGCATTTCGAATGCTGGACGATGCTGGGAGCGTGGGCCGAGCAGACCGAGCGGGTCGAGTTGGGCGCGTTGGTGACCGGGGGTGGTTACCGCAACCCGGATCTGCTGGCCGATATGGCGCGCACGGTCGACAACATCAGTGGCGGCAGGCTGATTCTGGGGATCGGTGGCGGCTGGTTCGAGCGTGACTACATCGAATACGGGTACGAGTTCGGTACGCCGGGTAGCAGGCTGAACCTGTTGAAGGACAACATGTCTCGCCTCACCTCTCGGCTGGCGAAGCTGAACCCGCAGCCGGTGCGAAAGATTCCGATCCTCATCGGCGGTGGCGGTGAGCGCAAAACGCTGCGGCTGGTCGCCGAGTACGCCGATATCTGGCATTCCTTCGCCGACGCGTCCACGCTGGCACACAAGAACAAGGTGCTGGCCGAGCATGCGGCGGCGGTGGGCGCCGACGACTCGCGGATCGAACGCTCGGTGCAGTGGCAGGGCCGCGCCGAAGCGAAGGTTCTGCACGACGCGGGCGTGACCCTGTTCACGGTCGGCGTCTCCGGCCCCGACTACGACCTCACCGAGGTGCGTCGCGCGATCGAATGGCGCGACGAGGTGAACCCCGTAGTGCTCGAAGGTCTCGCATAGCGTCACCTGGGCAATCGTCGCGGTTCGGCCGGGTCGGTTCGGCGGGCGCCGGTGTTCGCGCCGCGTCGTCGGCTGCGCTACCCGCCGAAAGCGCAGGCAGACTGATCGGCGGGTGCCTCGGCGCGTAACCTTCGCCTCGCGAGGTTGCGGCTAGGGTCTATCGGCATGGCAGGTGTACGAACTCGGGCGCGGATCGCTGCCCTGTTGCTACTCGTCGGCGTCGCGGCCACCGGTTGCGGTGGTGGCTCCGACAGCAGTACCGCACGCGATCTGTGTTCCCCGCCGGGATCGAGCGCCGCGGCCGCCGCGCCCACCAACCTGGCGTCCTCCGAGACCGCGGGCGCCGACCGCTACACCACGGCGACTACCGCACCGGTCGACTCGATCGACACCTCGCGGCTCGGTCTGCTCAACCCGGGCACCCTGAGCGTCGGCACTCTCTCCGATGCCCCGCCGAGCATCTGCGTCAACGGGCAGGGCGCGTTCACCGGTTTCGACAACGAACTCCTCACCGCGATCGGCGCGAAACTCGGGCTGCGCGTGGAGTTCTCGGGCACCGAGTTCGCCGGCCTGCTCGCCCAGGTGTCGGGCAAGCGCTTCGATGTCGGTTCGTCCAACATCACCACCACCGACGCCCGCCGCGAACTCGTCGGCTTCACCAACGGCTACGACTTCGGCTACTTCTCCCTTGTCGTCCCGCAGGGCAGCGCGGTGCAGGGCTTCGATGACCTGAATCAGGGCTCGCGCATCGCGGTGGTGCAGGGCACCGTGCAGGACGAGTTCGTGGTGAACCAGCTGAAGCTGGATCCGGTGAAGTTCCCCGACTACAACACGGCCTACGCGAATCTGAAGTCCGGTCAGGTCGACGCCTGGGTCGCACCGTCCGCCCAAGCGGAGGGTGCGATCAATCCCGGCGACGGTATCGCGGTGTCGCAGAACACCTTCAGTCTCGACAACTTCGTCGGCTACGCGGTCGCCAAGAACAACCAGCCCCTGATCGACGCGCTC
The DNA here is from genome assembly GCA_014360565.1 of Nocardia sp. Taxonomy (GTDB): domain Bacteria; phylum Actinomycetota; class Actinomycetes; order Mycobacteriales; family Mycobacteriaceae; genus Nocardia. The sequence goes on from JACIXH010000026.1 coordinate 15,236, forward strand.
AACTCCGGTCTGGACGCGGTGATCGCCGACGGCACCTACGCCCGCCTCTACGCCGACTGGGTGCCACGTGAACTTCCGCCGGGCTGGAAACCGGGCTCGAAAGCCGCGCCTACGCCCCAACTTCCGGACTTCGCGGCGATAGCGGCGCAAAAGGCTCCGCAGACCGAGCAGTTCGAGCAGAAGTCCACCCTGCAACAGTTGAAGGACACCTTCTTCGACTGGTCGTTGTACAGCAAGGCCTTTCCCGATCTGATCAAGACCGGCCTGCCGAACACCCTGATCCTGGCGGTGGTTTCGGGCGTGCTCGGCACGGCGATCGGCATGTTGCTCGCGGTGATGGGCATTTCCCGCACCCGCTGGTTGCGCTGGCCCGCCCGTGTCTACACCGATATCTTCCGCGGCCTGCCCGCGGTCGTGATCATCCTGCTGATAGGCCTCGGCATCGGTCCGGTGGTCCGCAATATCACCGGCGGCAACCCGTACTGGCTCGGCGCCGTGGCGCTGGCCCTGCTCTCGTCGGCCTATATCGGCGAGATCTTCCGCTCCGGCATCCAGTCGGTGGAGCCCGGCCAGCTCGAAGCCGCGCGCGCGATCGGCTTCGGCTACCGCCAGGCGATGACGCTGGTGGTGATCCCGCAGGGTGTGCGCCGGGTGCTGCCCGCGCTGATGAACCAGTTCATCGCGCTGATCAAGGACTCCTCCCTGATCTACTTCCTCGGCTTGCTGGCCTCCCAGCGCGAGCTGTTCGCCGTCGGCCGCGATCTCAACGCCCAGACGGGCAATCTGTCCCCGCTGGTCGCCGCGGGTCTGATGTATCTGGTGCTCACCATCCCGCTCACCCACCTGGTCAACTACATCGACCAGCGCATGCGCACCGGCAAACCCACCCCCGCGGACCCGCTCGAGCAGGCGGTCATCACAGAAGGGCGAGGCGCATGATCGGTCAGCGCCCGCAAGCGGCAGCTCGCGTAACCACGCAGGGCGCCCGAGCATGCGAAGGAGCAACAGCGTGAGTGCATCGTTGACCGGCACCGGGCTCAATCTGACGCTCGGCAACAACCACATCCTGCGTGGCGTCGACATCCACGTCGACGCGGGCCACGCCACCACCGTCATCGGTCCGTCCGGCTCGGGCAAGTCGACCCTGTTGCGGGTGCTCAACCGCCTGCACGAACCCGATTCCGGTGATGTCCTGCTCGACGGCAAGTCGGTGCTGAAAGACAATCCCGACAAGCTGCGCCAGCGCATCGGCATGGTCTTCCAGCAGTTCAATCTGTTCCCGCACAAGACCGTCGCCGACAACATCGTCCTCGGCCCGCGCAAACTGCGCGGCCTGTCCGCCGACGAGGCCCGGGCGCTCGCGATCGAGCAGCTCGAGATCGTCGGTCTGGCCGACAAGGCCGACGCCAGGCCGGCCGCGCTGTCGGGTGGTCAGCAGCAGCGGGTGGCCATCGCCCGCGCGCTGGCCATGAAACCGGAGCTGATGTTCTTCGACGAGGCCACCTCCGCGCTGGACCCGGAGCTGGTCAAGGGCGTGCTGGCGCTCATGGCCGACCTCGCCTCGGGCGGTATGTCGATGGTCGTGGTGACCCACGAGATGGGTTTCGCCCGCGAGGTCTCCGACAGCGTGGTGTTCATGGATCAGGGCGTCGTGGTCGAGACCGGCACGCCGGACGCCCTGTTCGACGACGCCAAGACGCCCCGCCTGCGCCGCTTCCTCGATCAGGTCCTCTGACCAGTTACGGGCCCTCGCAGCAACGTATGCGCAACTGCTAATGTCGGAAGTGCTTCAGCTCCGTTCGATCAACCCCGGACCGAGTTCCGGGAAACCGGAAAGAGAGAGCCGATGACCACGACGCACGCCGAACATCCGCAGCACACCCACGTTCACGGGCCCACCTGCGGCCACGTCGCCGTCCCGCACCAGGATCACGTCGATTACGTCCACGACGGTCACCTGCACCGCGAACACGACGGTCACTTCGACGAGTGCGAGTCCGCAGCACACGTCGAGCACACCGCCCACACCCACGAACACGGCCCCGGCTGCGGGCACGTCTCCGTCCCCCACGGCGACCACGTCGACTACATCCACGACGGCCACCGCCACGCCCCCCACGCGGACCACTACGACGAACACTGACCTCCAGCTCGCACCCGAGAGGGCACACCGCCCGTAGTGCGACAGGCTCGATGATCGGTCAGGCCGCCGGACACGCTGCGTGTCCTGGCGGCCTGCGTTGTCTTTGCCGCTGGACGGAGCGGGATTCTGTCGATGACCGACCCCCGGAATGTGAGCGTGCCGGCGCGACGCTCAGTCGGTGACGGTGGCGAACGCCGCCCAGAGCAGGGGGGAGTTCGCTGGGGCCGGGGTGGTTCGCCAGGCGGCGAGGCGCGCTCTTTGCCAGGCCAGGAGGGTGGGGATGGGTGTGGAGGAATCGTGGGCGGTGTCCACGGCGCAGATCGCGGCCTGGAGCGGATAGGTCGTGGTGGGGGTGAGGGTGTGGAAGGCATGGTCGGTGGGAAGCGGCCAGCGGGTGGCGGTGACGAGTTCCGCGCCCGCCGCCAGGGCTGCGGTGGTGAGGCCGAGGGCCTCGGTGAAGCGGAGGTCGCCGCCGCTTTCGCAGGCGATCAGGGCCACGCGGCTCGGCATCGGCCACAGGTCGCGGCCCGGCACCGGCGATGGGTCGAGAGAGTGCGTGCCGAGTAGGAGATCCTTTGCCGAGAGCGGGCGGTGGGTCCGATTGGCTGCCGCGAAGCCGCGGGTGCCTGCAGTGCAGCTCAGGTGGAGTTCAGCATGCTCGCTCTGGCCGGATTCCGGTGCGGCGCAAGTGACATGACCGACGTAGACCAGCCGGCTCGCGCCCCGCCGAAGGATCTCGGACAGCCAGTCGCGGTCGGTGTCGGCACGCCGGAAGAGCTCCACCGGGTCGGTGACCCGGGGGACGAGGCGAGCGCCGTAACCACTGAAGTGCACGGCCACCGCGCTTTCCGGGTGCGGGCGGCCGAGCACCGAGCCGAGTTCGGAGTCCGCACGGAATCCGGGTACCCGCGGATCGAGCACCGCCACGACGGGCAGGTCGCGAGTCTCGGTCCAGCTGCGACTGATTCGCTCCGGCGAGTGGACCACCGACACCGGCGCGAGCAGACTCACATCGGCGATATCGAGCAGCCGGATCGCCGGGTCCGGTGCGATGATCTCCCACGGAACCTGCGCCAGGCGCGGCGAGGGCTGGATGCGCAGATGTGGCCGGACGCCTCGCTGCGACAGTTCGTACAGCTGCACGGCCAATCCGTACGGCAGCAGGACACGCGACAGTGCTTGTGCCATCGCGCTTTCCGTAGCCGGGTCGACGAGCGCGCCCTCGGTCATCACCCGCCGCAGGTCGCCGGGTCGCGCGGGATCGGGTACCGCGTCGGCCAGTGTCCGTAGCACCTCGCGCACTTCGTCTCGGGGCAATACCGCGACGCCGCGCGCCAAGGCATCATCGGCCCACCGCCACGAGACGTAGACATCGCCCGCATCGGCCATCCGGATGAAGGCGGTCGGCCCGGCCGTGGGTTCCGATTCGGGTGGCAGTTCGTGCGTTGTTGACTCGGTCGCAACGCCAGGCCCAGACGCGACCGCCGTAGGTGCGTGATCGGCCCGTGAATCGGGGTCGAGACCGGGTGGTGATTGCGCGCCGGAGTTGTCCGGCCGCCGGTTCTGGGGCTGCGCCGCAGCCCCGGAGCGCGGGTTCACAGGGCGATCAACCGATCGTCGCGAACAGGGCGGCCGTACCGTTGCTCGGCGTAGGAAATGAAGTCCGACAGCAATATTCGACCACCATCGGTGAGCCGGGGTGGGGGTGCGACGGGAATTCCCGCCGCGGCGGCGACGTCGGCGAGCGCCGCGCCGAGCTGTAGTGCCTGCGCGGCAGTCGGCTCGGGGGAGGTGGGGTCGAGTAGTTCGAAAGCTAGTGCGGGGGCGGCCGATTCGGGTAGAAATGCGAGGTCGAGCGCGGTGCCGGCGCACTGGGTGTCGATCAGATCGCCGACCAACTGGGCATCGCCGGAGAGCGCGGCGCATCGGAAGGCCAGGCTCATGGCCGGTTCGGCCACAGTGCGATGCCAGTGTTCGCGCTGGCCGCCGTTGGGCAGGGTGTGGCGGACGGCGTCGATGGCGAGTGCGGCCGGGACCACCAGGGCGACAGCACGGCTGAGCAGCGCTGCGTCTGGTTGTGCCGCTCGCTCGAAAGTGGCGTGCAGGAGTTCGGCACGCCAGTAGTCGAGTTGGGCGCAGTGCATTCCGAGGCCGTGCTCGGCGTACACCGAGAACGAGGTGTCGAGTAGCTCTTCGCCGAAGTCGAGGTCACCTTCGGCGTACGCGAGCGTCGCGAGCCGAAGGCGGACATCTGCGGCATCCACCACGGCTCCGGTGGAGTCGAACCGGTCCAGCGCCCGCGCGTAATGCGCACGCGCCGTGGCCGGATCACCCCGGCGTTCGGCGAGAAAGCCCATGGTCTTCGCCCCGATCCCGGACCGATACCCCAGCTCGCCTGCCTCGAAGAACTGCTGGCTCGCCAGCAACGGCTTCTCGGCCTCGTCGAAACGCCCGGCGCGCACCAGCATCGTCGCCAGATTCTGTCGCGATTCGGCGAGCGCGGCTTCCTCGCCTGCCGAGACGAAGGCAGCCACCGCCTGTCGGGCGAAGTCGATGCCCAGTTCCCACCGCCCGGTTTCGAACGAGCACGCCGCCAAGTTCATCAGCGGGTGCCCGGCCAGCTCGGGCGCGAAACGCTCTGTCAATCCCAGCGCTTCGACGGCCAGCTCACCCGCCCGTGCCCACTGCTGTCGGTGTAGTGCGACGGCCGTCAGCGACAACAGGCAGGCCACCCGCAGCAGGCCCTGATCGGAGCTGTCCGCGAGCAGCGCACGCGCTTGCTCGAGCGCGTCCTGTGCGGCATCGAATTCGCCGAGGTGCTGGTAGGCCTGCGATAAATTCACCAACGCGGTCGGCCGCTGATGGCTTGCGTCCGACGGGATCTCAGCAAGCGCAGTGCGATACAGCCCCACCGCCCGCCGATGCTCGCCGAGCTCGTCGGCCATGCTCGCCGCATTGATCAGCGCCGCACTCCGCAACCGCGGCGCCGACCCTTCGGCCACTCTCTCGAAGATTTCCAGCGCGGCTACCGCGTCGCCACGTTGATACGCCGCGTACCCGGCGGTGAGCCGCGTGTCGTCCTGGTCGGACGTTCTTCCAGTGGCTGCCATCTATTCGCCTCCGATCTGCGCCAGGTGTGCGCGCTGCGAAGCTCGTACCGCGGACTCGGCTCGAGAACGTACCCAACGTGAGTCGCCGGCGAGCTGAGCGCGGCTCCCGGCAGGGGCCGACGCCAGACAGCGCATCAGAAGTCCTCGTCCCTGTCGGCCGCGGCCGCTTCCGCGGACAGCCGGTCGTCGGTGGACGCGCTGAGGCGAAGACGGGCGAACCGGCGGATCCGATCTTGAACATCCGGCTGCGCCACGTGGGCCGCGGGTCCGACGCCAGGCACGAAGACCGTTATGTCGAGCGGTATTTCGGGCGGTCCGGCGATATCGATGCCCGCTGTCCAAGCGTCGCCGCGCAGGTGCAAGGGAACTTCGGCGTCGACCGTCGGCAGCGGCCTCGCCCGATCGTGTGCGGCCGACGGTGACGGCCCTTGCTCAGTGACGGCGGGCTGCGCTCGCCATGACCTCACCCGCGCCAAAGGCCGAAGATGTTCGGGGACAACGCCCCGGCAGTCCGGCGCGGCGACCACGCTGATCCGTACCGTCGACACCCCGGCCGCTCTGGTCACCTGCCATGACACCGCGTGCTCGCTCGCATCGAGAATGCCGGGCGGGCAGCGCCGCCAATCCCATCCACCAGTGCCGCGCGCGATGATCAGTCCGTCACCTTGGTCCGGGCGCCCGGCGGCGAGGGCGTAATCGGTTGCGCGTCCGGCAGAGTCATCGTGTGCGTCGGCAGTGCCGTGCGGCCGGCCACCCGGCACGACCTCGTCGTCGCTGGGCCCCACGTCGTGGTCCGAAGTTTCCGTGGACGAGGCATCGTCAACACGCTCGATCCCATGGAACTCGTCGACCAAGAGCCCGGCACGATCATTGTGCACCTCGACCGCCATGTCGCAAGTGCCGGTGAGGGACTCGATTTCCTCCAGTAGCAGCCGGTGATCCAGCGCGGGGACTCCGTCGACGGTCGAGGCGGGCCACCAGCGACTGGCCCAGTGCGCGTACGCGAGTCGGCGTAGTGCTCGCAACAGACCGGGCCTGGCAGGCGTGGCAGTGAGTGTTCGCTGCTCGATGCCGTCGGCAGCCAGCGCGACCGCTTCGCCGTAGACCGCCCATACCCAATCCTGGGCAGCCGCGACGTCGTCGAGCACCGCGGCGGGCAGGTCGGTGCCGTCGAACAGGTCCCAACTCAGGTGTCCACCAATGACTTCGAGCACCATCACGTCCAGAGCGGGCGCGGCATCGGTGACCAGCGGCGTCCCTTCGGGGGCGATCACCAGCAGGCCGGGTTCAGCACGGCGCAGCGCGACAACGGTCATCAGCCTGCCTTCGCTTCCACCACAGCCGCCTCGGCGGTGAGCGCCTGTTTGACCCGTGTCCGGTGATCGAGCATCACCGACCGCGCGACTCCGTCGAGCAGGTCCCACAGCTCACCGGACTCCGACACCGGCATCTCCCGCACATCCCGCCCGTGCAGTCGAACCCACAACCGGCGCAGATACGGCCGCCACGGCGTACGCAGCTCGGCCGCGACGGTCGCCAGCTGACCCGTCTGTCCGTCGACCACGTGCACGGCATACCGGCGCGCCTGCAATACGTACCCTTCCCGCCGCCACCGACTGTTGATCACCTCGTGCGCGCGCGAAGCGCCATGCGATGCCCGCCCGGGCGTTTCACCTTCCTCGGTGCCGGAAGCGGGGCCTGCAACGGCCGCTCCGAACGGTGAGAGTCCCAGTGCGAGTTCCGAACCCGCCGCCGCGGCTACCCGCAACGATTCATCGAGCAACCCCCACGGCGAACAACTGCGGGCGATCTCTCGCGCCACCAGCTCCGCGATCTCGGGCAGGTCGGTCCGATCGAGACTGCCCTGCAGCACGGTGAAGACCCGCTCGTACACGGTCCGGTCGAACGGCAGTCCGAGATTCGAGGTCGACGCGGACGCGCCCAGCTCGGGTCGGCGCGGGCTCGAATGGGTGGTGAGTCCCAACTCGTCGGCGCCGTCGGCCGGATGTTCCAGCCACAGGGCGATCCCGCGATGGGTGCCCGCGCGATTGCCGACGATGTCGTCGAACAGCGGCCCGGCGTCGGCCGGATCGCCGGCGCGGGCGAGGGTGCACGCTTCGAGCAACTCGGTCAGCTCGGCTGCCAGGTCACGAGCGCCATACGGGGCGAGGGGTCGTCGAGCCCAGGCCACAGCCAGCAGTTCGGCCAGGTCCCTCGCCCGACGTGGTTCGGTCACATAGCTTTTCAGTGCGGCAGTGGTGCGTCCGCCCGTGCTCTCGTGCACCTCTCGCAACGTTGCTTCGGCCCGCGTCCGTCCGTCAGCCTGCGGCGCACCACACGTGATCGCGAGCTCGAAGCAGCGCTGGAAGTACAGGTCCTGCGCGTTGCCCTCGGTGATCCGCAATGCCCGCCGCACTTGCTTGAGCACGGTGAACCACGACGCACAGGCCCGCAAGGTGTCGGACTGCGCGTGCACCAGCGCGGTCAACAATGCGATCGAGTTCGCGTCGAGCACGCTCGAAGCCAGCGCCGGATGCCGCATCGGCCGCAGCACCAGCGGATCCAGGATCAACTTCACCGTCCGCCGCAACGGCCCGCCATCGGCCCCGCTCAACGCCTCGACACCATCGAGCCCCCGCCACACCTCATCGAGCACCATGGCGCGCGGTCTCCGCATCGCACCAGGTTAGCTCTATTTTCGGCGGCTGGCGCCGCGGTTCTCGGTGTCTATCGGCGGCTGGTGCCGCGGTTCTCGGTGTCTATTGGCGGCTGGTGCCGCGGTTCTCGGCGCTTGACTCCACCTCTTCCCTCCCTACGGGCACTCCTTCGTCGCACCCTTCGGTCAGTCCATCGGTGGAGGCGCGCCGAGAACGGGAGGGACTGCCTGTCGAGAAGCTCGCGACCACGGGCTTTCGGGGAAAGTTGGGATCGGTAGGCGGCGCGAGATTTCTACCTTTCTCTCAACGGGTTACCGAACCCGGCACACTCCAGAGAAACGGAAACACCATGAACACCAAGCTGATCGCCACCCTCGCCGCTTCCGCCGCCGCCACCGCGCTGTTCGTCACCGGCTGCAGCGACGACGCGGGTACCGCCGCGCCGAGCACCACCGCCGGATCAGCGGCTCCGGCCACTGCCGCGGCCGCGGGCAAGTCGACCGCGAGCGTCGACGGCAAGGAATTCTCCGCGAAGTTCGACACCACCTGCGCTGAACAGGCGGGCACTCTCGCACTGGCGCTCACCGATACGGCCAACGCCACCTACGGCAGCCTCTCGGTCAGCGCTTCGGTCGCAGGCGACAAGGTTCAGGCCGTCGCCATCGCCGGTAGCCAGGGCGGCGCCAACGGCCTGCCCTACGCCGTCGGCTACGGCAACGGCCAGCCCGGCGGCTCGGCGACCCTGGTCAAGGACGGCAACACCTACCGGGTCACCGGCGAGGGCATCAGTGCCGACATGACCAACCCGCTGGCGGGCCCGTCGACCGTCGCGTTCGACATCACCTTCGCCTGCTCCTCCATCGTCGGCGGCTGACCATGCGAGCCAAGCTCCGCGCGGCCGCGGTCGCCGCCGCGATCCTCGCGGTCGGGTACTACCTCTACTACGGCCTCACCTACACACCCGACGAACACACCGGCGCGATGCTCGGGTGGGTCGGTCCCCAGATGGCCCTGCCGATCATCGCTGTCACCGTCGTCGCGATGATCTTCGCCTTCACCGGCGACGGCATCCTGGAGGCTTTCACCGGCCGCAACAGCAGCGAGTTCCGCGACGCCGCCGTCGGCATCGGCACCATCGTCTCGTTGCGGCAGACCGGTGTCTCGGTGAACGACCAACCGCAGGTCAAGATTGCTTTCCGGGTCGAGGGGTCCGATGGGAAGGTCTTCGACTCGCAGGCGAAGATCATGGTCGGGCTGACCGAACTGGCGCTCTTGCAGCCCGGTGTCGTCCTGCCGGTCCGGTATCTGCCGGGCCGCACCGACAAGGTCGAGGTCGACCGTTCCGGCGACAACGGCGCAGCCCAGCGAGCGATGAACGAATCCATGATCCGCAAAGGCATCACCACCCGCGGCAAGCTCGACATCGCCGAACGCGGCATCGCCGCCCAAGCGGTGGTCCGCAGCCTCGATGTCCCCGGACGTATCCGCGGCGGTTACACCGAGATCGTTCTCGGCCTGGTGGTCACCCGACCCGACGGCACGACCTTCCGCACCCGTGCCGAGAAGTACCTGCCCCCGACGGCGGTCGGATCGGTGCAGGTCGGCCGGATCGTGCAGGTCCACTACCTGCCGGACAACGAACAGGAGGTGGTGATCGCGGTTCCGGTCAACGCCTGATGGCAACTCCATCCCGTCGGCGCGCTGTGACTCATCCCCCCCGGATCGGTCACGGCGCGCCGAGTTTTGGTCGTGCGTTCATCTTCGCGTTCCCGATGGCTCGCTTGGGCTGCTTACGGTGCCGGGAGTCCGTTCTACTCAGGAGTCACCGTGAGTCCGAAACCGCTCGCCCTGTTCGTCAAGCACGACGGTCAGTCGGCACGCGCCGCACTGACCTGTGAATACAAGTGTGGCAACGCCTGCTTCCACGAGGTGCCCAACACCTCCGACGGTGAGTACTTCGGTGACATCGTCGCCAGGCTCAACCGTCGTGGCCTGATCAAGGGTGGTGCCGCGGTTGTGCTCGGCGTTGGCGCGGTGAGCGTGCTGGCCGCCTGTGGCGACGACAGCGCCGATACCGGCTCCGCCACCGGTTCGCCCGGTACGGGCACCGGTTTCACCGCCGTCGCGCCGAACAAGGAAGACGCGCTGGTCGTGCCGGAAGGCTACGAGCAGTCGGTGCTGATCCGTTGGGGCGACGCGGTGATCGAAGGCGCACCCGCGTTCGACTTCGACAAGCAGAGCCCGGCCGCTGCTGCCGTCCAGTTCGGCTACAACTGCGACTTCGCCGGTCTGCTGCCGATCGACGGCCAGGCCGACAAGTACCTGCTGGTCGTGAGCCACGAGTACAGCACCGAGCCGATGATGTTCCGCGGCTACAACAAAGACGCGCCGACCCGCGAGCAGTTCGACATCGCGCTGGCCTCGCACGGCCTCAGCGTCGTCGAGGTGCACGGTCAGTCCGGCTCGGGTCAGCTGAAGCCCGCGTTCGGCAAGTACAACCGCCGCATCACCGCGACCTCGGAGTTCGAGGTCAAGGGGCCTGCCGCAGGCAGCGCGCTGCTGAAGACCAAGGCCGACCCGACCGGCGCCAAGGTGCTCGGCACGCTGAACAACTGCTCGGGCGGTGTGACGCCCTGGGGCACAGTCCTTTCGGGTGAAGAGAACTTCAACCAGTACTTCGGCAACGCCGAGACCGTCACCGAGCCCGATGCCGCGAAACGCCTGAAGCGTTACGGCATCGAAGGTGCAGGCTCGGAACGCAAGTGGGAGAGCTTCGACCCGCGCTTCGATATCGCCCAGGAATCCAACGAGGTCAACCGATTCGGCTATGTCGTCGAGATCAACCCGTGGGACGCCACGTCGGTTCCGGTCAAGCACACCTCGATGGGCCGGTTCAAGCACGAGGCCGCCACCGTGCACGTCACCGGCGACGGCAGCGTCGTCGCGTACAGCGGTGACGACGAGCGCTTCGACTACATGTACAAGTTCGTCTCCACCAAGAAGGTGCAGTCGGGCGTCGGCGCCTCGGCGATGCGCCACAACATGACCATCCTCGACGAGGGCACCCTCTACGTCGCGAAGCTGACCGGCGACCACGCCGCCGAGATCGACGGCTCCGGCAAGGTCCCCAACGGTGGATTCACCGGTAAGGGGCAGTGGATCGCGCTGCTCGAGACCGGCGCCGACGGCAAGGGCAAGTCGCTGGTCGAGGGCATGTCGGCCGAAGAGGTCGCGGTGTTCACTCGCCTCGCGGGCGACAAGGTGGGCGCCACCAAGATGGACCGCCCCGAGGACTTCGAGACCAACCCCAAGACCGGCAAGGTCTACGTCGCGCTCACCAACAACACCAAGCGCGGTGAGGAGGGCAAGGCGGGCCCCGACGAGGCCAACCCGCGCAAGCTGAACAAGAACGGCCAGGTCCTCGAGCTCACCGACAACCACACCGGTACCGACTTCACCTGGTCGCTGCTGCTGGTCTGCGGTGACCCCACCGCCGCCGACACCTACTTCAGCGGTTTCGACAAGGCCAAGGTGAGCCCGATCTCCTGCCCCGACAACCTGGCTTTCGATCCGTACGGCAACCTGTGGATCTCCACCGACGGCAACGCGCTCAAGTCCAACGACGGCCTGTTCTCGGTGGTTCTCGACGGACCCGATCGCGGCGAGACCAAGCAGTTCCTCACCGTCCCGCGCGGCGGTGAAACCTGCGGCCCGATCGTCACCGAGAAGCAGGTCATCGTCTGCGTGCAGCACCCCGGCGAGTCCGACGACGCCACCACCGACAAGCCCCTGTCGAACTGGCCCGACGGCGGCACCACCCAACCCCGCCCCTCGGTCGCGGTGGTCTGGAAGAAGAACGGCGGACGAATCGGCGTCTAGCCGACCTCCGATCCGCTGATGAAACCGCTACTCGGCTGGGCGAGTGGCGGTTTCGTCATTTTCCGGCCTGTCAGCTACTGCCGAAAGGTCCCGACATATTGGCGAAGCGGGCGAGCTCGCCCTGGGCGCCGCTGTAGATGTTGACGTCGGTGGCGCCGCCGATGCCGGGGACGGCGCCTCGGTCGGTGGTTTGCCAGAAGGTCCAGGTCGGCCAGTTTCCGGGGACCTCCGGCTGGTCGTTGCCGCTGTAGTCGGCGATCCAGAGGGGGTATCCGGTGAAGATGCTGGTGTCGGCCATCGCGGTCTTCCAGAAGTGGGGGTAGGTGTAGATGATCGGGGTGCGACCGGTGAGAGTTCGCAGGGTGCCGAGGTAGCGCTGGGTCCAGTCGATGAGGGCGGCGGGGGCCAGCCCGCCCGCGGTTTCCAGGTCGAGGACGGGCGGCAGGTCGAGCGGGCCGTTCTGGCCGAGGACGGTGGCCGCGTACAGCGCCGCCTGTGGTTCGGGCGGCAGCTCGGGGCGCGCGAAGTGATAGGTACCGCGCGCCACTCCGGCGGTTCGCATCAAAATGCTGTCCTGCACGAAATACGGGTTGATGTAGTGCAGGCCCTCGGTGGCCTTCACCATCGCGAACTGGTGTCCGGCCGCGCGCACCGCGTGCCAGTCGATCATCCGGCCGTCTACGTGCTGCCAGGACGACACATCCGGCCCGGTCGGCTCCGCCTGCGCGGTAGCGGGTAGCGCACAGGCCAGCGCGATGAGCGCGGCACAACCACGAACCCTCGAACTCCAGCGCTTGGTGTCCATGGTCGTCGACCGTAGTGACTTGTTACCGGTGTGACCAGTGGTGTTGATGGGTGTCTGTGAATAGTTATGGAAAGCCTGTCGGCGGGTGCCCGTATCTTGGTGCCGACATCGGATGACGGGAGCTGGAAATGGCGCGCAAGCGTGAGGTGCGGTTCGAGCCCGCGGTAGCGAAGCTGGGGGCGCTGCGACCCGCGGTCTCGCCCGGCGACGATCCGATCGATGAGCTGACCGTGACCGGCGTCGAGTATCGCGAAGCGGATTTCGCCGAGAGTCACGTCTCCGGGATGAGTGTCGAGGGCTGCCTGTTCGACAGTGTCCGGTTCCCGAGCACCCTGCGACACAGCACCATCGCCGAATCCACGCTGCGCGTGTGCGATCTGGCCAATGTCCAAGCCGACGACTCGACGATGATCGAGAGCCTGATCGAGCACGGCCGACTCACCGGAGTGTCGTGGACCGGGGGTGTTCTCCGCGACGTGCTGATCGGGTCCACCCGAGCCGACCTGGCCTCCTTCGCTCAATCACGCTTGCGCTCAGTCGTTTTCCGTGACTGCGACCTACGCCAAGCAGACTTCCAGAGCACCGAGTTCCGCAATGTCCGCTTCGAGCGCTGCAATCTCGCCGGCGCCCGCTTCGGTAGCGCCCGCATCCAGCAGAACCTTCGCTTCGAAGACTGCGACCTCACCGGTATCTACGGCATCAGCGCGCTACGCGGCGCTGTCATCCAGGGCGGCGACCTCGAAGGACTGGCGTCCACGCTCGCGCGCGAACTCGGCATCACCGTCGAATGGCACGCCTACGTCGGCGAGAACTAGCCGAGCCAGTCGAGAACCGAAGCGGCGGTCCAGGATTGCTGCATGCTGCCCAGCGGCGCACCGGTGAACGGTTCGTAGTACTCGGCGAAGCTGCCGTCGCTGGCCTGTCGCAGACCCTCGGCGCGGAGCATATGGGAACGTTCGGCCCAACCTCGCCGGGCGAAGGCCCAGGAGAACAGCCAGCTCATGACCGGCCAGACGGGTCCTCGCCAGTATTCGCGCGGGCGGAAGTCCTTGGAGACCGGGGAGGTGGACGGCGGCAGGGCGTAGCGCAGATCGGGGTGGCCGCAGAAGCGCGGGCCTTCGAAGGTGTTGAGCAGGGCGCGTTCGGCGGGCCGGGGCAGACCACCCGAGAGCAACGGCGCGAACATGGCCAGGGTCTCGGTGTTGATCCAGCGTTGCAGGCGAACGTCGTAATCCCGCGCAGCGCCGGTGCGTTCGTCTGCCGTGGCGACGACGCCCTTGCGGAAGCGTTCGGCCCAGCCGTGCAGTTCGCGGACATCGGCGTGTGGTTGTTTGTACTCCTCGCCGATGTCGGCCAGCACCTCGCAGGCCAGCGCGAAGATCGCCGAGACGAACACGTCCTCCACGGCGAAGCTCATCATCGAAGTGAGCTGGAAGTCGTCGTAGTTGGCCCGTCGCATCTGCTCTACGAGCCACAGGTAGCGGTCGTACTCACGATCGGTCGGCCGCTGCGTGAGGTCGGAGATGATCGAAGTATCCGCTCGCAGATACGGCGGAAGATCGAGGCCGGGAACAACATTGGCGTAGGCGCGATCCCAGCGCGGCGAGTTGTCCATGCCGGATTCCCAGCCGTGATACAGCGTGATCCGCCCGGTTTCCTTGGGGTCACGGGCGTGGGCGAGCCAGCGGTGCCAGCGCACCAGATCCGGCCAGCGGCGGTTCAGGAATTCCTCGGCGACCGCGCGGGTGGAGCGGCCGTGCCTGCGGGAATGGTCGAGAATGCGCTGCACGGCGATGGCGTGCACCGGTGGCTGGGTGATGCCGGAGGTGTCGGGACCGTCGGGCGCGTTGGCGGCCAGCCTGCGGCATTCCCAGCGAGCCGGGCCGGGGAAATACCCGTCGACACCGTTGGCGAACACGATGTGCGGGATCATCCCGTTCTTCCACTGTGCCGACAGCAGCGTGTCGAGCTCGACCACCGCGCGCTCCACACTCAACGGCGCCAGCCCGACCGCGACGAACGCCGCGTCCCAGCTCCACATGTGCGGGTAGAGGCGGGGCGCGGCGCTGGTCATCGTGCCCAGGTCGTTGCCGCGCAGGAGATAGGCGGCACGGGCCGCGAGCTGCGTCGGGGTGAAACCTGGGTCGGTCATCTGTCTATTCTGCGGCGGCGCGGACCCACTGGCATCTCGGCGGCGGTGTGACGATCAGTACCCGGCGCGAGGCGAGGTGTTCTGGGCGGCCGATCCGACCGAGCTGAGCATGGTGGTGATGCAGAGCCCGATTATCAGGTTGATCGCCGCGGTCGCGATCTTGGCGTCCAGGTCGGCGACCAGCGTGAACGGCAGAATCACCGCCACGGCCGTGAGCAGCAGGCAGATCCAGGTGAAGAAGGTGAGCGGGCTCGGCATGGCGAGCAGCAGCACCATCAGCAGGGCCGTCGCCATCAGCGCGGCGCCCGCGGCGGCGACCGCGTAGGAGGTGGTGGAGACGGTGCCGTACGCGCCCGCGCCTTCCGGCGAGAGGATCGCGATGCCGAGCACCCCGCGGATCAGCATGATCGCCACGACCACCAGCAGCGCGGCGACGACGGCGGTACCGATACCGCCTGCCCACAGCTTGCCCACATTGACCTTGGGTGCCGGTTCACCCTGGCTGTGCGGATACTGCGGCTCGCCCTGGCCGTGCGGGTACTGTGGCTGGCCCGGGTGCTGGGGATTCTGCGGGTTGTCTGGTCCGTAGTTGTACCGGGGATCGGTCATAGTCCGACGGTACTAGTCGGTGCTGTCATCCGCGCGCGGAAACGGCCACGGTGTCGAGATCTGCATACACCGATTACCCCGCCCGTGTGGCTGATCGCTCGCGGCGGTTTAGCGTGAAGGCATGACGGTGACCAGTACGCCCGCTCCGACTGCCCTCATCACCGGCGCCAGCCGCGGGCTCGGCGCCGCGATCGCCCGCGAACTCGCACCCACCCATGATCTGCTGCTCGGCGCCCGCTCCGCCGACGCGTTGTCCCCGATTCTCGCCGAGCTGCCCGGCGCGACCGGCTGGCCGGTCCAACTCACCGACTATCCCGCGGTGTCGGCGGCCGCGGAACAGATCTCGCGGCTCGACGTGCTCGTGCACAACGCGGGCATCGCCGATCTCGGCACCGTCGCGGAGTCGTCGGTACAGCAGTGGCGCGAGACCCTCGAAGTGAATCTGATCGCCGTCGCCGAACTGACCCGCGTGCTGCTGCCCGCGTTGCGCGCCGCGAACGGACATGTGGTGCTGATCAATTCAGGCGCGGGTCTGCGCGCGCATCCAGGCTGGGGTTCCTATGCGGCGAGCAAGTACGGGCTGCGCGCCTTCGCCGACGCGCTGCGCCAGGAAGAGCCGTCGTTGCGGGTGACCTCGTTGTTCCCCGGCCGCATCGACACCGACATGCAGCGGGCGATCGTCGCCGACGAGGGCCGGGAGTACCGCTCGCAGGAGTTCCTCTCACCCGAGACGGTGGCCGGCGCTGTGCGAACCGCCGTGGACACCCCGCACGACGGGCATCCGACCGAGATCGTGTTGCGACCGCGCTGAGCTGCTTGCGGGTCTGTCCTCGCGAGTGCTCCGCGGCGAAAACGGCCCGTTGCGGCCGACGACAGGTCCCGATTCGACGGCGCGCGGGTTGCCGGGATCCACCTGATCCGATTCGGTATGGTCTCGGGAGCTGCGTCCAGGGGGTCGACGCCGGCGTTCGCGCAGAGGTGTCCGCCGGTTCAGCTGCTCGATGGATCCGATCAGTACTGTCCCGCTGGTTCTCGGCGCGCCTGGCGCCGGCGGACTCGCCGAGGGAGTACCCGTAAGGAAGAGTCGAGGTCGAGGTCAGCGCCGAATAGTGCGGTTCCAGCCGAACAGACTTGGAGTAGGGGTTCGCGAAGTGGACAGACGAAAAATGCTCGCGCTGTTGGCCGCGGGTACCGCTGTAGCGCTGACCGGGTGCGCGACCGCCGAGGGCGAGACCGTCGAGGCCGGTTCCGCGGGTGGCGAGATCCCGGTTCCGCCCCCACCCGCGCAGCCGCTGCTGCCGCCCCCGCCCGGCGGCCCGAAATCGATCATCGCCCCGAAACCCATCACCGCTCTTCCGGGCCCCGGCCTGTCGATGGCGCTGACCGTCGATGACGGCGCCAGCCCCGAAGTCGTCGGCGCCTACGTGCAGTGGGCCAAGGACACCGGCGCCCGCTTCACCTTCTTCGTCACCGGCTACTACGAATCCTGGACCATCCACCGCGACGCCCTTCGGCCGCTCGTGGATTCCGGTCAGATCCAACTAGGCAACCACACCTGGGACCACGCCGCCCTGACCAAGATCGGCTCCACCGCGGTGGCCGACCAGCTCGACCGCACCAAAACCTTCCTGCGCAACAACTTCGGCGTCGACGGCACTCCGTACTACCGTCCGCCGTTCGGATATCACAACGCGGCGGTCGACAAGATCGCCGCCGACCTCGGCTACACGGTCCCCACTATGTGGTACGGCTCGCTCTCCGACTCGAGCCTGATCACCGAGGAGTACCTGATCGAGTGCGCCCACAAATACTTCGCCGCCCAATCGATCATCATCGGCCACGCCAACTTCCCGCCGGTGACGCACTGCTACGGCCAGCTGGTCGACATCATCAGGGAACGCAATCTCGCCTTGGTCACCCTGAACGATGTTCTCCAGGTGGAGGTCTGACGGAAAAGCCCCGCGATATGACTTTCGTCATCGATCGTCGCGGGGCTCGGCCGTAGAAGTTGTCGCAGGTCAGGGGACGATGTTGACCATCTTCCCCGGCACCACGATGATCTTGCGCGGGGTTTGCCCTTCGAGCAGGGCGATGACCTTCTCGTCGGCCAAAGCCGCGGCCTCGATCGACGCGGGGTCGGCGTCGGCCGGAACCTGGATTCGGCTGCGCACCTTGCCCTTCACCTGAATCGGGTACTCCACCGAATCCGCCACCAGCAGCGCGGGATCCGCCGCGGGGAACGGGCCGTGGGCCAGGGAAGTGGTGTGGCCCAGGCGTTCCCAGAGCTCCTCGGCGATGTGCGGGGCCAGCGGAGCGAGCATCAGGACCAGCGGTTCCACGGCGGCGCGGGGCGCGCCGGTGGGGTAGTGCTTGGTCAGGTGGTTGGTGAGCTCGATCAGCTTGGCGCCCGCGGTGTTGTCGCGCAGGGCGGCCAGGTCCTCGTCGACGCCGGCGATGGTGCGGTGCACCAGGCGCAGGGTTTCGTCCGAGGGCGCGGCGTCGGTGGCCTTCACCGTGCCGGTTTCCTCGTCGACCACCAGGCGCCAGACGCGCTGCAGGAAGCGGTGCGCGCCAACGACATCCTTGGTCGCCCATGGACGCGAGGTGTCCAGCGGACCCATCGACATCTCGTAGAAGCGGAAGGTGTCGGCGCCGTAGAGGTCGCACATCTCGTCGGGCGAGATGGCGTTCTTCAGCGACTTGCCGATCTTGCCGTACTCCTGGGAGACCTCGATCTCGATGCCGTCGGCGCCGGTCCAGAAGAACTTCGCGTCGCGTTCGACGACCTCGGCGGCGGGCACGTACGCGCCACGGGGGTCGGTGTAGGCGTAGCCCTGCACATAACCCTGGTTGTACAGACGGCGGTAGGGCTCGCTGCTGGACACATCGCCCAGGTCGAAGAGCACTTTCTGCCAGAAGCGCGCGTACAGCAGGTGCAGTACCGCGTGCTCGACACCGCCGACGTACAGATCCACGCCGCCCGGGTCGTTCGGGCCGTGTTCGGCGGTGCGCGGGCCGAGCCAGTACTTCTCGTTCTCCTCGGCGCAGAACGTCTCGGCGTTGGTCGGGTCGGCGTAGCGCAGCTGGTACCAGGAGCTACCGGCCCAGTTGGGCATGACGTTGGTGTCGCGGCGGTACTGCTTGGGCCCGTCGCCCAGATCCAGTTCGACGTTCACCCAGTCGGTGGCCTTGGCCAGCGGCGGCGACGGCTCGGAGTTCGCGTCGTCGGCATCGAAGGTGACCGGCGCGAAATCTTCCATCTCCGGAAGCTCCACGGGCAGCATGGATTCCGGCAGCGCGTGGGCCATACCGTCGGCGTCGTAGACGATCGGGAACGGCTCGCCCCAGTACCGCTGCCGCGCGAACAGCCAGTCGCGCAGCTTGTACTGGACGGTGCCGGTGCCGTGGCCCTCGGCCTCGAGGTGACCGATCATCGTCGCCTTGGCTTCGTCGACCGAAAGCCCGTTCAGGAAGCCGGAATTCACCAGCACGCCCTCGCCGGAGTGGACCGCCTCGGCGACATTGCCGCCGTCGATGACCTCGATGATCGGCAGGTCGAGCGCGGTCGCGAAATCCCAGTCGCGGCTGTCGTGGCCGGGCACCGCCATGATGGCGCCGGTGCCGTACCCGCTCAGGACGTAGTCGGCGATGAAGATCGGCACCTGCTTGCCGTCGGCCGGGTTGGTGGCGTAGGAGCCGAGGAAGACGCCGGTCTTCTCCTTGCTCTCCTGACGTTCCAGATCCGACTTCGCCGCGATCGACTTGCGGTACGCGGCAACCGCTTCCGCGGGAGTGGCGCTGTCGTTGGTCCAGCGCTCGCCGGTCTCGGCGGGCCAGGCGCCGGCGGTGAGCTTGTCGACCAGCTCGTGCTCGGGGGCCAGCACGACATAGGTCGCGCCGAACAGGGTGTCGGGGCGGGTGGTGAACACCTCGATGGTCTCGCCGTCGGCGTCGAAGCGCACCTGCGCACCGCGTGAGCGCCCGATCCAGTTGCGCTGCATGGACTTCACGTTGTCCGGCCAGTCCAGCGTGTCCAGATCGTCGACCAGGCGATCGGAGTAGGAGGTGATGCGCATCATCCACTGCCACATACGCTTACGGAACACGGGGAAGTTCCCGCGTTCGCTGCGCCCGTCGCCGGTGACCTCTTCGTTCGACAGCACCGTGCCCAGGCCCGGGCACCAGTTGACGATCGAATCCGACTGGTACACCAGGCGATACGAGTCGATCAGCGCGCCGCGCTCGGCGGCCGACATGGTGTTCCAGTCACCCTCGGGAACCGGACGCGCGCCGGTGGCGAACTGCTCTTCCAGCGCCGCGATCGGCCGAGCGCGACCGGCTTCCTGGTCGTACCACGCGTTGTAGATACGCAGGAAGATCCACTGCGTCCAGCGGTAGTACTCGGGGTCGGTGGTGGCAAACGAACGCCGCGGGTCGTGGCCGAGTCCGAGCCGGTCGAGCTGACGCTGCATCGTCGCGATGTTGGCCTCGGTGGTCACCCGCGGGTGCGCGCCGGTCTGTACGGCGTACTGCTCGGCGGGCAGACCGAAGGCGTCGTAGCCGAGTGCGTGCAGCACGTTGCGGCCACGCATGCGGTGGTAGCGGCCGAAGACGTCGGTGGCGATGTAACCCAGCGGGTGACCCACGTGCAGGCCCGCGCCCGAGGGGAACGGGAACATGTCCTGGATGAACAGCTTGTCGGGCGGGGTCTCACCGGCGAGCGGTCCGACTGGGTTGGGCGCGTCGAAGGTGCCGCGTTCGGTCCAGTTCTGCTGCCAGCGGCGTTCGATCCGCCCAGCCAGCTCGGCGTTGTACCGGTGCTGAGGTACGTCACTCTCGGTTGCACGAGTGTCCTGCACGGTCCCGCCTTCTTGTTCTCGCCGATCCGGGGTAAACATCGTCTAACAGGGTAGAACGTCGATGCCACGATATTTCCCATGGGCCGAGACAACGGCCTCGCCGGGCCACTCACCCACGCCCGGCACGAGTGGCCGCGCCCGTCGTGGCGGTGCAGGCGGGCCTGGCGGGGCGCGCGCCGCTGTGTGGGCGATCACGTTCGGCGGGAGCTCTGGATCTGCCCTGCTGCGGGTGCGCTAGCCTGCAAGAATGGTCGTCGTCGCTTCCCTGTTGTTCGCGCTGGCCGCGGTCGCCATCGTGACCGGCGTGCTCGGACTGCTCGGCAAACTGCCCCGCAATCGATTCCTCGGTGTCACCACCGAAGCCGCGTTGCACAGTGACGACAATTTCCGCATCGCCAATCGCATCGCCGCGCCCACCTCCGTCGGCGCGGGTGCTCTGCTGTTCGCCGGCGGTCTGGTCGTGCTGGTAGCAGGCGGTCTGGCGAGCGTCGGCGTAGCCGCGCTGGTCGCGGTCATCGCGGTCTTCACCCTCGGCGCAGGCGCCAACGCCGCCGCCCGAACGGTGGAACCGCTGCTTCCGCCCGCGCCCGTCGGCGGCTGCGGCTCCTCCTGCGGCGGTTGCTCCCTCCGCAACACCTGCGCTCCCGCGAACTAACCCTCTGGCGGCGGGTCCCGCGTTCCGGTACAACAGGAGCAGGACCTTGTCGGGGGAGAATCATGAAGGTTGTCGGGGCGGGACTCGTACTCGCATTGATCGGGGCGATCACCATCAGCTATTCGGCGATCCCGGGGATTGTCATGCTCGTGGTCGCGGTGGTTCTGTGCGTAATCGGCTGCGTTCTCATTTTTCGCGATCCCGGTGGCTCGCGCAGGTCGAAGCGGCGGTGGCCCGCGAGTTCGGGCGGGTCCGCGGCGGGGATCGCCTGGTTCGGTGACGGCGGCGGGCAGCATCACGGCGGCAGCAGTGGGAGCAACAGCGGCGATAGAAGTGGTTGTAGCGCCGACGGCGGCTGTGGCGGTGGTGGCGGCGAATGATCGCTGACTGCGGCTGAACCACAAGGGGATTGCAAGAGCGCGTCGTTACGGTCGGCCTCGACATACCGATTCGGTAGGAGGGGTCCATGAGTATCAGCGACGTGGCCACAACGATTCTGGCGCTTCTTGTCGGCTTGCTCGGCGTGGTGGGAATCGTGACGGTGCCCGTGATGGTCGTTGTGGCGATTGTTCAGCAGCTGTCCGATCCGGCCGGGCGACCGGAAAGGCGTGCGCGGATCGCGGCGAATCGGCAGGCGCGGGCACTGGCCCAGGCGCGCAATCGCCGGCGCGAACACAGTGCGGATTCGAGCAGTTGGAGCTCAGCCGCTACCGGCTGGTCCAGCGGCGCAAGCAGCAGTAGCGACAGCGGCGGCAGTTGGTCGGGGAGTTGCGATTCCGGATTCAGCAGCAGCAGCTGTGGCGGTGGTAGCAGCAGCAGCAGTTGTGGCGGCGGCAGCAGCTGCTGAAGGAAACGATCGGGCGGGTCAGTAGGTAATTCGGTGTCGTCGATCTGCGGCGACGCTCATCTCGGGGAGGGACCATGGTCTTTGTCGTGGCGTTCATCGTCGCTGTAGTCGGGCTTGTGCTGGGCGGTGGTACGGGAGCGGTGCTGCTGGCGATCACGATCGTGCTGGTGCTGTTCGGCCTGGTCATGCTCGGTGCCACGCCGGAAGCCAGAAACGAACGGGACGCGGCAGCAGGCCGCCGGGCGCGGCGGAGAGCGGCTGCGGCACAAAGGCGCCGCCCGAAGACCGGGCGACGTTCCGCGCGGTCGGTCGGAGGAGGTCGCGGTGTTCTGTCGAACAGCGACGATTCGTGACCAGCGGTGATCGACAGTCGGTTCTCGGCATCGTTTCGCGTCGAAAACGGTCGGGTACAACGTAGTAACGATTGAAGGGGCGAATCATGACGAAGATCGTGCTGGGACTGGCGCTATTGCTTGCCGGATTGTCCGTCGGCGCGTTCGAACCGGTATTCGGTGTGCTGATCATGGTGGTCTCGCTGGGCTTGCTCATCACCGGGCGGGTCCAGCTCAACCGCGTGTCCCAGCTTCGACAGTCGCACCCCGGCAGCCGCCGGAATCGCGGGTGGGCAGCGGGTGGGGCCGCTGCCGCCGGCGCGTACGGCTCCGGTGACAGCAGTAGCGGAAGCAGTTGTGGCGGCGGCAGTGGTGGCGGCTGCGGCGGTGGTGGCGGCGGGGGCTGTTGACCAGGCATTCTGACCGCTGATCTTCATCGGAGTGCCTGTGACGGTCGTCGGGGCGATCATTCGGGCGATCGCCACCGCCACGACGGCAAGGCTGGTCGACGCGGAATCAACGACGCGGACTCGCTGAACGGTAGCTACGGGGGCGGCAGTTCCGGTGGTGGCGGGGACTGAGGACTGCACCCCGAAGCAGCCGTAGCGCAGTAGGCACACTTCAACTCTGGTCGGCTGCAAGCGAATTGCAAGGACTGGCGATTACGGTCGGGCTGTACAGACTTTCCGCATCAAGAGCTGCGAAATTCGCAGGGGGTATCCGATGGCTACTACACGTTCTGACCTACGGGGGAGCCAGGTGTACCTTGCCGTGGCGCTGGTTCTTTTGGTTATCGGGCTGATCTCCGCGGCGTCGGGTTGGACGTTCACGGCGGCGATTCTGATCGCCGCCCTGGTGCTGTTCATCATGGGGGTCACTCGGATCGTGATCAGGGGCGTCCCTCGGATCGGGCTGCGGTCGAAACGGGGTGCGGGCAGCGGGTCGCACGGGTCGGGGTCGATCGCCGCGGGTGGCGCGGGTGTCTGGTTCGCCGGGACCGGTGACAGTGGCAGTAGTGACGGTGGCAGCGGAAGTAGCTGCGGCGGTGGGGGCGGTTGTGGCGGCGGCGGCGGGTGCTGAGCCGCCGATAACCGGGACCCGGTCCAGGTG
>JACIXH010000260.1 GCA_014360565.1 Nocardia sp.
TGGGCCTACCGTCGGGGCCGGGAACGAGCAGCAGGCTGGCGATGGCGAGCCCGGATCCGAAGGCGCTGAGCACAGCGGCCAGGGCGACGGCCTGCCACAGCACCAGAGCCGCACGCGGGCTGCGGTGCACCCAGGTAGCGCGACTGAGCAGCGCCGGTACAGGCCCTGCGAGAAGCAGGGCGAGACCAGCAAAGACTGCCGCGGTTGCGTTCATCGACTCTGCTCACTGCGTTGTGGGGCCAGGGGCGCTCACCCCATTGTGAGAGCCGCCAGGGAGTCTAGCCGCTGTTTTCGCCGGATTCGAGCTTGGCGAGCGCCTCGCGCAGCGCATCCGCCTCGTCCTTGCCGACCTGCTCGACGAAGTGCACCAGCGCCGCGGTGCGACTACCTGCGGCGTCGGCCTGTTGCAAGGCGTCGACCATCAGGCTCGCGACCAGTTCGTCGCGGCTGTGAACCGGTGCGTATCGATGCGCGCGATCGTCGCGTCGCTGGACCACGAGATCCTTCTTCGCCAATCGCTGGAGCACCGTCATCACCGTGGTGTACGCGAGCTCGCGCTGCGCGGCCAGTGCTTCGTGGACCTGCCGCACCGTCAGTGGTTCATCGGCCGACCACAACTGGTCCATGACCGCTTTTTCGAGTTCGCCCAGACCTGCCATCCCACCGATTTTACGGCCTCAACGACAAACATGCGTACTACAGTTTGTCGTAACGGGGTGTTTGCTGTGTGTTATTCGTCATAGCCGACCGCGCCGTGCACGTGCCTGGTCCCGATCGGGACGACCATCGGCCGCCCCGAGACCGGATCCGTGAGGACCGTGGCCTCGAGCCCGAACACCTCGGCGAGCAGCTCGGCGGTGACGATGTCGGCCGGTCTGCCCCGCGCGACGACCTGGCCCGCGCGCATGACCACGAGCTCGTCGCTGTAGCGGATGGCGAGATTGAGATCGTGCAGCACCATCACGATGGTGCGCCCGAACTCGGCGTGCAGGCGGTCGACGAGGTCGAGCACTTCCAGCGAGTGCGCGAGGTCGAGGTAGGTCGTCGGCTCGTCGAGGAGCAGGATGTCGGTGCCCTGGGCCAGGGCCATCGAGATCCACGCGCGCTGGCGCTGGCCGCCGGAGAGCTCGTCGAGGGTGCGGTCGGCGAGGTCGGCGATACCGGTCTGGGCCAGCGCCGCCGCGACCTCGGTCTCGTCGTCGGCCGACCACTGCCGCAACCAGGACTGATGCGGATGACGTCCGCGCGCGACCAGATCGGCGACGGTGAGTCCCTCGGGCGCGACCGGCGTCTGCGGCAGCATGCCGATGACCCTGGCCACGTCCTTGGTCTTCATCGAGGAGATGGCCTTGCCGTCGAGCACCACATGCCCCTCGCGCGGGCGCAGCAGCCTGCCCAGTGACTTCAGCAGTGTCGATTTACCGCAGCCGTTGGGCCCGATCACGGTGGTGACCACACCGGGCGCGATGTCGAGGCTGAGCTCGTCGACGATCACCCGGTCGCCGTAGCCGAGGGAGACGGCCTCGGCGGCGAGGCGATTGGCGGGGCTGGTCATGAGAGCGTGGCCTTCCGATTCATGCGGACGAGCAGGTAGAGCAGAAACGGTCCACCCAGCGCCGCTGTGACGATACCGACCGGCAGGTCCACCGGCAGCAGCGTGCGCGAGATGATGTCGGCGCAGGCGACCAGCGCGGCGCCGGTCAGTGTCGAGGCGATCAGCGGCTCGCCCGGCGTCCGCAAGGCCATCCGCGCGATCTGCGGCGCGGCCAGCGCGACGAACCCGACCGGTCCGACGGCCGCGGTCGCCACCGAGGCCGCCACCACCGACGCACCGATGAGCAGTGCCTGCTGGGATTGGATCCGCACGCCGAGCACCCGGGTGGATTCCTCGCCCAGACGCAACGCGGCCAGCGTCCGTGCCGACACCAGCGCGACGACGGTCACCACCGCCAGCGCGATCACGGCGGGCACGACCCGAGACATGTCGGCCGCGTTGAGCGATCCGTTCAGCCACACCTGGGCGCGCGCGGCATCGGTGAGGCTGGCTCTGGTGAGCAACCAGCTGATCACCGACATGAGCACCGCGTTGACGCCGATGCCGATGAGGACCAGCCGGAATCCGGTGACACCGCGGTCGCCGCCGCGTCCTCGTCCCCAGGCCAGCAGGTAGATGACGACGGCGGTGAGCAGCCCGCCCGTCAACGCGGCCAGCGGAGCGCCGACCGTCGCGATCAGCCCGGTCGTGGCGCCGCCGCTGCCGACCAGGACCGCGACCGCGCCGACGCTAGCGCCGGTGGTGATGCCCAGAACGTCCGGTCCGGCCAGCGGGTTGTGCAGGATCGACTGCATCAGCGCGCCGGAAAGGCCGAGCGCGGCGCCGACCACCACGGCCGTGAGCGCGCGTGGCAGACGCGATTCGATGATGATGAAGCGTTGTGATCGGGTGCCGCCGCCGGTCAGCACGTCGAGGACGCGGCCGAGCGGGATGTGGGTGTCACCCACGGCGATATCGAGGCAGAACAGCAGGAAGACGGCGATCGCCAGCGCCACTACGGCGCCCAGCATCACCGGCCGCAGCACCAGCGACACCGGTCCGACCCGCCACGCGGGACGCACTGCGCGCAGCCCGGCCCTTGCCTGATCTGTGCCGACTCGTGCGGCGAGTGCCGCGTCGGCGACCGACCGATCGGCGCCGACCTTTCGCGCGTCGATCTTCGCGCCGTCACCCGGCTCGGGCATCGTGTTCGTCTCGGTCACAGCGCCACCAGCTTCTTTCGGCGCACCAATGCGACGAAGAACGGGGCGCCGATGGCGGCCAGCATCACCCCGACCTGCAGTTCGCCCGGCCGCGCGACGATCCGCCCGGCGACATCGGCCACCAGCAGCAGCAACCCGCCCAGCAGCGCGGAGTAGGGGATCAGCCATCGATGGTCGGGCCCGGTGACGACGCGCGCGATGTGCGGCACCACCAGCCCCAGAAACGCGATCGGCCCGACCGCCGCCGTGGCGGCACCGCTGAGCAGCACCACCGCCACCAAACCGAACGCGCGCGCCCGTCCGATGTCGACGCCGAGACCCCGCGCGACATCGTCGCCCAGACTCAGCAGATTGAGTCCCGGCGCCGCCGCGATTGCCATCGCCGTTCCGAGGATCAGGAATGGCAGCACCTGCCAGAACACGTCCGCCTCGCGTCCGTTCACGGTGCCGACCACCCAGAACCGATAGGTGTCGAGGGCCGCGTTGTCTAGCACGATCACCGCATTCGTCATCGCCTGCAGAAAGGCAGTCACTGCCGCGCCGGCCAGGACCAGGCTCAACGGGCTGGCCTTGCCTCCGCCGATCGAGGACACCCCGAACACGATCACCCCCGCGATCGCCGACCCGGCGAAGGCGAACCAGATGTATTGCGCGGGCGCGGTGAACCCGAACGCGAAGATGCTCAGCGCCGCCAGAAACCCGGCGCCGGCATTGAGTCCTAACAATCCGGCATCAGCGAGCGGATTCCGGGTATACCCCTGGATGAGCGCGCCCGCCACGCCCAACGCCATCCCGGCGAACAGGGCCAATGCGGTGCGCGGTAGACGCAGCTCACGCACGATTTCCTCGGCGGTGGAGCGGGCCGGGCATCGGAACGGGCCGCCGTCGCAGCCGAGGGCGTGCGTGACGGCGTCGAACACCGTGGTGGGTGTGAGCGAGCGGGTGCCGATGGCGATGCTCGCCACCACCGCCACGGTGAGCAAGACAACGAGCAGCAGAAGCCCGGTCAGACGACGACGTCTGACGGTGCCAGGGTGGATCACGGCGACGAACTTCTCCTGCCTCGAAACCGGACACGACTTGTGAAGTCTGGTAAGCCTAACCTATGTTCCGAGACATCATCGTCACGGGAACCAACGTTCGAGGAGGTTCGATGTCCGAGCCCGTCACCACCGCTACTTCCCGCACCACCGCCGCGTTCGATCGCGCCTGTGCGAGGTTGCAATCGCTGCAACCCGAGCATCCCCGCGTGTACGCCGTCGCGGCCATGAGCGGGCAGGGCAAACGGCGATGGTGGCACGTGCCCAACGGGTTGTCCGAGGGTCGGGTCGAACTGATGTACCGCCGCCACGCCGCCGAGATGATCAATGACGAGATCGCCGCCGAAGTGGTCGCCACCGCGCTCATCCACGCCGTCGCCGGCCGGGTGACCGCGCTGTTCGTGATGGATGCCCAAGCCTGGGATCCCGGCCGCGACAACCTGTGGATCCATCACGACAACGACGGCGGCATCGACTGGGCCGGGTTGAGCGACACCACGATTCGCGTCGTCGACTGTGATCCCGAACCGGGCACGGTGGCCTTCCCGTGTGAGGCCGCGATGGCGGTCTGGCTCGCGCAGCGCTGCGCGTCGTCGCTGATGCCGTTGCAGTCGGTGCTGGCCCGCTGCTCCGGCCTGCCTGCCCGCCGCTTCTGGACCCTTGTCGGCGAATCCGTCATCGGCGCGGCGACTTACGTTCCCGATCTGGCTCGGGCCGACGCCGCCGCGGGCGCCCGCCGCGGCCAGCTCCTGCTCGGCGCCTTCGAAGAACGCGGTCTGCCGGTCCGGCGCAGCAGCTGCCTGCAGCGCTAGCGACGGTGGCAGGCGGGTGCCGGGGCGGCCCTCATGCGGTATCCCCGGTCGAGTCCGGATGCTAGGTGTTCGATGTCGCCGGGTTCCGCAGCGCGTGCAGGGCGTCGGCGAGTTCGCGGAACGAAGCGAGCAGCAGCGCGCCGTAATGCTCGGGGTCGGGCATCATCTCGGCGTTCGTCGTGATCGCGATGACGATCTCGTCGCCCTGTGAGGTGATCAGGTGACGCAGGCCGTCGCCGTCCAGAATGGGTAGTGCGCCGACCGCCCGGGTGATGGGGCGCCCGCAGAATTCGAGGACGTCGGTCACCGGCGGGACATTGCTGATCGTGGTGTTGCACAGCGGAACTGTCGGGGACGCGTCGAAACGGCGCTGCGCCCTGGCCCACCCCGCGGCGCGTAGCAACAGCGCGGGCGCGGTTTCCACGCGCAGATCGGTGCGCTGCACGACCGGGTCCCTTGTGCGTTTCTTGGCCGCGTCCGCGGAGTCCTGGACCGCACGCAAGCGGGCGATCGGATCGGTGATGTCGGTGTGCAGATCGACGACCATCTGGCTGAGCTTGTTCGCCGAGTCCCAGTCGGCGATCCCGCGCATCGACATCGGCACCATCGCGGCCAGTGCGCCCTCGGGCGCTTCGTCGCGCTCGGTCAGGTAGGTGCCCAGCGCGCCCGAGATGGTCGTCAGCATCAGATCGTTGATCGTGACCCGGTGCGGGGCAGCGTTTTTGGCTGCGAGGACCTCCTGCATCGGAATGGGTAACAGGTGAAAGGTCAACGCGGAGGAGATGTCTCGATTGAACCGGGTCGCCGGGCGCTCGGCGAGCGGCTCACGCACCGCGCCCGCTTCGACCAACTCCCGTAATTGCTCCTGCGCGACGCGCGAGCGCCGCAACCCGGCCACGAACTGCCACGGGCGATATCCCAGCGCGGCGAGCGTGCGCAGCGCTGTCGAGATCGGCCGGGCCCGCGCGAGCCGAACCGGCGGCGCGGGTTCGGTGCCGAACAGCAGCCGCTCCAGCTCTCGGGTCGCCACACCGTCACCGACACTGTGGTGGAACTTGACCACGACCAGGGTCGTTTCGCCGGGCATCGCGGGCACGCCCCCGACGCGATCGAGGATGTGGATTTCCCACGGCGGCCGCGTGAGATCCATTCGCGTGGAAGCCAGTTCGGCAATTCTTGCGCGCGCGTCGTCCCAATTGCCCGGTCGTTCGAACCGCACGTGCGACTCGACGGACAGGGTCGGATCGGGTACCCAGTACGGCAGATCCGCATCCAGCCGGACCCGGCGCAGCCGTCGATGGAACAGCGCCGCGTGCCCGATTCTGCTGTGTGCCCAGGCCAGTGCGCCGTCCGCGTCCAGCGCCGCGGCCTGCGACGAGTCGGCGAAGTACACCGCGACGATATGGCACAGGTGCCGGTCGGTTTCGTCGTAGACGAACACCGCGTCGCGGGCGCTCAGCTGCTGGGTGTCCACCCGGATCTCGGCGCTCATATGCCGAGCGCTGTCGCCATCATCGGCCAGGAGGCGTGCAGGTCGTCCTCCCAGTAGCCCCAGGAATGGGTGCCGGTCGGGCGGATGTTGTAGGTGATGTTCGTGCGGCCGAGTTCTCGGGTGCGCTGCGCCAGATTCGCCGTGCAGTACGCCGTCGCGGCCTCGATGCCGCCGCCGACGAGCATTTGATTCGTCAGAATCGACGTCGGATTCTTGCCGTTGATGTGCACCCGCGGGTTCGACAGAGTGTCGTGTGGCCCCGGCAATCCGGTGCCCGCGGAGATGTAGATCGGGATATTCGGCAGACGATGGGCCTGCACGTAGGGATCGTGTTCGCGCCAGGCGGCGTCGGTCTCGGGGCCCCACATGTTCTCGCTGTCGCCGCCGCCCATCCGCACGACCAGCGAGACGAAGGCGCGTCCGATCGGATCGCTGGTCATCGCGCAGCCGCTGTAAGCGGAGACGCTGCGGTACAGCTGCGGCGCCTGGATCGCGAGATCGAGGACCGAGGTTCCCGCCATCGAGATACCGGCCAGGGAGTTGCTGCCATTGGTACCGAAGGTCGCGTCGATCACCGGTGGCAACTCCTGGGTGAGGAAGGTCGTCCACATGTTGTTGCCGTTGTTCTCGAGGTTCTTCGCCAGGCCGGCGTCGGGTCGCTGCCAGTCGGTGTAGTAGCTGAACGCGCCTTCCATCGGGATGACGACGTTGACGTGCTTGTCGGCGAAGAACCCACCGGCATCGGTCTGACCCGGCCAGTTGGCCGCGTCCTCGCCGCCGCCCGCGCCGTTGAGCAGGTACAGCGTCGGTGCGGGGGAGCTGGTATCGACCGGCCGGAGCACCCGCAGTGCGATGGTGCGATCCATGGCGGGGGAGTAGACGCTGATGTCGGCTACCTGGCCGGACTGCGTCTGGCTCACCAGACGCGCGCCGGGCGCGGCCCAGGCTTGCGCGCCGTCGACGAAGACGGGCGTCGAGGCCACGGCGAGGGCGCAGACGGCCGACATGACCGCGCGGAGCATTTCGTTCTTCATGGGGTGACGAGCCTGCTGACTTCTCGGGCGGAAGCGGGGGCCGACCGCACTGTGGTCGACCCCCGAACCGCGCTGAACTACCTGCGCTGGAATCTACTTGCCCGGGGTGGGCGTGCCACCGCTCGCGCTGATCAGCGCCTGGACGAAGGGCAGGGCCGCGTTGCTGAGGCTGCCGGCGCCGGTCTGCATCAGTTCGTAGAGGGAACCCATGTGTAACTCCTGATGGTGAGGTGGATCAGGCTCGCGATCGAGCCGAGAATTCTGGTGGTTGCCGGATTACGGGAAGAACGCTTCTACCGAACCCAGGAACACGGCCAGCAGGCCGTCGCCCTCGGCCGCGGAGCCCAGCCCGGCAATTGCGGCCATCATGATCTCGGTCAGTGAACCCATGTGTAAATCTCCTTGCTTGATGGTCGAACAAACCCCTGCCGAACAGAGGTCGATATTGTCGAGAGGCGTTATCTCCCTCGGTCGGCTAACCGAGGTAGGGTCCGCCGCTCGCGCTGATCAGCGCGTCGACGAAAGGCAACGCGCCGTTGCCGAGACTGGCCATGCCGGTTGCGAACAATTCGTAGAAGGATCCCACTTTTTACTCCTGAATACGGGTGATTCAGCGCTGGGCTGAATCGAAGTCGTCGACGGGTGTCGGATTACGGGAAGAACGCTTCCACCGAGCCGAGGAAAGTCGCGAGCAGGAGGTCGCCCGAGTTGGCGGACGCCATTCCGCCCAGGATGCCCAGTAGCAGCTCATCGAACGAGCCCATATGTGTATCTCCTTGCGCAGTTGTCCAGCCCCCGAAACTGGGGGGTCCCCGGTTCGCCCGGGGTCGTCACCATCGATAGCTGATGTGATGCCGGTAACGTAGCGCCGCTGTGGAGGTGTGGCAACCCGGTGTTTCACTCACCGCGAATCGTTCGTTTTTTTCCTTCCCGATGGAAGCTCTTCGACGTTTGCCGTCCGGTGCGACGGGACTACGTGTGACCAGTAGTTACTGCGACTGTCTGGCACAGTAAGGATCTCGTTCGTGGCGAACGGCCGCGTTCGTGGCCTGCGTGTCAAGGGGGCTTTATTTTGATCCTGGGCAGGCTGATCTGCGACTGCTTCGAAGCAAGGGCTGGGCGTGGCGGTCGCTCGACGGCGCAGTCGCGTCCGCAGGTGCTCGGGCGGGAGGTTCTGGTCGCGGTGGCCGAGACGGGTCGTGCCCCGGTGGCCGCCTGTTGCTGAGCGTTTCTCCGCGCCCCGGCTTTCCTGGGAGCGCAGCAGTGTCGGCAATCC
>JACIXH010000261.1 GCA_014360565.1 Nocardia sp.
CTGACGAGGGTCGAGTTGAACGCATCAGAGTTCGCGGGCACCTGGCCGGGATGCTGCCGGGCATCGGCACCGTTTGCTCCCCACCCGGATGATGACGGCGCACCGCCCGCCACAGCACCTCCGGCCGACTGCGCAGTCGTCGCCACACCATGACCATCGCGGTCCGCGGCGGTCAGCGCGACCGCAGCGGCACGGGCGAATTCCGCACAGCTGGAGAACCTTTCGACAGGGTCCTTCGCCATCGCCGTGGCGATCACCGCGTCGATCCCGGACGGCAGGGCACTGATCACCGCAGATGCGCGGGGCACCGGCTTCGTCAGGTGCGCGGCGACAACAGCGCCGGGATTGTTTGCGGGAAAAGGACTTTCGCCGGTGAGTAGCGTGAACAAAGTACAGGCCAGGGAGTACTGGTCGGAGCGGTGATCGACCGGGGCGCCGGAGAGTTGCTCAGGCGAGGCGTAGGCGAGAGTGGCGAGGAAAGCGCCGGTGCGTGTGAGCTGACGGGCGTCCCCGCGCAGCCGGGCGATACCGAAGTCGGTGAGCAGGACTCGCTCGCCCGAGCGAGTGGGGGCGAGCAAGATGTTGGCGGGCTTCACATCCCGATGCAGGACGCCGCGATCGTGGGCGTAGTCCAGGGCCTCGGCGGTCTGGGCGACGATGCCGATCGCGCGCACGGGATCCATCGGCTCACGCCGGTACACCGAGGCGTCGGTGCCGTCGACGTACTGCATCGAAATCCACATCAGTCCGTCTTCGACGCCACGGTCGAGCACCGACACGATGCCGGGATGGTCGAGTTGCGCGGACACATCGGCTTCACGTTCGAACCGGCCGCGGACCTCATCGTCGGAATACAGTTCGCGATTGAGCAGTTTCAGCGCTACCTGGCGGGGCAGACGCGGATGCGCCGCGAGGTACACGGTGCCCATTCCGCCACGGCCGAGGAGCCGGTCGATCCGATACCCGGCGAAGACCGTGCCGGCGCTGAATTCCACCCCGTGCATCCGTGTGTGCCTCTCGATCCCGAACGCGCCGACTGCCGCCCCCTTGTGCCCCACACGATATCGGCAAACAGAACAGCGTGGACCCGTGGGCGCGAGTGCCGAGGCGACAGTGCTCAGGCCAGGCGGGCGGCGGCTTCGGCGATGCGCTCGTCGGTGGCGGTCAGTGCGATGCGCACATGTTCCGGCGAACGGGGGCCGTAGAAATCGCCTGGGGCGGCGAGGATTCCGCGTTCGGCGAGCCAGTCGAGGGTGACGCGGCACGGTTCGCCGCGGGTGACCCACAGGTACAGGCCTGCTTCGGAGGAGTCGATGCGAAAACCTGCTTTTTGCAGGGCGTTTCGCAGGATTTCGCGGCGCGCGCGGTAGCGCTCGCGCTGCTCTGCCTCGTGTACGTCGTCGCTGAGCGCGGTGGTCATCGCGGCTTGGACGGGGAACGGCATGATCATGCCGGAGTGCTTGCGCACTTCCAGGAGTTCGGCCACGAGCTCGCGGTCACCGGCGACGAAGCCGGCGCGGTAGCTGGCCAGGTTCGAGGTCTTGGACAGGGAGTGAATGGCGAGCAGGCCGGTGTGGTCGCCATCGCAGACGCGCGGGTCGAGGATCGAGATGGCCTCGCCCTCCCAGGTCAGGCCCAGGTAGCACTCGTCGGAGGCGACGATCGCGCCGCGCTCGCGGGCGAACGCGACCACCTTGCGCAGGTGCTCGATGGGCAGCACCTTGCCGGTGGGGTTCGAGGGCGAGTTCACATAGATCAGCGCCGGATTCTGCGGGCCGATCTGGGTGAGACCGTCTGCGCGCCAGGGCTTGGCGCCCGCCAGCAGCGCGCCGACCTCGTAGGTCGGGTAGGCGATCTCGGGGATCACCACCAGGTCGGCGGGGCCGAGACCGAGCAGTCGCGGCAAACCGGCGATGAGCTCTTTCGTGCCGATCACCGGCAGCACCGCCGCCGGATCGACTCCGGTGACGCCGAATCTGCGCGCCAGCGCGGCGACGGCGGCCGAGCGCAGCTCAGGGGTGCCGTGCGTGGTCGGATAGCCGGGAACAGCCGCGACCGAACCCAATGCCGCGCGAATCAGCGGATCGACCGCGTCCACGGGAGTACCCACGGACAGGTCGACGAGCCCACCGGAATGGGCGGCCGCCTTCTTCTTGACCGCGGCGATGGTGTCCCAGGGAAAATCGGGCAGCAGGCTGCTCACCCGGCTCCCCTGTTTTCGGGTGGGCACCCCTGTGCTCACTCTGCGGCCATCGGGGGCAGCGCCTTGATGAAGGCGGGGTCGGAATCGACCACACCGACCTTGGTCGCGCCACCGGGGGATCCCAGTTCGTTGAAGAAGTCGACGTTGGCGTTGATGTAACCGGTCCACTGGTCCGGAGTGTCGTCCTCGTAGAAGATCGCCTCCACGGGGCAGACCGGCTCACACGCACCACAGTCCACGCACTCGTCAGGATGGATGTAGAGCATGCGACCGCCCTCGTAGATGCAATCCACGGGGCATTCCTCGATGCACGCCTTGTCCTTCACGTCAACGCACGGTTCAGCGATGATGTACGTCACGCCGCTCTCCTAGTCTGTCCTCACCTGCGGGGAAACTCCGCCCACGAGACACTATCCCGACCGCCCACATTACTTTCAGGTCAGCCTGCCCTAACCCACGCTGACAATCATCCGATGGCCAACGGCAGCGGCGCCGGTTTGGCGTCCACCGTCCCGTAGGTCGTGGTGCGCTCGCGGACCGGGCGGTTGATGCCCGCGGCGATCTCGGTGAGCTCGGCGACGGTTTTGGCCGAACCGTGTTGGGAGCCGGCCATCCGGGAGATGGTCTCTTCCATCAGGGTGCCGCCCAGGTCGTTGGCGCCGCCGGTGAGCATGGCCTGCGTCCCCAGCGTACCCAGCTTCACCCAGCTGGTCTGAATGTTGTGGATGCGCCCGTGCAGCATGATGCGGGCCAGCGCGTGGACCGCGCGGTTGTCACGATTGGTGGGGCCCGGTCGGGCCGCACCCGCGAGGTACAGCGGCGCGCTCTGATGGACGAACGGCAGCGGGACGAATTCGGTGAAGCCGCCCGTCTCGTCCTGGATACCGCGCAGGACCCGCAGGTGACCGACCCAGTGCTTCGGGTTGTCCACATGGCCGTACATCATCGTCGAGCTCGACGGGATGCCCAGCTTGTGCGCGGTGGTGATGACCTCGATCCAGGCGGATGTGGGGAGTTTGCCCTTGGTGAGCACCCAGCGGACCTCGTCGTCGAGAATCTCCGCGGCCGTTCCGGGGATCGAGCCGAGTCCGGCCTCCTTCAGCGCGGAAAGCCAGTCGTGGATGCTCTGGCCACCCCGCGAGGCGCCGTTGACGATCTCCATCGGGCTGAACGCGTGCACGTGCATCGACGGCACGCGGGCCTTGATCGCGCGGACCAGATCGGCGTAGCCGGTGACGGGCAGTTCGGGATCGATGCCGCCCTGCATGCAGATCTCGGTGGCGCCGTCGACGTGGGCTTCCCAGGCGCGATCGGCGACCTCGTCGGTGCTGAGGGTGAAGGCGTCGGCGTCACCCTTGCGCTGGGCGAAGGCGCAGAAGCGACACCCGGTGTAGCAGATATTGGTGAAGTTGATATTGCGGTTGACGACGTAGGTCACCTCCTCGCCCGAAACCTCGCGCCGCAGCGAATCAGCCAGTGCGGCAACTGCTTCCATATTGGCGCCATCGGCGGTGGCCAGGGCGAGGTACTGGTCGTCGGTGAGTCCGGCCGGGTCCTTCTCGGCGGCGCGCAGGGCGTCGAGCACTTCGGAATCGAGGCGCTCGGGCGCCACGACGGCCAGGTCGCGGGCGTGTTCGCGGATCGTCTCCCAGTCGCCGAACGCGCCGACAACCTCCTGGCCGAGCCCGGAATCGCTGCGGCTGTCGGTGTTTCGGCCCTCGGTGTCGATGGCGGTGTTCAGGTCGACGCGGCCTGCCGAATCCCACGACTCGTCGGGTTCCTGCCAGGGCAGCCCGACCGGCAAGGTGTCGGCCCTGGCCAGCCCGGTCGCGGGGTCGCTGAGCGCGTCGACATGCGCGCCGATGCGCGGGTCGATCCACGGGTGGCCCGCGCGAACATATTTCGGGTGTGCCGAGGTGCGTTCGACCAGGGTGAACCCCGCTGCCTCGGTGATCTCGCGCAGGGTGTCGAGGTTGGGCCACGGGCGTTCGGGATTGACGTGGTCGACCGTCACCGGCGACACCCCGCCCCAGTCGTCGATGCCCGCATCGATGAGCGCTTGGCAATCACTGTGCGACACCAGGTTCGGCGGGGCCTGCACCGGTACATCGGGGCCGAGCAGCAATCGCGTCACCGCGATGGTCGCCAGGAACTCCGCGACGCCTGCGTCCGGGACATCGCGCATGGCGGTGTCGTCCTTGGCACGGAAGTTCTGCACGATCACTTCCTGGATGTGCCCGAATTCCCGGTGCAGCCGGCGGATCGCCATGATCGACTCGGCGCGCTCGGTGAGATTCTCGCCGATGCCGACCAGGATGCCCGTGGTGTAGGGCACCGAGAGCCTGCCTGCGTCGGTGATCGAGCGCAGCCGGACCGCCGGATCCTTGTCGGGGCTGCCGTAGTGGCATTCGCCCTTGTCGGTGAACAGCCTGGTGGCCGTGGTCTCGAGCATCATGCCCATGGACTGGGCGACGGGCTTGAGCCGGGAGATCTCGTTCCAGCTCATCACGCCGGGGTTCAGGTGCGGCAGCAGGCCGGTCTCCTCGAGCACGAGGATGGATACGGCCCGCAGGTAGTCCAGGGTGGAGTCGTAGCCGCGCTCGTCGAGCCATTGCGCGGCCTCGGGCCAGCGGTCCTCCGGGCGGTCGCCGAGGGTGAACAGCGCTTCCTTGCAACCCAGCGCGGCACCCTGCCTGGCGATTTCCAGGACCTCGTCGGGTTCGAGGAACATGCCCTTGCCCTCGGCGCGCAGCTTGCCCGGCACGGTGACGAACGTGCAGTAGTGACACTTGTCCCGGCACAGCTTGGTGAGCGGGATGAACACATTGCGCGAATAGCTGATCGTGCCGGGACGACCCGCCGACTCCAGGCCGGCATCGCGCACCCGGGCCGCGCTGGCACACAGGTCGACGAGGTCGTCGCCGGTAGCTCGGAGCAGGACGGTGGCCTCGTCGACGTTCAAGGTGACGCCGTCGCGGGCCCGTCGCAGGGCCCGGCGCATCCCTGCAGGACTCGGCGGCGGCATCGGAACGCTCGGCTTCGGAAGATCGCTCACCCCGTCGATCATGCGCTACTTCTCTCCCGGACGTGTGGTCGGCTGCTCACGGGCTCGCGGCGGGCGCGGCGTGATCGTCCTTGCCGACCACAACCTCGGGCGTGACCGCGCGTATTCCCGACCGGGTGAACTCGCCGGGCAGGCATGAAACCATGGGCAGCATGTCACTGCCCCGCTCCACCATCCTGGCCGAACCAGCCTGGCGCCCGAGCCGCAAGGCCACGATGCTGTGGGCGCTGGAGAACACGATCGGAGTAGTCGTGTTGTTCGTGGCGCTCGCGGTGTGGGCGGTGCTGGACGGAGACCATCGCGGATGGCAGGTGCTCGCCGGGCTGGCCATCGCGGCGCTCGCGGTGATCGGCGTCGTGGTGATTCCGGCTTGGCGGTACGCGGTGCATCGGTGGGAGGTCACCGACGAGGCCGTGTACACGCGGGTGGGGTGGCTGGATCAGGAGTCGCGGGTGGCGCCGATCTCGCGCGTGCAGACCGTGGATACCGAGCGCGGGCCGCTGGAACGGATGCTGGGGCTGGCAACGGTCACGGTGACCACGGCGTCGTCGGCGGGCGCGGTGAAGATCAGCGCGCTCGATCTGCCGGTCGCCGAGGAGACGGTGCTGCGGTTGACCGCGATCGCGGCCCAGCACCGCGGGGACGCCACGTGACCCCGCCCGACGAGTGGCAGCGCCTCGATCCCCGCATGTTGCTGGTGTATCCGGTCACCGAGATCATGAAATACATTCCGGTGCTGCTCGGTTCGGTCATCGTCGGTACCACCAGCGGCAATCCGCTGTGGAGTCTGATCCCGGTGTTGCTGGTCGCGGCGTTCGGTGTCGCCCGGTGGTTCACCACGTCGTATCGGATCGATGCCGATCATGTGCAGTTGCGCAGCGGGATCGTGGCGCGCCGGACCTTGTCGGTGCCGAGACCGCGGATTCGATCGGTGGACGTGGAAGCTGATCTGCTGCACCGGGTTCTGGGGTTGGCAGTGCTGGCGATCGGCACCGGAAAGCAGACCGACAAGGGTGAGGAATTCAAGCTCGACGCGCTCGACACGAGCCGGATTCCGGCATTGCGGGCCGAATTGCTCTCCCACACCGGCCAACACGCGCCACCGCCTGCCGATGGTGTTGTGGCGCCCCATGTTTCGCCCTCCACACTCGACGAGTCCGGAGTGGAGATCGCGCACTGGCGGGCGGCGTGGGTGCGGTACGCGCCGTTGTCGCTGACCGGGCTGGCTGTGGTCGCACCGATCGCGGGGCTCGGGGCGCAGTACGGGCTCATCGACGTGGTGTCCGAGAGCGCGGTCGTCCGAGATCTCGACGACGACACCGCGGTCATCGTCGCGATCGTCATCGTCGGGCTCACCCTGCTGACGCTGCTGCTGGTGAATCTCGCCGCCTGCGCCCAATACCTCGCCACCTGGTTCGGCCTGCGCGTCTTCGACAACGGCACCACGCTGCACCTGCGCCACGGCCTGTTCACCACCCGCCAGATGACCCTGGACCTGGCCCGCTTCCGCGGCGCCACCCTCAACGAACCGCTCCTGCTGCGCGCCGCCCGCGCCGCGCAGCTGGAAATGATCATGACCGGTGAGAATCCCCGTCAGAAGATTCTGCCCCAGGCACCACGCACCGCCGTAGAACGCACCCTCGACGAACTCCTGCGCACCCGCCGCCGGCCCCACGACACAACCGCGGACGCCGACTGGTCGCAGGCCGCGCAGACATCACCTTCCGGTTCCGCGGCCACGACGCAAACCCCGCCCGCGTCGAGCCGTGTCGCTGTCTCACTCACCAAACCCGACGTGGCGGAGAGCGCGGCGAATTCACCCGCACCGCAACCGATCACGGGCGCGACACTGGGCACTATCGGGCTGATCGAGCACGGGCCCGCCGCCCGTCGTCGCCGCTACACACGGGCCGCATGGCCGGTCGGCGGCGGCGTCGTCGTCATGCTCGCCATCGTGCTCGCCGGTGCCGACCTACCACCGTGGGCCTGGATCTTCCCGGTGCTGTTCGCCCTGGTCATGGTCGCACTCGCCGAAGACCGCTACCGGGGCCTCGGCCACCGCGTGCTGCCCGGCACCACCGGCCCGACCTGGCTGATCACTCGCCGCGGCAGCCTCGACCGCAACCGTGACTGCCTCGAAGCGCCGGGCATCATCGGATGGACTGTGCGCCAGACCTTCTGGCAGCGCCGTGCCGGGCTCGCCACCGTCGTCGCGGCCACAGCGGCAGGAAAGAAGGCCTACCTGGTGGTCGACATCCCGATCGATCAGGCGGCCGTGCTCATCGAGGCGGTGACGCCCGGTCGCCTCGGCCACCGCTGAGACGAGGTAGCCACCGGCGGGGGCTCCGGCCGGGGCCGACCAAGAGCTACCGGCTGACGTTCGAGCGGTAGTACAGGTATCCCGCCGGTGCGAGCACACCGCACGCGAGCAGCAGCAGGGTGCGACCGTCACTGCCGAGCATGATGTCGCCGCCGGGACCGCGCGAGGCGCACACCAGGAATCCGAAGACCCACACCACGATCGGGGCGAAGGTGAAGCCGATCCGGTCGGTCACCGCTTCCATGCCGTAGACCAGGGCGATATTGATCGGCGCGGCCAGCAGCGCGACGACCGGAAAGGCCAGCGAGCCGAGATACAAGGGCAGGAACAGCACTTCCACCGCCAGGGTGATCAGCGCGTCGGCGAACAGCAGTATCACGATGAGGCCCGAGATCAGCGGATCCGGCAGGCCGGGAAAGCGCACGGACCGCAGCACGGCGGTGGGCTGATCTTGATCGGTCACCATGGCCGTGAGTCTATTCGGCAGGGCAGTCGCCGCGGTGCTGCCCGCGCCCCGGCGACGCGCCGACCCGCCACGCAGGTGACCCACCCAGCGCCCGCGGAACTCAGGAACAGGCTGATGAACTCAGCCGAGACCGGCGAACAGGTCGTGCTCGAACCCGTCGGCGCCCACCTGGCCTGCCGTGCCGCGCACCAGAGTGAAGTGTTCCTCCGGCAGCACCGGCAGCGCGATGTTGTTCGACAGCGCGAATTCCCGGCCGCTCGGCGCGACGGTGACCTGGGTGGCGTGCGCGCGCATGGCCGCACGCTTGGCCGACACCACATCCGAGACGTCGACC
>JACIXH010000262.1 GCA_014360565.1 Nocardia sp.
CGACTCGCAGCGCGCGGCATCGGCGTCGGCGACGAACACCGCGAGCATGGACGGCACGAAGTGCGTCACGGTGACGCCCTCGACGCGGATGATCTCCGCCAGATAGGCCGGATCGCGGTGCCCGTCGGGCTTGGCGACGACGAGCTTCGCACCGACCTGCAAGGGCCAGAAGAACTCCCACACCGACACGTCGAACGTGGCAGGCGTCTTCTGCAACACCACATCGGCCTCGGTCAGGCCGTACGCCTGCTGCATCCAGACCAGACGGTTGACGATCGCGCCGTGGCCGACCGCCACGCCCTTGGGACGACCCGTCGAACCCGACGTGAAGATCACATACGCCGTGTTCTCCGGGCGCAGCGGCGCGATCCGCTCGGTGTCGCTGACGCGGGCATCGGTGTAGCCGTCCAGATCGAGCAGGTCGATACGAACCTGCGCGGTGTCGATCTCCAGATCGGTACCGGAGGTGAGCACACATACCGGATCCGCCGTCGCCAGAATGTATTCCGTGCGCTCGGCCGGGTGATCGGGGTCGAGCGGCACGTACGCGCCACCGGCCACGCTCACCGCGTACATGCCGACGACCAGATCGATCGAGCGGCGCATACCGAGTGCCACATAGGTTTCCGGGCCGACGCCGCGGTCGATCAGCCAGCGCGACAGGCGATAGACCCGCTGTGCGAACTCCTCGTAGGACAGACTCGTGCCCTCGTAGGACACGGCGGTGGCCCGCGGCGTGCGAGCCAGCTGCGCCTCGAACATCGAGACGAGAGTGGCGCGCTGATCGACCTCGTGCGCGGTGGCGTTCCACGCGTGCACGACGAGTTCGCGTTCGGCGGCGTCGAGGAGCTCGATATCGCCCACGGCCACAGCCGGTTGCGTGGTGATCGCGGTGAGCACCCGGACCAGGCGCTCGGCGATCCGATGCACGGTGGCGGCGTCGAACAGGTCGCTCAGGTAACCGGCGCGAATGCGCAGCTGGGTATCGAGCTGGGCGATCAGCGACAGCGGGTAGTGGGTGGCGTCGGCGGCCTCGAGACCGGTGACCGCCATGCCGTCGATATCGGCGGCCTGTGCCTTGATGCCCTCGGCGTCCACCGGGTAGGACTCGAAGACCACGAGGGAGTCGAACAGGCCGCCGATTCCTGCCGCCGACTGGATCTCGGCGAGGCCGATGTAGTGGTGGTCGAGCAGGTCGGCCTGCTCGCCCTGGGTCCGGGTCAGTACCGCGCGCACCGATTCGGCGGCGTCGAAGCGCACGCGCACCGGGACGGTGTTGATGAACAGACCGACCATGGATTCCACGCCGGAGAGCTGCGCGGGCCTGCCCGAGACGGTGGTGCCGAAGAGCACGTCGTCGCGGCCGGTCATCCGGCCGAGCACGATCGACCAGGCCACCTGCAGCACGGTGTTCGGGGTGACGCCGAGGTCGGCGGCCAGCGCGACCAGACGGGCCGTGGTCGGCTCGTCCAGGTCGAACAGGTACTCCTCGGACAGGGCGGCGATCTCGCGGCTCGCGTCCGGGCGGGCCAGCATGGTCGGCTCGGTGACGCCGCGCAGTGCGTGCGACCAGGCGCGCACCGAGGCCGAATGATCCTGGCGGGCAGTCCATTCCAGGAAGTGACGGTAGGAGCGAACAGCGGGCAGCGCGGTGGCGTCGCCGTGCAGGGCGTAGAGCGCGAGCAGGTCGCGCATGACCAGCGGCGTCGACCAGCCGTCCAGCAGGATGTGGTGGTTGGACACCACGAAGCGCCACTCGTGCTCGGCGATCTGGATCAGCGTGAAGCGGATCAGCGGCGGGTGGGCCAGGTCGAAGCGGGCGGTGCGGTCGGCCTCGACGAGGTCGGCGAACTCGCCTGATTCGATGCGGTCGTGTTCGGTCCAGGCCACGCGGGCGGTGTCGAGCACGACCTGCACAGCATTGCCGTCGTGGTCGGTGACGAATGCGGTGCGCAGGGTTTCGTGGCGGTCCAGCAGGGCTTGGGCGGCGGCGCGCAGACGGGTGGCGTCGACGCGGCCGGTGAGCGTGAGGACGGCCTGTGCGGTGTAGACGTCGACCGAGGTCGCGGCGAGGCGGGCGTGGAAGAACAGACCTGCCTGCAGCGCGGCCAGCGGCCATACCTGAGTCAGCTCCGGGTAGCGCTGCTCCCAGGTGTCGATGTCGCGCTGGGTGGCGCGCACGAGGGCGAAATCGGACGGCGTGTGCCCGCCCGCGTCGGCCGAATTGGCATGCCGTGCGACAGCTTCCAGTGCGGTGATCCACAGGTCGGCGAATTCGCGGACCTCGGCCTCGCCGAGCAGGGTGCTCGGGTAGCCGATATTGGCGCTGAGCTTGTCGCCGACGACGATCGCGTTGACGTCCAGGGGCGCCATCGCGGGCATGTCGGCGTCGTAGGCGCCGCCGAGGGCGGCCAGCTCGGGTGCGGGAATCCAGCCGAATCCGCGCAGCGCGTCGGGAACGTCGCTGTCGGCGACGCGGCCCAGGTAGTTGAAGCTGATCTGGCCGGGCAACTGCGTGGGCAGTTCGACGGCGGTCTCGGCGTTCATGTACCGCAGCAGGCCGTAGCCGATGCCCTTGTCGGGCACCGAAAGCAGCTGTTCCTTGACGGCCTTGACCGCCTGGCCGAGCGCCGGGCCACCGGCGAGCGCGGCATCGATATCGATGCCCGCCAGGTCGAGGCGGACCGGGAAGATGGCGGTGAACCAGCCGACGGTGCGCGACAGATCGGCGCCGGGGGCGACCTCTTCCTCGCGACCGTGGCCTTCGAGACGCACGAGCAGTGCGTTGTTGTCCGGGTTGTCGGACCCGATTGCGGGGGCCGAACGGCGACCGTTGGATGCGGCGCTGCCGGTGGCACCCGCGCCGGTCCGGGCCGAGCGCCACTTGGCGGCGGCCAGGGCCAGTGCGGTGAGCAGACCATCGTTGACGCCACCGTGGAACAGCGCGGGGACGGTGGTGAGCAGGGCCTTGGTGACCTCGGCCGATACCTCGACCGGCAGCTTGGCGACGACACCGGAGACGTCGACCGCCGGATCCATCGGCCGCTCGGTGAGCAGCGGGTCCGGGGTCGCGACGACCCCACGCCAGAAGTCGAGCTCGGCGGTGCGGTCGACGGCGCGCGCCTCGTCGGCCAGCGCGTGCGCCCACGCCCGCATCGAAGTAGCGGGGGCGACGAGTTCAGGCTGCTGACCCGCCGACAGCTGACCCCACGCGGAAACGAAGTCGGGCACGAGGATGCGCCAGGAGACGCCGTCGACCACGAGGTGGTGCGCGACGACGATCAGGCGACCGGCCCGACGCGCACTCGACGTGGCGTCGGTGCCCGCGCCGCCGTCGAGATCCGGCTCCAGCCAGACGAAGCGCACGACGACGCCACCGGCCGGATCCAGCCGATCGAGGCTGGCGTCCAGTGCGGCAGCAGCGATTTCGATCAGTTCGGCGTCGGAGACGGTGGGGTCGAAGGTGGAGTGGTCGATGAGTGCGCCCGCATCGACGGTGCCGGTGGGGGCGGTGGTGACGACCCAGCGGCCGTCGATCTGGTGCAGCCGCGAGCGCAGCATGTCGTGGCGGTCGATGACCGCGCCGACGGTGGCGGCGATGCCCGCGCGGTCGATGCCGACGGGCAGTTCCAGTGCCATGGTCTGGTTGAACCGGTCGAACGAACCGGGCCGCTCCGCCATGAACCGCACGACCGGGGTCAGCGGCATCTCGCCGACGCCACCGCCCGGCAGCTCGGCCAGGGTGATCGCCGAAGCCGCCGCGACATCGGCGGTTTCGGCGACCGACGCCAGACCTGCGACGGTGCGCTGTTCGAAGACGTTGCGCGGGGAGAACAGCACGCCGCGAGCCTTGGCCCGGGAGACGAGCTGAATGGAGACGATCGAGTCGCCGCCGAGGGCGAAGAACGAATCGTCCACGCCGACGCGCTCCACACCGAGAACCTCGGCGAAGACCTCGGCGATGGTCTGCTCGATCGGGTCGCGCGCGGCCCGGAAGGTGACCTCGGTGGCGAAGACCGGTTCCGGCAGTGCTTTTCGATCGAGCTTGCCGACCGGGGTCAGCGGCACGTGATCGATCACCATGATCGCCGACGGCACCATGTACGCGGGCAGACGATCCTCGACGTGCGCGGTCAGCGCGGCGACATCGATCGAATGCCCCGGCGCGGCAACCACATACGCGACCAGCGAGACCGCACCGGCAGTGCTCTTGTGGCCGATGGTGGTGGCGAAGCCGACGGTCTCGTGCGAGGCGAGGGCGGAGTCGATCTCGCCCAGTTCGATACGGAAACCGCGGATCTTGACCTGGAAGTCGGAGCGGCCGACGTATTCGACCGTGCGATCGGCTGTCCAGCGCACCACGTCGCCGGTGCGGTACATCCGCTCACCCGGAACGAAGGGGTCGGCGACGAACCGGTCGGCGGTGAGCCCGGCGCGAGCATGGTAGCCGCGGGCCAGCTGGATGCCCGACAGGTAGAGCTCACCCGCGACACCCACCGGAACGGGCTGGAGCTGGGCGTCCAGGATCAGCGAACGCATGCCGCGAGTCGGACCACCGATGGTGACCAGCTCTCCCGGCGCCAGCGCGGCGCTGATGTTGGTCATGATCGTGGTCTCGGTGGGGCCGTAACCGTTGTGGAAGGCACGAGTCGCGCCGTCGGCCAACGGAACTGCCCACTTCGAGACCAGATCGGCGGGCACCGCTTCGCCACCGGCGACCAGCACCCGCAGCGAGTCGAGACCGCTGGGGTCGAAGGTCGCCAGGGCGGCAGGGGTGATGAAGGCGTGCGTGACCTGCTCGGTACGGATCAGCTCCGACAGCTCGTCGCCGCCGTAGACCCCGGGCGGCACGACGACCAACGTGCCACCGCGAGCCAGCGCCAGCAGCAGTTCGAGG
Source organism: Nocardia sp. (assembly GCA_014360565.1). GTDB lineage: Bacteria > Actinomycetota > Actinomycetes > Mycobacteriales > Mycobacteriaceae > Nocardia. The sequence continues at coordinate 4,898 of JACIXH010000262.1, forward strand.
ATCGAGGCATCGAACGACGGCGAGGCGAAATGCAGTGCGCGCGTGGTCGAATCGAGGGCGTAGCGCTGGGCCTGCTCCTCGCCGAAGTTCGCGAGACCGGCGTGGGTGACCACGACGCCCTTGGGCACGCCGGTGGAACCGGAGGTGTAGATGACGTAGGCGGGCTGCTCGGGGCTGGTCGCCCGGACCAGTTCCGCATCCGCGATCGGGCCGCCGTCGACGCCCGCGAGGTCGAGCTCGTCGAGCACGAGCCAACCGGTCGCCTGCGCGTTGCCGGTCGAGCTGTCGAGCGCCGCCGCCGGCGTCTGTGCGCCTGCCGCGGCGATATCGGGCAGTCCGCCCAGTACCGACGCGACGGTCAGGCCCAGCGGTGAACCGGAGTCGGTGACCATGTGGGCGATGCGGTCGGCGGGATAGGTCGGGTCGACCGGGACGAAGGCGGCGCCGGTCTTGGCGACAGCCCACGCGGCCAGTACCGAGTCGGCCGAGCGGGGAACGCCGATCGCGATGAGATCTTCGGCGCCGATCCCCTCGGCGATCAGCAAGCGCGCCAACCGGTTCGAGCGTTCGTCGAGTTCGGCGTAGGAGACACTCGTCCCCTGGAACACCACGGCGGTGCCGGTCGGGTTCTGGGCGACGGCATCGGCCATGAGGTTGCGCAGGGTGCGTGCGGGCACCGGCGGCTCGCCGACCCGGAACACCAGGTCGGCCCGTTCGGCCGCGTCGAGGACGTCGATCGCGCCGACGGTGATGCCGGCATCGGCGGCGACGGCCTCGAGGACGCGCTGCCAGCGCACGGCGATCCCGGCGACAGTGTCCTCGTCGAACAGTTCGGTGGCGTAGTTCAGTGCCAGCGCCATGCCGCCGTGGCCGGGTTCACCCAGCTCCGACAGGGTGAACTGCAGGTCGAAGCGCGCCACGCTCTCGTCGAGGTCGAGCGCGGAGACGGCCAGGCCCGGCAGTTCGAGGGTGGTGCGGTCCAGGTTCTGGAAGGCCAGCATCACCTGGAACAGCGGGTTGCGTGCCTGCGAGCGCTCGGGTGCGAGCAGTTCCACCAGGCGCTCGAAGGGCACGTCGGCATTGCCGTAGGCGTCGAGGTCGGTCTTGCGGGCCTGCTCGAGCAGATCGGTGAACGACTCGGCGGGGCGCACACCGGTGCGCAGCACGAGGGTGTTGACGAACATGCCGACCAGATCGTCGAGAGCCTGCTCACCGCGCCCCGCGATGGGCGTGCCGATGGCGACATCGTCGGAGCCGGACAGGCGAGCCAGCAGCACCGCCAGCGCGGTGTGCATGACCATGAACAGCGACGCACCATGGCGGCGGGCCACCTCGTCCAGCCGGGCGACGAGTTCGGGCGAGAGCTCGCGGTGCACGGTGGCGCCGCGCAGCGAGGCCATCGCCGGACGCGGCCGGTCGAACGGCAGGGTCAGTTCGTCGGGGATCCCGGCGAGCTGGTTCTGCCAGTAGCCGACCTGGCGCGACATCAATGAGTCGGCGTCGTCCTCGGTACCGAGGACCGCGCGCTGCCAGATCGCGAAATCGGCGTACTGCACCGGCAGCGGCGCCCAGCCGGGGGCGGTGCCCTGGGCCCTGGCGGTGTAGGCCCGCATGACATCGCGGGTCAGCGGCGCGATCGAGAAGCCGTCGGCGGCGATGTGGTGCACGACCACGACCAAGACGTGTTCGGCGGCGCCGCCGTCGAGGTGCCCGGCACCCGCGGTCGCAACAGCGGGCTCGGATTCGCCGGTGGCGTGCGCACCGTCGTGAGCGGCGGTGACCCGGAACAGCCGCGCGCGCATCGGAACCTGTTCGGCCACATCGAAACCGGTGGAGACGAACTCGGTGACGGTCTCGAACAGCTCGTCGCGAGCGATCGCGATCGGGCGCAGATCCAGTGAGATGCGCTCGGCTGCGACGATCTGCTGCACCGGGGTGCCGCCGTGCTCGGGGTAGCGGGTACGCAGCGACTCGTGCCTGCGCACCAGGTCGGCCAGCGCCAAAGACAGTGCCTCGGTGTCGAGTTCGCCGGTGAGACGGATCGCGACGGGCAGGTTGTAGGCGGCCGAGGTGGTGTCGTACTTGTTGAGGAACCACATGCGCTGCTGCGCGAACGACAGTGGGACCAGTTCGCCGTCGGCACGCTCGCGGGCGACCAGCGCCGCGCGGGCGGTGCCGCCGGTGTGCGATTCGACCCGTGCCGCAAGGGCTTCCACGGTGGAGGCCTCGAACAGCGCGCGCACCGGCACCGTCGCGCCGAGCGCCGCGCCGATACGGGCGACGACGCGGGTCGCGATGAGCGAGTTACCGCCCAGATCGAAGAAGTCGTCGTCGACGCCGACCCGGTCGAGACCGAGCACATCGGCGAAGACGCCGGCAACGGCTTCCTGCACCGGCGTGACGGGCGCACGGAAGGCCCGCGCCTGCACGGCGGGAGCGGGCAGCGCGCGGCGGTCCAGCTTGCCGTTGACGGTCAGCGGGATCCACTCGAGACGCACGAGCGCCACCGGAACCATATAGGCGGGCAGCTGTTCGGCGGCGCCGCTGCGGATGGTTTCCAGGTCGGGTTCGAGGTCGCCCTCGGCCACCACATAGGCGACGATCCGCTGGTCACCCGGCTGGTCTTCACGCACGATGACCGCGGCCTGGGCGATCCCCGGCTGCGCGAGCACGGCGGCTTCGATCTCGCCGAGCTCGATGCGGAAACCGCGCACCTTCACCTGATCGTCGGCGCGGCCGAGGTATTCGAGTTCGCCGAAGCGGTTCCAGCGGGCGAGGTCGCCGGAGCGGTACAGGCGTGAGCCGCCCTGGTTCGGGCCCGCGAGGGGGTTGGCGACGAAACGGGTGGCGGTCAGGTCGGGGCGGCCGAGGTAGCCGCGCGCCAGCTGCGGGCCGGCGACATACATTTCACCCGCGACACCCACCGGCACCGGACGCAACCGGTTGTCCAGGACGTACACGCCCAGACCCGCGATGGCCCGGCCGACCACCGAACCAGCGGCAGCGGCAATGGTTTTCGCATCCAGCGCACGGAACGACACGTGCACCGTGGTCTCGGTGATGCCGTACATGTTGACCAGCGTCGGCGAGCTGTCGCCGTGGCGCGCGACCCAGTCCGACAGGCGGCGCAGCTCGAGCGCCTCGCCGCCGAAGACGACGTAGCGCAGCGCGAGCGGATCCAGGCCCGGTCCGGCATTGCGGTCGGCCTCGGCCAACTGATAGAACGCCGACGGCGTCTGGTTGAGCACCGTCACCTGCTCCACGCGCAGCAGTTCGAGGAACTGCTCGGGCGAACGCGAGGTGTAGTAGTCGACGACGATCAGCGATCCGCCGAACAGCAGCGGGCCCCACAGTTCCCACACCGAGAAGTCGAAGGCGTAGGAGTGGAACAGCGTCCACACATCGCGTGGGCCGAAGCCGAAGTCGCGGTCGGTGTTGGC
>JACIXH010000263.1 GCA_014360565.1 Nocardia sp.
GTACTCGAAGGTCTGCAGCAGACCGGGCACCGTCGAGGTCTGGTACTGCCTGGCAGATAATGCTTCCGCCTCGAAGTTGATGTAATTCGCGTACACCTCCGACACCGCGCCCTCGTAAGGCCGTGACATGCCGGGTTTCAGCGCATCGGTGAGCAGGCTGAGTGCTTCCTCGCGCGTCTTGTCGTCGACCTGGTACAGGTCGAGCATTGCGCCGAGTGTGCGTCGTTGTGGGCGCGCCTGAGCCATTTCGATCCGGTACAGCGTGGTGACGTTGATGCCGGTGCGCGCGCTGACGTCTTCCTTGCTCAGCTGGGCGCTTTCACGCAGGTCGCGCAGCATGGCTGCGAGCCGGCGAAGCCGGACGGTCAGGGTCGTACGCTTGCCTGCCATGAATCGCATTATTGCGCTGCGCGAGCGCGATGTCACGCGTTCGGCGAAGACGGCGGCATAGGGCTTGTCATGGTGTTCGGCGCGTCCGCGAGGCGCGCCGGAAGGTGGTGCGCCGCTGTGGATGTGACTGCGGGTTCTGTCAGGGTGGCTTTACTGCATGAGTGATAACGCAATCTTGCGTTTCGCCTTCTGAGCGAGCATGATCCAGTTAGCCTGGTTGCGAACAATCCGAACAGATGACCGGGATAACCGAATCGAGAGCCAATCATGTTGGTAGACAAATCTTGGGTGTCGGGTGAATTCGGGGCCGTGCGATGAGCGCGCCGGTGATGGGGATACTGCCGACCGCTCCGCAATTGTTGTGTGCATTCCAGGGGCGGCGTTTCCAAGATCGCGAATTGTTGCGATCAGCGCACGCACTCGCTGAACTGCACGAACGGCGGGGGCAGGTGCGTGACACGGCATTGATCGCCGAGATCGATTGCCGTCGAAGTGAACTCGTCGACGACATCAACGATTGGTGTGTCCAGGAGATCCCGTTGCACCGCAACGGCGCCTCGCTGCACACCGAGAGTCTCGGTGCGGTCGTCGACCGAATGGCGCGTAGCTGGGTGGATGCCAACCAGGCCATCGACATCGACGGCGCGCGAAGCGACAACACACACAAGCACTGGTATCACCTCGCCGAGCTTGTCGACGGTTACACAGATCTGGTCACCGATGTGGCCGGTGGACGGCGCAGGCTGCCCGAACAGTAAGGGCTACACCGGCTCCGGCGACAGTCTCGCTTCGAAGGCGATGCGGTCGCCGCGGTAGAGCGAGCGCACCCGCTCGATGGGCGCGCCCGCGGCGTCGACCGTGCGCCGGTGCAGCAGCAACATCGGTAGTGCGGTGGTGCATTCCAGCAGGCCCGCCTCGCGCGGGGCGGCGAGTACGGTTTCGATGCGTTCGCGCGCACCGGCGAGTTCGACGCCGGTGGCGCGGATCGCGGCGTACAGCGAAGTGGTGGGGTCATAGCTGCCGCGCAGGACGGCGAAGCGGTGCAGCGGTAGATAGGTGCTCTCCAGTCCGACGCGTTCACCGTCGGCGAGCAGCACTCGCTCGAGATGCATCACCTCGGTGCCCACCTCCACCTCCAGGTCGGCGGCGGTCGCGGCGTCGGCGGCGATGTCTTCCCAGGCGACCAATATCCGGCCGGGGGTTCGGCCGAGACTGATCGCGCCCTCGGTGTAGGAGCGCAGCGACAGCGGCTGCGTCAGCTTGGGCCGGGAGACGACGGTGCCGCGACCCTGTCGTCGAATCCTGCCCTCCACCAGCAGCTCTCGCAGTGCCTGCCGCACGGTTTCGCGAGCGACGCCGAAGCGCGTGGCGAGGTCGCGTTCGGACGGCACCGGATCGCCCTCGGCGAGATCGGTCAGGATCAGATCGATTTCGGTGCGAACCAAGAACACCTTCGGAACGCGGGTCGGCTGGGGCGAATCCATGCCGCCAGGGTACCCGGATTGGTCTATACCAAAAATTAACTTGCCGTTCTCACGGCCCACACCTATCGGTCTAGACCATTTGCCACTATCGGTGGCATGCGATTGGTCATCATCGGTGGAGGGATCCTCGGCACCGCTCACGCCTGGGCGGCGACAGCCCGTGGACACGAGGTCGTGCACCTCGAACGTGAACGCGAAGCGCGTGGCGCGACGGTCCGCAACTTCGGCCTGGTCTGGGTATCGGGCCGGTCGGCGAACGAACTCGAGTTGACGCTGCGTTCGCGCGAGCTGTGGGAGGAGATCGGCGGCCGGGTCGCCGGCGTCGGGTTCCGGCCCGCGGGTTCGATCACGCTCGCGCGCACTCCCGCCGAACTCGCGGTCGCCGAGGCCGCCGCGGTCGGCGACACCGCGGATGCCCGCGGGTTCACCCTACTCGACCCGGACCAGGTGCGCGCGATCAACCCGGCCGTGCGCGGCAAATACCTCGCGGGCCTGCACTGCTCGACCGACGCCGCGGTGGAATCGCGCCATGCGCTGCCTGCGCTGCGCGCCCATATGGCCGCGACCGGCCGCTACACCTTCCACGAGAGCACCGAGGCCCGTTCAGTACTCGACACCGGTTCCGGCGCGGTCGTCGTCGACGACCACGGTCGCCGCCACGAGGCCGACCTGGTCATCCACTGCCCCGGCGCCGCCCACTCCGGCCTCACCCGCGAGCTCGCGGGCGAACTCCCGGTGCGCCGGGTCCGCCTGCAGATGATGCAGACCGCCCCGCTGGGTGAGTCGCTCACCACCGCGATCGCCGACGGCGACAGCTTCCGCTACTACCCGGGTTTCGCAGGCCCGCAGCTGGATTCGCTGACCGCTGAGCAATCGCAGACCGCCACCGCCGCCGAGCACAAGATGCAGCTGCTGTGCGTGCAGCGCCTGCACGGTGGCCTGACCATCGGCGACACCCACGAATACGTCGAGCCGTTCGCTTTCGACGTCGACGAAGCGCCCTACGACCACCTCACCGAGGTGACCGAGGAACTACTCGGCCGCAAGCTGCCGCCGATCGTGCGCCGCTGGGCGGGCGTGTACAGCCAGAGCGTCGATCCCGGCGCCGTCGTCACCCGGGTACAGGCCGACACCAACGTCTGGGTCGTCACCGGCCCGGGTGGCCGCGGTATGACGCTGGGCCCAGCTATCGGCGAACAAACCGCCGATCAGATCGGACTGTGAGGAACACCATGCCGGACAACAAGATTCAGCTTGCCGCCCTCGATATGGCGGGCACCACCGTCGCCGACGGGGGACTGGTACTGCGCGCCTTCGACAGCGCTGCCACCACCGCCGGTATCGAGACCGAGGGCCCGCGCCGTGACCAGGCTCGCCGCTATGTCGTCGACACCATGGGCCAGTCCAAGATCGAGGTGTTCCGCGCGCTGCTCGACGGCGACGAGCCCGCCGCCCAGCAGGCCAACCGCGCCTTCGAAGCCGCCTACGACGCGCTGGTCGACGAGGTCGAGATCGCGCCGATTCCCGGTGCGGTGGCAGCGATCACCGCCCTGCGTGACGCCGGTGTCCGGGTCGCGCTGACCACCGGCTTCAGCCGGAGCACGCAGGACAAGCTCCTCGCCGCGCTGGGGTGGGCCGACCTGGTCGATCTCACCCTCGCGCCGTCGGATGCCGGCCGCGGCCGCCCCTATCCCGACATGGTGCTCACCGCCGCGCTGCGCCTGGGTGTCGACGCCGTCGACCGCATCGCCGTGCTCGGTGACACCACCAGCGACATCGCCACCGGCCTGGCCGCCGGTGCGGGCATCGTCGCTGGCACCCTCACCGGCGCGCACACCGCCGATCAACTGCGCGCCGCCGGTGCGACCCACGTCGTGGCATCGGTCGCCGAATTCCCGGCGCTGGTCCTTGGCCGCTGAGACCTTCGGTCTCGGTGGTCGAGCAACGATCCACCTGCCCCTGCAATTCCCCTGACTTCTGAAACGAAAGTTGTTGTCATCGTGCGTACTTCACTTACCGCGCGTCGCCTGTCCAAGGCCGCGCTGCTGCTGGCAGGCGTCACCGCCGTCGCGTTCACCGGTGCCTGTGGTGGCACCGGTACCGAATCCGCGGACGGCAAGACCGTCACCGTCTACTCCGCCGACGGTGTCGGTGGCTGGTACAAGTCTCAGTTCGACGCGTTCACCGCCGAGACCGGCATCGCGGTCAACCTGGTGGAGGCCGGCTCCGGCGAGGTCGTGAACCGGGTCGACAAGGAACAGTCCAATCCGCAGGCCGACGTCGTGGTCACCCTGCCGCCGTTCATCCAGAAGGCCAAGCAGTCGGGTCTGCTGCAGCCCAGCGGCATCGACACCGCCGCGGTTCCGGCCGCGGCCAAGGACGCCGATGGCACCTATGTGACCATGGCCAACAACTTCCTGTGCTTCATCGCCAACCCGGCGGTCGACGCCTCTGCCCTCACCTGGGAAGACCTGCTGAAGCCGGAATACAAGGGCAAGCTGCAGTACTCCACTCCCGGCCAGGCCGGTGACGGCACCGCCGTCTTGGTATTGCTTCAGCAGCTGCGCGGCAAGCAGGGCGCACTCGATTACCTGGCCGCCCTGCAGGCCAACAACGTCGGCCCGTCTTCTTCGACCGGCAAGCTGCAGGCCAAGGTCGACAAGGGCGAACTGCTCATCGCCAACGGTGACGTGCAGATGAACCTGACCACCGTGCAGGAGAAGGGCTCCAAGTTCAACGTCTTCTTCCCGGCCGCCGATGGCAAGCGTTCCACCGTGGCCGTCCCGTACATGATGGGTCTGGCCAAGGGCGCTCCGCACAAGGACGACGCCACCGAGCTGATGCGCTTCTTGATGGCTCCGGCCGCCCAGGCGAAGCTCGGCCCCGAGGCTTTCGCCGTGTCGCCGCGCACCGATGTGCCCGCCCCGGCCGATGGGGGTCCGGCCGCCGCGCTGAAGGGTGTCGACGTGGTCCCGGTCGACTGGAACAAGGTCCTGACCGAGCTGGACGCCGATGTGGCGGCGTACCAGAAGGCAACCGGCAGCTGATCGCGGCTGTGACACAGAGGAGTTGACGATGTCCGACGGTGACCTCCAGATGAAATCCGCCACCTCGGTGGCAGCAACCAACGAACCCGCGATCGTGTTCGATCGGGTCGGGGTCAGCTACGGCAGGGGCCGTAGAGCCGCCGTCGCGCTGGCCGATTTCACCCTGCGCGTCGCCGTCGGCGAGACCGTCGCGCTCCTGGGACCGAGCGGGTCGGGCAAGTCGACCGCGCTCAAGGCGCTGGCCGGTTTCGTCCGGCCTACTTCGGGCTCGGTCCGGCTCGCAGGCCGCGACGTCACCGATCTCTCGCCTGCCAAGCGGGGCATCGGTGTCGTGGTGCAGTCCTACGCGCTGTTCCCGCACATGACCGTGCACAGCAATGTGGCATTCGGCTTGAAATCGCATCGGGTACCGCGCGCCGAGATCGCCGCGCGGGTCACCGAAGCGCTGGAGATGGTCGGGATGGGCGGCTACGCGAAGCGGCTCCCGCGTGAGTTGTCCGGCGGTCAGCAGCAGCGTGTGGCCATCGCCCGCGCGCTGGCGATCAAGCCCAGCGTGCTGCTGCTCGACGAGCCCCTCGCGGCACTCGACGCGCAACTGCGTCATTCGATGCTCGGTGAGTTGCAGGCGCTGCGAAAAGCGCTGCCCGACACGGCGATGGTGTATGTCACCCATGATCAGGCCGAGGCGCTGGCGCTGGCCGACCGGATCGCGGTGATGCGTGATTCGCGCCTCGTCGACATCGACACGGCCGAGAATCTGTGGCAGCGCCCACCCACCGACTTCACCGCCGGGTTCCTCGGCGGCGCGAATCTGGTGCCCTGCACCGTCAACCACGTCACCGGCACCGCCGCCCTCGTCACCGCAGGCACCAGCACCCTGCGGGTCCGAGCACCACAACCCGGTGTGGGACTGGCCGATTGGGCACCGGACGACGAGGCCCTGCTGTGCATCAGGCCACACACGATCACCGTGGGCAAGCCCGGCGAGCGCGATGCCTTGCGCGCCACCGTGCGCACCTCGGTGTGGCGCGGGGCAACGACCAGGGTCGAGCTGGCGGTCGACGGGTTGCCCGGTGAACTCGCCGCCGATGTGCCGGGGCATTTCACCGCAGCCGTCGGCGCGGTGGTCGGGGTTAAGCTCCCGGACCTGGCGGGGGTGCTGATTCCGCGCACGCTCGGCGAAACGAGTGCGCCGGCTGGTACTCCTGCCCCTTCGGAGGATGTGTGATGACGACGCTGTCGACCCCATCGCAGGGAGACCAGGACATCTGGTTACCTCCCCAGGGCTTGCCGCGAGACGGAAGGCACTCTGCCCGCCGCATGACAGTTCGCGAGTGGCTCGTCGGCACGAGCTCGCTCGTCGATCGGGCGGATTATCCGGTCGTCGAGATGGCATCCGATCGCTCGAGGGACACCGCAGGTGCCGTGCGCGAGCGAGGTAACAGCGAGGTGCTGTCATGAGCGCTGTCGTTCTCGATCGGCCCGACATGTCACCGCCGTCGAAAGATCGCCCACCACGCCGGTCGTGGTTGCCGATCCTGTGGACACTGCCGCCGGTACTGGTGGTGCTCGGCGTCGCCGGTTATCCGATCCTGCGGGTGCTGACCGAATCCACGCAGACCCCGACCGGCCGGGGTACCGAGGTCTGGACCTCCGTGCTCGGGTCCGACGTGTTCCGGGACGCGTTGTGGCGCACCGTTTCCATCGCGGTCTGTGCCACGGCGGGGTGCCTGGTGCTGGGCACGTTTCTGGCGATCGTGCTGGCGTTCGTGCCGTTCCCCGGTTCCGGGCTGGTCGGCAGGCTCATCGACACGATCTTGACCCTGCCCTCGTTCCTGATCACTCTCGCCTTCACTTTCCTCTACGGGACAGCGGGCGCGGTGAATGCGCTGATCGCCGAATTGACCGGCGCGACAACACCGGTCATCGACTTTCTGACCACACCACTCGGTGTGATCCTCGCCGAGATCACCTACTTCACCCCCTTCGTGGTGCGCCCGGTGCTGGCCGCGTTCGCGCAGATGCCCAAAGAACAGCTCGATGTCGCGGCAAGTCTCGGCGCCTCGCCGTGGCGGGTGCTGCGTCAGGTAGTGCTTCCCGAGGCATGGCCCGCACTCGCCGCAGGCGGCTCACTGGTGCTGCTGCTCACCCTCAACGAGTTCGGCATCGTGCTGTTCACCGGCGCGAAGGGCGTCATCACCCTGCCCGCGCTGATCTACACCCGCGGCATCGTCACCTTCGACCTGCCCGGCGCGGCCGTGTTGGCCTCGGTGCAGGTGCTGCTCTCCCTGAGCCTCTACCTCGTCTACCGGTTCGTCTTCGCCCGGTTCATCGCCCGCCCGAAGGGAGACTGATCGTGCTCGTCTGGACTCCGCGCGGAAAAGCGCTGGTACTCGCTGTTTTCGGGCTGGTGGTCGCGGTGGTATTCGTCGCCCCGATCGCCACCGTCTTCGCCGCCGCCCTGGCAGGCAGCTGGACCGGCCCGCTGCCCTCCGACCTCGGTTTCACCAATATCGGCAACGCGCTCAGCGGCGAACAGGCCGCCAGCCTCTCGGTGAGCCTGCAAACCGCCCTGCTCGCCGGCGCGCTCTCCCTGATCCTCGGCACCTGGGCAGCCCTGGCCTCCCGAGAAGCCCCCTCGTGGCTGCGCCGCCTCACCGACGCCGTCTTCCACCTCCCCGTCGCCGTCCCCTCGGTAGCGGTCGGCCTCGGCGTCCTCATCGCCTTCAACGAACGCCCGCTGCTGCTGGGCGGTACCAAGTGGATCGTCATCCTCGCCCACGCCGTCCTGGTCCTGGCCTACGCCTTCAGCGCCGTGTCCGCGGCCCTCGACCGCCTCGACCCCGCCTACCGCCAAGCCGCCGAATCCCTCGGCGCGGGCCCCGTCCGAGTCCTCTGCCAGATCACCCTGCCACTGCTGCTGCCCGCTCTCGGCGCGGCAGCAGGCCTGGCGGTCGCCCTCTCCATGGGCGAACTAGGCGCGACCATCATGGTCTACCCCGCCACCTGGAAAACGTTGCCCGTCAGCATCTTCGCCCAAACCGACCGCGGCGAAGTCTTCGACGCCGCAGCCGGAACCACCGTCCTGGTCGTGGTCACCTTGGTCGTACTCGTCGTCCTCGGACGCGTTCGCGGCCGCGCCGCGCTGCGCTGAACCTGCCCGGGCTCACCGCGGTTGGCGCATCGGCATTCGTTGTAGCGCCGGGTAAACGGCAATAGAGTGCGTCTCCGCGGACGATTAGCCGCACTCAGAAAACAGCGCGCGAAACTCCGGCATACCGAGGGTACTAGCGATCTCCTCAGTGCATTAGCCAGGATGTTGCTGAATGCGGCGGCTGGTGCGGAGGTGGCCGACTAGGTGT
>JACIXH010000264.1 GCA_014360565.1 Nocardia sp.
AGCCGCTGTCAAGTGGCCCGCCGCGCCGACTTCACGTCAGTTCGTGCGTTGGGATCGGGGTCGGCACCATCCCACGGAACAGCGGGCGTTCGCCATGGAATCCGGGGCCCTGACTAACTGAGTTCTATTGCTGAAGAAGGCTTTTCGTTGACCGCCGGATCGATGTTTCGTGATGCCAGGGCAGGGAATCACCGCGCAAAGCGGCAGCACAGCCGCGAACGGCACCGGCCGATAGGTCCAACGACAACAGCGGCTCGAATCCAGGAGGGCACCGTGATCAACCGCCAGGATCTGCCCGCGCCCGAACACGGGCTGATCATCACCCATTTCCTGACCGTGCGCGACGTCGCTCGATCACGCGACTTCTACGCCGACATCCTCGGTGGACAGGTCGTCCTGGCGCAGAACCCCGCCATCGTCAAGGTGGCCAACAGCTGGATCATCATGAACCCCGGTGGCGGGCCCACCCCCGACAAGCCCGGGATCACGCTCATGGCGCCGGAGGGCGCGGACACGGTCTCGTCATTTCTCAACGTGCGAGTCGCCGACATCGCCGCCTTCTACGCCGCGGCCCGAGCCAAGGGCGCGCACTTCCTGACCGAACCTCTCGACCGCAAGGCCGAGATCCGCTGCTACCTGCGCGATCCCGACGGCTATCTCATCGAGGTCGGTCAGGCCACCGGGATGCTGCAGGGCATCTTCGCCGACCCACCACCGCAGCAGTCACCGCACGACGACCACCGCTGAAGACGCGTGCGTGCGTGGTCACGGCAGCCCGAGGCTCAGCCCAGGTGCTGCCCCGTTCTCGCCCGGTCTTCCTCGTCCTCGCCCACGATCGTCGCCCGTTGCAGTTCGAGCCAGCAGCTCACGACCACCACCGCATAACCCGCCAGCAGAGAGCACAGCGCGAGCACGCAGAGACCGGCGATCACCGCCAGCGCCGTGCCGATCACCCGTTTCTCCGGGCAGACCGGCACGGATCTGCGCGTAGCCGGAAAGTCCACCTCATCTTCGCCACCCCGCCGACTCATGAGTGCACGCTCGTTCACTCCCGGTGCGACGGTATCCGGTAACGGTGGTACCGGCAACCTCGGTGATGCGGTCGCACGCGACCCACCACTGCTCGGGCCTGCATCGCGACAGTTCCGCGCGGGCACGGTTTTTCGGCCGTCACCGGTCGAAGCACCGTGCCCGCCGCGGATCGATCACTTCGGTGCACACTCCCGCCGCACCGGACCGCGGAATTCAGTCCGCGGCCACCTCGCTGCGGTCACCGCTCCACAGAGTGTGGAACTTGCCCTCGGCGTCGATGCGCTCGTAGGTGTGCGCGCCGAAGAAGTCGCGCTGGCCCTGGGTCAGCGCGGCAGGCAGACGCTCGGCGCGCAGTGCGTCGTAATAGGACAGCGAGGACGCGAAGGCAGGGACCGGAATACCGAGCAGGGTCGCGGTCGACACCACGCGCCGCCAGCTGTCGATCGCGGTCTCGATCGCCTCGCGGAAGTACGGCGCGAGGATCAGGCTCGGCAGGGCCGGGTCCTGCTCATAGGCTTCCTTGATCCGGTTCAGGAACCGGGCCCGGATGATGCAGCCGCCGCGCCAGATCGTGGCCAGATCACCCGGGCGCAGATCCCAACCGTATTCGGCGCTGCCCGCGGCGATCTGGTCGAAGCCCTGTGCGTAGGCAACGACCTTGGAGGCGTAGAGCGCCAGCCGGATGTCCTCGGTGAACTGCTCGACATCGGCGGGCTTGGCGGCGAGCGTGCCCGACGCGAGACCCACCGCGGCCTTGCGCTGGGCACGCGAGCCCGACAGCGCCCTGGCGAAGACCGCCTCCGCGATGCCGGTCACCGGGACACCGAGATCGAGCGCGGACTTGACCGTCCAGCGGCCGGTGCCCTTCTGCTCGGCAGCATCGACGATGACATCGACCAACGGCTTGCCGGTCTTCGCGTCGACCTGGGCGAGCACCTCGGCGGTGATCTCCACCAGGTAGCTTTCCAGGTCCCCGGAGTTCCACTGGGTGAACACCTGCGAGATCTGCCCGGCATCGAAACCGAGCGCGTCACGGAACAGGTGGTAGGCCTCACCGATCAACTGCATATCGGCGTATTCGATGCCGTTGTGCACCATCTTCACGAAGTGCCCGGAACCGTCGGGGCCGATGTGGGTGCAGCACGGGGTGCCGTCGACCTGCGCGGCGATCGACTCGAGCAGCGGGCCCAGCGATTCGTAGGACTCCTTCGGACCGCCCGGCATGATCGCGGGACCGTTGAGCGCACCCTCTTCGCCACCGGAGATGCCCGCCCCGACGAAGTTGAGGCCACGTTCGGCCATGGCGGCCTCGCGGCGGATCGTGTCGGTGTAGAGGGCGTTGCCGCCGTCGATGATGATGTCGCCCTGCTCCATCACCGCGGCCAGCTCCTCGATGACGGCGTCGGTCGCGTCGCCCGCCTTGACCATGATCAACACACGCCGCGGCTTCTCGAGCGCCGCGACGAACTCCTCGACGGTCTCGGTGCGCACGAAATCGCCGTCGCCGCCGTGCTCGGCGAGCAGTGCGTCGGTCTTGGCAACGGAGCGGTTGTGCAGCGCGACGGTGTAGCCGTGCTTGGCGAAGTTACGGGCGATATTGCTGCCCATCACGGCCAGGCCGGTGACACCGATCTGTGCACGCGCGGTAGAGGTCGACATTGATCAGCTCTCTTCGTTTCGGCGGTTAGAGGTGTGTGCGGGAGACGGCTACCTCGACAGGCAAAGTACTAGGTGGCGGCCCTGCGCCACGCACTTACCACCGTGACCGGGGCTACCCGCAGAACCGAGCCTAGCCCGCGTGTCGGCGGTCGCTGCTAGGGTCGGTCGAGTTCCGACACGGGGTGTCTCGCGACCGCGAGGCTGAGAACAGACCCGCTGAACCTGTTCAGGTAATGCTGACGAAGGGATGTCACGGTGTTGCACGCCCACACCACGAATAAAGACTTGTTCACCGACCGCCTCTGGGACCGGACCAAGGTCCTGCGCGCGGCGATCGACGACCTGGAATTCCTGCGTCACCTCGGTGCGGGCACGCTGCCGCTCGAGGTGTTCCGCACCTACATCGAACAGGATTCGCTGTATCTCACCGGATACTCGAAGGCGCTGGCGCTGCTCGCCGCCAAATCACCGGACCCGCAGACCGTGGCCTTCTGGGCGGCCTCGTCCGCGAACGCCGCCGCCGTCGAGTCGGCGATGCACGAGCAGCTGCTCACCGGCGGCGTGCTGCCCCCTCGGCAGGGCGAGCCCGAGCATTCGCAGACGTGTCTGGCCTATGTCTCCTATCTGATCGCCGCCGCCGCGACCGAGTCCTACGCCGTCGCCGCGGCGGCCGCGCTCCCCTGTTTCTGGATCTATGCCGAAGTGGGACGCGACCTGGCCGCCGGCGCCGCGAAGGTGATCGCGGCAGAGCCCGCCCACCCGTACGCCCAATGGGTCACCACCTACGGCGCAGCGGAGTTCCAGCAGTCCGCGGCCACGGCTCGAGCGATGGTCGACGCCGCCGCCGAGTCGGCGAGCGAGCGTGAGCGGGCGGCGATGGAGAAGGCGTTCGTCCTCGCCGTGCGCTGCGAGCTGATGTTCTGGGACACCGCCCTGCACCCGCAGCCCTGGCCTGCCGGATGAACCGGCGAGTGCGCCGCGCGCTAGCGGTCATGGCAACCACCATCGCGACACTGTCGCTGCTCACCGCGTGCGGTACGGGCGGCGGCTCGGATCAAACCATCCGGTTCGCGCTGGACTGGACCCCGAACACCAATCACGTCGGCCTCTACGTCGCGGTGCAGCGCGGCTACTTCGCCGACGCCGGTCTGGATGTGCAGGTCCTGCCGTACAACAACACCGCGGTCGACACGGTGATCGACGCCGGAAACGCGGAATTCGGGATCAGTACCCACAATTCGTCGACGTTCGCCCGCGCGTCGGGCGCGCGGGTCAAGTCGGTGCTCGCCCCGCTGCAGCACTGGGCGACCGGCATCGGCGTACGCGCGGATCGCGCCGATCTCGCGAGCCCGAAAGATCTCGACGGCAAGACCTACGCCGGTTTCGGCGACCCCGGCGAGCGGGAGGCGCTGCAGCAGGTCATCCGCAACGACGGCGGCACCGGCGATTTCACCTCGGTGATGCTGGGTTCGTCGGCCTACGAGGCGGTCTACTCCGGCAAGGCGGACTTCACCGTCTCGTACCTGGCGTGGGAAGGGATCGAGGCCGAACACCACGGCACACCGATGCGGTACTTCCGGTACACGGACTTCGGTTTCCCCGACTCCTACGCCATCGTGATCGACGCCAACGAGGGCTGGCTGGCCGAGAACCCGGACCGCGCCGCACAATTCGTGCAGGCGCTGCAACGCGGCTATCAGTTCGCCGCCGACAATCCGGACGCGGCGGCCAAGGACCTCATCGACGCCAATCCGGGCGCGTTCACCGACGAGTCGCTGGTCTTCGAAAGTCAGCGCATGCTCGCCGAGCAGTTCATGAAAGACGGCGAGGGCAAGGTCGGCACCCAGACGGTGCGGCAGTGGTCGGCGAATTCCGGCTTCCTGTACCGGGGCGGTCTGCTGACCGGTCCCGACGGCAAGCCGCTGACCACCGAACCCGACTGGTCGACCTATTTCACCAATGAGTACCTCGCCACCCCGTGAGCTCCTCCGTAGCCGCATCGCCACCGGCCCCCGCCGGTGGCGATGGCGCGACGGCTAGCTGGGCGGGGATCCGGTGGGCGGTGCCATCGGCTGTCACGGTGGCCGTGCTCGTCGCGATCTGGCAGATCTATGTCACGAGCAGCGGTATCCGCCCGCAGGTGCTGCCCTCACCGCTGCGAGTGGTCCAGCAGGGCTGGGCGCACCGGGAGGCGATCGCGACCCATGCCGCCGCGACCTTGCAGGTGACCCTGGCCGGATTCGCGGTGTCGCTGACTCTGGCGTGGGCGCTGGCGGTAGTCGTGGACTTCTCACCGTGGCTGCGGCGCGCGTTGATGCCGCTGTTCGTCGCATCGCAGACCGTGCCCATCGTGGCGATCGCACCGTTGATGATCATCTGGTTCGGTTTCGGTCTCCTGCCGAAGATCCTGGTCGTCGCACTGGTCACCTTCTTCCCGATGGCCGTCGGCCTGATCGAGGGATTCGCCGCGGCCGACCGCGACGCGGGCGCGCTGCTGCGCAGCATGGGCGCCTCCCGGCTGCAGGTATTCCGTTATGTGCGACTGCCGTCCGCGCTGCCTCGGTTCTTCACGGCGCTGCGCATCGGGATCACCTACGCGGTCGTCGGCGCGGTGTTCGCCGAGTATGTCGGCGCGAGCGTGGGTCTTGGCATCTACATGAGCCTGCAGAAGAATTCGTTCCGCACCGATTTGGTGTTGGCGGCGGTACTGGTGACAGCGCTGCTGAGTATCGCGCTCTACCTGTCGACGTTCGCGATCGAACGCCTCGTCGCGCCGTGGTCACGCGCACAGAACAGGAGCCGACGTGACTGAGCCCGCGGGCGAGCGCATCGTCGTCGACCAGCTCACCAAGTCGTTTCCGCAACCCGGACGACGCACCCCGGATCTGCCGGTGCTCGACGGGGTGTCGTTCACGGTCCGATCGGGTGAGTTCGTCACCGTCATCGGGCCGAGCGGTTGCGGCAAGAGCACCGTGTTCAACATGCTGGCCGGACTCGAATCCCCCGACTCCGGCAGCGTCGGGTTCCGCGCGGCCGACGGCGAGGACACCGCGTCGCACTGCGCCTACATGCCCCAGAAGGATCTGCTGTTCCCCTGGCGAACGGTCCTGGACAACACGATCCTCGGTTTACGCGTGCAAGGCGTCCCGAAGGCGCAGGCCCGCCAACGCGCCCGCGCCCTGTTCCCGATCTTCGGACTGTCCGGTTTCGAGGACGCCCGCCCCTTTCAGCTGTCGGGCGGAATGCGACAGCGGGCCGCCCTGTTACGGACCGTCGTCCAGGAGCGCGAACTACTGCTGCTCGACGAACCCTTCGGCGCGCTCGACTCCCTGACCCGCACCGAGATGCAGTCGTGGCTGCAGCAGGTCTGGCAGCGCTACCGGTGGATGGTCCTGATGATCACCCACGACGTCCGAGAGGCGGTCTACCTGTCGGACCGCGTGATCGTGCTGTCGGCGCGCCCGGCCACCGTGCGCCACGAACTGCGCGTGGACCTGCCGCGGCCCCGCGGCTTGTCGACCATCACCACCCCCGAATTCGCCGCGCTCGAAGAGCAACTCCTCACGATCCTGCACGAAGAGTCCCACCGAGCTTCCACCGAACAGCGCTAGCCGACGTCAGCGGTCGGCGGTGTTGTTCGCCGGTTTGTAGACGAACCGGCGCAGTTGGCCGTAGGACATCTTGTCGGCCAATCGCGTGCTGAGACGTCCGACCACGTCGTAGACGCGGGCGTCCTTGCCGATGACCACCCGGACCCGTCCGTCGAGCGTGGCGTCGACCATGCGCCGGGCGGCGACCTCGGGCTTCGCCGAGAACGACCGCGCCAGCTTCTCGCTCGTTCCCAAGGCGAGCGCGCTTTTGCGGACGATGTCGGTCCACACAGCTCCGGGGAACACCGTCGTGACCGTGACCGCCGAGGATTTGCGCAGGTCTTGGCTCAACCCGTATCCGAACGAGGCGACAGCGGCCTTTGTCGCACCGTAGATCGCGGAACCGGGCACCGACACCATCGCGGAGAGACTGGACGTGTTCATGATGACGGCCGCCGGGCGCTCACGCAGGTGCGGCAACACCGCGCGCGTGAGCCAGACCGTGCCGAAGAAGTTCACCTGGAAGAGCGTGTCGATGCGTTCGTCCGAAATCTCGCCGACGAGCTCGAATTCTTGCGCGATGCCCGCGATGTTGAACAGCCCGTCGATGTGCCCGTGCGCGGCCAGCACCGTCGCCGGAAAGGCCGCTACCGCAGCACGATCGGAGACATCGAGCACGTGTGCGGTGAAGCGGGACGGGTCCTCCACGAGCGCGGCTGTCTGCGCCAGGCCCGCCTCGTCGACATCGGCTCCGGCAACGGTCGCGCCGCACGCGATCAGCCTCTGCGCGACGTGGCGTCCGATACCGTTGCCCGCGCCGGTCACGATGAATACCTTGCCTGCGGCCCGCATGCTTGCCTCTTTCGTGGTTCGGTCTCGTCCCGAGGTCGTGGTGGCGACCGGCCGCGCATCGCCCGGCTTTCGGTCGCCACACTGTAGGGGGCGGCGTTCCCGCTCGGGGTGCTGCTTCCACTCAGCGGGACCAGAGGGCTGATTCGAGGTCGGTTGCCCGCCCGCCCGCTGTTCAGTGGGACAGCTGCACGCGACCTGCGCGCCCTGAGCCTTGTCACGAAAGGCCCACCGATCGATCTACGCCGTGGGTGTGACGATGGTGCCGTAGTCGAGTCCGCCGTGACTGTAGGTGGGGACGACGGGCCATTGCCGTTTCCACGGCGCGCATTCCGAGGAGGGGATGATCTGCAGCCAGCGCGGGTCGCGCGGTGACGGGGAGGCCATCGTTTTCTCTTTGACCATCGAGTCGTATTGGTCGAGAGAGTCTTCGAGGGTGTTGCCGTTGAGCACCACCTCACGACCGTAGAAAGAAGCCTGCTGTTTGACGCCGGGGATCTTGGACAGTTCCGGTTGCCAGCTGTCGGCGGCCATGCCGTTCTCGGAGGAGACCCAGACGCCGTCGGGGGTGTTGACAACCAGGGAGTGGTTGCCGTCGGTGTGTCCCGGCGTCCACAGCAGGCTCACGCCCACGCCGAGTTCGACGTCGCCGTCGAAGATTTCGAGCCGCTCCGGTGGCACGCCTTTCATGCCGCCATCGACGTACCAGGCCCACTGCATGGGATGCACAGCCTCGAACGTGCCGAGCTCTTTGCGATGCACCAGCAGTTTCGCGTTCGGGAACAGCGGTTGGCGTGGCGTCGTCTCGCCGTCGATGACCTCGGTGCTGCCCATGATCATGCGCACGTCCTGGACATGGAGGTGGTCGAAGCTAACGTAGTCGACGTCTTCGTTGCGCAGTCCCAGGTTCGGGAGCACCGTGTCGGGGTCGTTGTAGTACTTGACGAACAGCTTCTCCCCACCGAATTTCTGGGAGAGCTGCTGCAGCTTGCGGTAGAACGGCGCCTGCGCCGATCCCGCCGCGACAGTCGGCTCCCAGACCAGGGTCGTGAGCTTGCCGTCGAACCCTTCGAACTGGATGACGAACATCCGGTTGATGATCGAGATCATCGGGTTGACGTTGA
>JACIXH010000265.1 GCA_014360565.1 Nocardia sp.
CCGATCAGGACGACACTCACCAGCGCGACAATCAATCCTGGTACCGAACGCCCCCAGCTGAAGACGAGCACGAGCGCGGCGAGAACGGGAACGAACAGGGTCCATTTGGTCGTCAACCCGGCAAACATCGCCCCATCCTTCCAGAGCTATAGCTGGAAAGCCGGATCGCAGCCGATAGCGGAGATCACCCCGGTTGGTGCCGCGACGGTCGGCGGGCGTTCGGCGGGGGCGGTTCACCTCGAGCCCAGGCGGTGACGCGTTTGCTGGCTGAGCTGTGGTGCGGCGCGGCGATCATGACGAGGTCGCCGCTGCGGATCCGGGTGCGCGGCGACGGAATCAGAATCCGGTTTCCCCGCAGGACCGAGGTGATCAGCCCATGGGGCGGGGTCAGGTCTTTGAGTTGACGACCGGCGATGTAGAGGTCATCGGTGACGCGGACCTCGATCATCTCGGTATTGATACTGCCGATCGGTATGTTCTCCGCGACCGGGTCGATCACGGCTCCATCGGTGCCCAGTCCGAGCCACCGAGCAACGAGGCTGACGCTGGAGCCCTGTACCGCGGCCGAGACCAAGACCACGAAGAAGATGATGTTGAAGATGAACAAACCATCTGGATAGCCGGCGACGAACGGGAACGTGGCCAGCACGATCGGGACCGCACCACGCAACCCGGCCCAACTGATGAGGGTTAGTTCCTGCCAGCGATACCGCAGCCACACCAGGCTGACCAGCACCGCGATCGGTCGGGCGATCAAGACGAGCACCACGGTGACCACCAGGCCCGGACCGATCACGGCGGGCAGCTGCGAGGGGAACACCAACACACCGAGCAGCAGGAACAGCCCGACCTCGGCAGTGCTCGACAGCCCCTGATGGAAGGTTCGGATACCGCGGCGATGCAACGGAACCTGAGCACCGACGATCAATCCGGTGACGTAGACGGCCAGGAATCCGGAGGCACCCGCGGCGGCGGACACACCGTAGGACAAGCCGGCGATTCCGAGCGCCAGCACCGGATAGGCGCCGTCGGGCCCCAGATTCACGCGCATGAGCGTCCAACTGCCCGCCAGCCCGACCGCAGCGCCGATCACGAGCCCGCCGCCGAGTTGCAGCACCGCGAAACCCACCCAGTCCGCGACCCCGGGACCGCCCCGCCAGGTCTCGATCAACCCGATCGTCAACATGATCGCAATGGGATCGTTGGCTCCGGACTCGACTTCCAGCAGTGAGGCGAGCCGGCGCGGCAGCGGCGCCCGGCGTAGCACCGCGAACACCGCGGCGGCATCCGTGGACGCCACGACCGCACCGATCAGGAACGCGGTCATCGCCTCGATATCGAGCAACAGATAGGTGCCCGCGCCCACGACTCCCGCCGTGAGCAGCACGCCGAACGTCGCCAGGAGCGATCCGGGAAGAGCACCGGCCCGCAGATCCTTGGGTTTGGTGGTCAACCCGCCCTCGTACAGAATCAGCAGAAGCGCTATCGTCCCACCGATCTGAGCGACGCGCGGATCGTCCAGGGTGACCAGGCCGAGTCCGTCATCGCCGATGACCATGCCCAACACCAGGAACAGCAGCAAACCCGGGAGCCGTAACCGGCTCGCGAACCCGGCTGCGAGCACACCACCGACCAGCAACGCTGCCACGACCAGAATCCACCAGTCGGCCGGTAGTTGAATGCTCATGATCTCCAAGGTTTCCGATCTGGACAAATCGGGAATAGCCTACCGATCGGCCCGGCTTTGCTCGAATCGACTCGATGTGGTGATGAAGTGGTAAATCGCGATGAGGCGGCGCCGTGTGTGGTTGTGCCGCTGGACGGATCAGCGCAAGCCTGCCGCGCGCTGGATCCCGCGATGCGAGTCGCCCAGGTCCTCGGCTGTTCGATCGAGCTGGTCACAGTCTATGACCCGGTGCGCGGCCGGTGGGCGCGCGACCTGGAGGAAGTCGCCGACCAGATGGCCTGTGAACAGGTCGAGGTCGCCGTGGTCGGGTCGGGATGGCCCGGCGAGGTGCTGGCCGAGATGGTTGCCGAGAATCCGGAAACGCTGATCTGCATGGCCACCCAGGACCACGACGAACTCCAGCGACTGGTCCTCGGCAGTGTGTCAACCCATCTGATTCGGGCCACCGACGGCCCGATCCTGTTCGTCGGCCCCGGCTACACGCCCCGGCAGAGCCCGCCCCGATACCGCGAACTCGTGGTCTGTATCGACAACTCCCCGCGCGCGGAGGCCGCCGTGCGCCTCGCGGCGGTGTGGGCGGCCCGTCTCGAACTCGCCATCATCCTCGTCCACGTCGCCGAGGACACCGCGAGCCGGCAAACTATGGAATCGGAACTCGGCACCTTGGCCGAGCGGCTCGGCGCCGGCGGTACGCCGTGCGTCGCGACCGTGCTGATCGCCGACCGCCCAGCTGACGCCGTCGCCGAGTTCCTCCGGTCCCACCCCGACGCGCTCGCCTTGACTGTGTCACAAGGCCGGGGCAGCCTGACCCGTTTACTGCTCGGCAGCGTCACCACCGCATTGCTAGCCCTCAGCCCAGTACCCGTACTCGTCGCGTAGACATCCGATGACCCCGGCGACAGGCTGGGTCGCGCCGAAGATCGGCCGATGGATTCACTCACAGCGCCTCCATGGGGAACAATGCAGCGCGTGCGGACCCAGTTCACCCTCGAGCTCGTCGCTTTGGCCAACGATCTCACCCTGATGTCGCGCGTCGCTCATGACGCGACCGAGCGGGTCACCGTGGCGCTGGCAGGCGCCGACCTCGCCGCCACCTACGAGGTGTTCGCGCTCGACGAGCAATTGCAGCTGATGTTCGCGGCGTGCGAATCCCGCACCATGGCATTGCTGGCGTTGCAGGCGCCGGTCGCGCGGGACCTACGTCATGTGGTGACCGCGATTCAAGTGGCAGGTGAACTGTCACGAATCGGGCGGCGCACCGAAACCGCTGGGCAGTACGTGTATCGGGCACATCCCGGCGCCGTGGCGCCCGCACCGGTGATCGCCGAGCTCGTCTCGATGGGCACGCTGGCGGCCCAGTGCGTGGCGCGGGTGAGCGCGTCGGTGGCCAGCGGCCGATTCGCCGCCGAAGACACCACCGACATCGACGCGATGGAGACGCTGTGCAAGCGGTTGCGCACGGCCCTCGCCGAGGCCGACGTGAGCACCGAGGCCGCGATCGATATGGCGTTGCTCGGCAGTCAATTCCAGCGTTGCGTCGACCATTCCGCCCGGATCGCGCGGTTGATCCGCTTCCTGGACACCGGGATTCCACCGGAAACGGGATCACTGCCGGACTGATCGATTGTGATGTCGATCACCTTGGGTTTGCGCCCTCGCGTCGCGGGCCATCTCCGTCGATAGGTGAACGCTATTGAGCGGCAATCGGATCGAATCGTGCTGTGCGGAACCTCATAGCGGACAATCACTGATGACACCCGGTGCGACCGTTAGGTTGTGCCGGTTCATTTTTCGACGAAGCGTCTGGGTGGTACGGGCATGAAGTGGTCTTCGATCAGCGGTTCTCCCCTGGGCCGAGCCCTGCTCGCGCTCGCCGCGGCGGTGTGTCTGGCCGTGGTGGCCACCATCGCGAACTCGTTGCTGGACAAGGTGAGTCCGACCGCTCCCGGCCCCGGTTCCGCGGGCGCGGCGACGGTGTCGGGCAAGGAAGTCGGCGACCTGGTCGCCACCCTCGTCGTCGCCAAGGAAGGCCCGATGACGGGCTACACGCGCGAGAAGTTCCCGCACTGGGACACCAACAAACCCGAACACGGCTTCACCGGCGACCTGGCGCAGTACGCGAAATGCACCAGCCGCGAAGTGATGATGCTGCGCGACGCCAACGGCAAGGTCACCCTCGACGCCAAGACCTGCGATCTGAAGGTGGCAGCAGGCGGCGGCTGGCAGGACCACTACGGCTTCGTCGACAAGAAGACCGGCCAACTCGGGCCGTACAAGTTCATCACCGACCCGTCCAAGGTCGACGCCGAACATATTGTGGCCCTTGCCGAAGCGTGGCGATCAGGCGCCGCCGACCGCGACGAGGACACCCGTCGCCGCATCGCCAACGACTCGCTGAACCTGGTCGCCGCCGACCCGTCGGCCAACCGGTCCAAGGGCGATCAGGACCCCGCGAACTACCTGCCGCCCGGCAACTTCCGGTGCGCCTATGTGGAGCATTACGTCAAGGTGAAGGTAAAATACGCCCTGACCGTTGATACCGCCGAGCACACCGCGTTGCGCACCGCAGTCGAGGACTGCCTACGCCGAGGAGAGTTCAAATAAGCGAGCCCATCGAGATCACCGCCGAGTGTGCCGTCATGACCGAAGAGGAAGGGACGGTGTCCGGGGAGCTCGATGTCATGCTCGACGACGCGGGCAAGGGCCTTGTCCGCTATCGCGGCACCGACACCTGGTACACCATCGGCAACATCGACTGCGAACCCCCGCGCACGTGGGACTGCATCGCCGACCTGGTGAAGGCGATCAAGAAGGACGCGGGCACCCGCGACGTCGCGGGGAACACGGTCGTCTTCGAAGCATGAGGCGCGAGCTGGCAATCTGGTAGCTATGCTGACTGCCTACCGACAAGCCGAGCCTCCCACCCTCGCCTGGTCCTCGTTCTGCCGTCGGACACCGGCCGTGGTGACCCTGATCGGCACCGCGGCGGTGCTGATCACGGTGCTCACCTGGGAGGTCACCAGCGGCGTCACCACGTTGGACAACCGGGTGCTCGACTGGGTGATCGCGCACCGCGGCGAGGCGCTCACCGATTTCGCCACGGTGATCACCGATCTGGGCGACACGCTGTCGATGATAATTCTGGCGGTGGTCACCCTTGGCTGGTTCCTGCTGCGGCGCAATCTGCCGGTCGCTGCCCTGATCGCGATCACGTCGCTGGGCGCGGGTGTGCTGGTGTGGGTGATCAAACGCCTCGTCGGGCGGCACCGCCCACCCGAGGCGTCTCGGCTGGTCTTCGAGCCGAGCTTGTCCTATCCGTCCGGGCACACGCTCGGGTCGACGGTGGTCGTCGGGATCGTGGCGATCGTGCTGATCCCGCAGCTCTCCCAGCGCTGGGTCCGGGTGGCCGCGACCGTGCCGGCGGTCGTGTTTCCGATCGCCGTCGGGTTGTCGCGGATCTACCTCGGCGTGCACTGGACCACCGACGTGCTCGCGGGCTGGATCATCGGGCTCATGTGGCTCGTGCTGTGCGTCACCGCCTTCACCCGCGTGCGGTGTTCTCAACCCACCGCGATCACCACCTTGCCGAACGAGGCGCCCGAACGCAGGTAGTCGTAGGCGTCGGTGGCCTTGTCGACATCGAATTCGCGGTCGATCACCGGGTGCAGACAATGCTCGGTGATCACCCGGTTCATCGCCTCGAAACCGGCGCGGCTGCCGACCGCGATGCGCCGGATGGCCAGGTAGGAGGAGCCGAACGGGTTGTCCGGCAGTATTGTTCCCGGTTCCGGCGTCATCGCGCCGACCATCGTCACTGTCGAGTTGTAGGCGCCCGCTCGCACCGATTGCTCGAGCGTAGGCAGGCCGACCGCGTCGACGATGTGCTCGGCACCGGTCCCGGTCATGTCCATCACCGCGTCACCCCAGTTCCTGGTCACGGTGCGGTCGATCAGCGCGTCGGCGCCCAGCGCACGCAACCGGTCCGCCTTTGCCCGGCTGGAGGTGATCGAGATGACCTCGGCACCGGGGATTTTCGCGAACTGGATCGCGAACAGCGCCACCGCGCCGCTGCCGACAGTCAGCACGCGCGCACCAGGTGCGGGCGGAACGGGCGTGGTGAGCGCTGACCAGGCGACCAGGCCCGCGCAAGTCAGCGTCGCCGCCTCCGCGTCGGTGAGATGCGCGGGCACGTGCACGATCGAATCCTCCTCGATCAGTGCGTAAGTGGCGAGAAATCCGTCGTAGTTCGCGCCGTACTGTTCGGCGGCCGTGGCGAGGGTTTGTGGACCGTCGACCCAGTGGACGAAGTAGCTCGCGGTGATCCGGTCGCCGATTCCCGCGCGGGTGACTCCGGACCCGAGCGCGATCACCTCGCCGACGCCATCGGACAGCGGGACGACGCCCGCGGCGGCAGGCAGCGGGTAGGTGCCGTCCATCAGCATCAGGTCGCGGCGGTTCACCGAGGCCGCGCGGACCCGGATCAGGACCTGATGTGGGCCCGGTTCCGGCCGCCGCTGTTCGGCGCGCGTGAGACCACCGTCGAGGCGGTAGGCGAACGCGTGATCGGCATGGATCTCGGCGGGGTGAAGTTCGTTGTCCGGCATGGGAACAACTCTGCCGACGCTGGTGCGACCGCGCGATTCCCTGGAGGGTATGAGCCGAAGCTGACTCACGGCGGGAATGGCGGCGGCCGTCGACGCGGTTTAATCCGGTCATGACCACCGCACTGCCGACGACCGGGTTCGGCCCGCAACTGCGTTACTGGCGCACACTGCGCCGGGTCAGCCAGCTCGACCTGGCGATCCGGGCCGAGACCAGCCAGCGATACCTGAGCTTTCTCGAGCAGGGCAAGTCGCAGCCGGGTCGCACGATGGTGGTGCGGCTGGCCGAATCGCTCGAGCTGTCCCTGCGCGACCGCAACACCTTGTTGCTGGCCGCCGGATTCGCGCCGGTTTTCCCCGAAAGTGATCTGGGCGCACCGGAATTGGCACCGGTGCGCGAGGCGATCAACGCGGTACTCGACGGTCACCTGCCCTACCCGGCGCTCGTCGCCCGCCAGCGCGGCGAACTCGTCACCGCCAATGCCGCGTTCGACCTGTTCACCGAGGGTGTCGACCCGCAACTGCTGCGCGCGCCGATCAATGTGCTTCGGCTGGCCCTGCACCCCAACGGCGTCGCCCCGCGCGTGCGCAACCTCCCTGACTGGGGCAGGCACATCATCGCTTCGCTGCGTGGCCGCGGCACGCACACCCCCGATGAAGCTCTCGACGAGCTCGTCGCCGAACTGTCGTGCTATCTCCCTGCCGCCTCCCCCGGTCCTGACCACCTCGGCTTCGCCGTCCCCCTCCACCTGCGCACTCCCGACGGTGACCTCCGCCTGATCACCACCCTCACCTCTTTCGCGACCGCCACCGATGTCACCATCGCCGAACTCCACCTCGAGGCATTCCTGCCGGCCGACGCGGAAACCGCCCGCATTCTGGCGCTGCGCGCGACCCGTCGATGATCGCCATACGGTGAGCCGGATCAGCCTGCGACAGTCGCTAATTCGTTCTGTACCGGTGCGTCCCAGTTGATGCGGTATCGGCGTTCGGCACCCATGGTCTTCTCCGGGCTCATCACCGTCTTGACCATGAGCGGCATCATCGCATTCATGATCTTGCGGGCGAACGGTCCCGGTGTCTTGCTGTGATTGATCTTCGCCGCGCGCGCCGCGATGCCTTCCACCCGCGCCCGGCGCAACCGCTCGTAGGCGGCGAAAGCCTCAGTCGGCGAGTCGATGTCGCGCAGACACCGTGCGAGCTGCACCGCGCTCTCAATCGCCAGCGACGCGCCCTGTCCCGAGCTGTTCGACGGTGCGTGCACCGAATCCCCGACCAGTACCAGGCGATCGCGGTACCAGTGCGGCACCGGCGGCATGATGTGCAGGGCACCGGTGATCTCGAGGTTCTCCGCGGTGGTGCGACGGGCGAATTCGGCGCCGGGCGAGTCCGGCGCGTAGGTATCGCGCAGGGTCTGAACCCAGCGCTGAGCCGGAACCGCACGGGCTTCGGTGAGCGAAAGGTATTGCTTGCTCGGCAGATTCGCACCCCACGCCGCGCGCCCATCGGCGAGTTTCCAGTAGAGGTAGTAGGCGTTGGCGCCGAACGCGAACACCATCGTGTCGTCGGGCAGGTCCAGGTCGCAGTCGACCAGGGCGCCGAAACCGAGCATGCCGGTATAGCCGGGGCCCGGGGCGGCAGGATCGATCAAAGCCCTTACGGTGGAGCGGATTCCGTCGGCGCCGATCAGGACATCCGCGGTGGCGGCGGAACCGTCGGCGAAGTGCGCGGTGACGCCGCCGGGATGTTCGTCGACCCGCGTCAGGCGCTTGTCGTAGCTGAACGGCACGCCCGCGGCGACCGCGTGATCGTGCAGGGTGCAGTGTAATTCGCCGCGGTCGACGGCCTGTAGCGGCGGCTGATCGGCCAGCACCGGCAGGATGTGTTCACGACCGCTGACGCGCAGTCGCA
>JACIXH010000266.1 GCA_014360565.1 Nocardia sp.
GTTGGCATGACCGACGTGCCCGGGGAGTCCGCCGAGTCCGGTGTGACCGCTGGGTCCGGTGTGACTGCTGGGTTCGGTGTGACCGCCGAGTCTGGTGTGACCGCTGGGTCCGGTGTGACTGCCGCGTCCGGCGTGACCGCCACGGTTCGCATCGCTGACGTGAGCGGTAGTGACACTGCCTCGGCCGGCGGCGCCGAAACACCCCCGCGGTATCCCGGCACGCGGTCCTCGGCGGAGACGATCGCCCACGCTGCGCGAGCGGGAGCACCGGCGGTCGACACCGAGTCGCCCGCTGACCGAGTGGCCTCGGCCGCCGACGCGAGTGTCGGCGGCCACTGTGACCTGGGGCTCGGCAGCCAGGTCGGCGTGGTGGCGCTGGCGCGGGCCGAGTATTCGGCGGCCATCGGTGAGCTGGCTGCGGCAGCCACCGCTGCCGAAGCGGCGATTGCGGCGTTCGCCCGCGCTGGGATGGTGGTCAGTGGGGCGCAGGCGGAGTTGCTGGCGGGTGAGGTCGCGGGGCGGCGTGGTGACTTCGGGCAGGCGACCAGCCGGTTCGCCGCGGCGCGGGCGGTGTTCGCGGCGGCGGGGGCACATCGGCTGATCGCCGAGACCACCACCGCGCAGCGCAGGCTCGCGGGTGGGCAGCGGGTCGGGGCATCGGCCGCGCTGACCCGGCGGGAGCGGGAGGTCGCCGAGCTGGCCGCGCAGGGCAACTCGAACAAGGACATCGCCATCCACCTGTATTTGAGCCCGCGCACGGTCGAGGACCACCTGAGCCGGGTCCTGCGCAAGCTCGGGCTGACCGGTCGGGCCGGCATCGCCCGCAAGCTCGACGAACTGGACCGTGTCCCGGGTTGACCGACGTCACCGTGCGCGGGGAGTTCGAACGGTCGCGACCGCATTACCCTCGAACCCATGACTGCCGCAGCTCACACCGTGACCGTCCGCCGGGTGACCACGACCCGTGCTGGTGGCTTCTCCGCCCCGCCCTACGACTCGTTCAACCTGGGCGATCACGTCGGTGACGATCCGGAAGCCGTGCGCCGCAACAGGATCCGCCTGGCCGAAGGTATCGGCCTCACCCCCGACCGGCTGGTCTGGATGGAACAGGTGCACGGCCGCGCCGTCGAGATCGTCGACGGACCGCGGGCCGAACCGGTCCCGGTGACCGATGCGCTGGTCACCAGCGTGCCCGGCCTGGCCCTGGTGGTGCTCACCGCCGACTGTGTGCCGATCCTGCTCTCCGACGACGAAGCGGGGGTCATCGCCGCCGTGCACGCGAGCCGCATCGGCGCGCGCATCGGCATCGTGCCGCGTGTGCTCGAGGCGATGGTCTCGGTCGGTGCGCGCGTCGACCGGATCGGCGCCTTCCTCGGCCCGGCCGCCTCCGGCCGCCAGTACGAAGTCCCCGCCGCCATGCGCGCCGACGTCGAAGCGCACCTGCCGGGCAGCGCCACCACCACTGTCCGCAAGACCCCCGGTCTCGACCTGCGCGCAGGGATCAGCAGGCAGCTCACCGAGGCGGGCGTGGGCGGCATCGCGCTCGACCCGCGCTGCACCATCGAGGACAAGACCCTGTTCAGCCACCGCCGCGGCGCCCCGACCGGCCGCATCGCCGGAGTGATCTGGATGGACCCGGCCGCATGAACCCGACCGCCGACCAGCAGTCGACGACGCGCACCGCCGAGCTCGGCGCCCGCCTCGACGGCCTGCTCTCGCGCATCGACGCCGCTGTCACCGCCGCGGGCCGCCCGGCGGGCTCGGTCCGCCTGCTCCCGGTGACCAAGTTCTTCCCCGCCGCCGACGTCGCGATCCTGCACGGGCTCGGCCGGCGCGAGTTCGGCGAGTCCCGGGAGCAGGAGGCCTCCGCGAAGGTCGCCGAGCTCGGCTACGACGACGTCGAATGGCACATGATCGGTCGCCTGCAACGCAACAAGGCCCGGGCCGTGGCGCGCTGGGCGCACACCGTGCACTCGGTCGACAGCGAACGCCTGGCAACCGCGCTGGACCGGGCCGCGCAGGACGCACTGGCAGCCGGCGAGCGTACCGCGCCGCTGCGGGTCCTGCTGCAGGTCAGCTTGGATACCGATCCCGGACGCGGGGGTGTCGCGCCGGCCGATCTGCTCGCGCTGGCCGACGTGGTGGCGAAGGCGCCGGGACTGCATCTGGCCGGTCTGATGGCGATTCCGCCCCTTGACGCCGACACTGATGCGTCCTTTGCGAATCTTGCGACTTTGCACACTTCGCTGCTCGCGCAACACGCCGATGCGACTGAACTTTCTGCAGGTATGTCGGGTGATTTGGAGAATGCGGTCGAACACGGTTCGACGTGTGTGCGTGTCGGAACTGCCTTGATGGGCGCGCGACCGATAACCTCGGCGTAGCAAAGAAACCTCATCAGTCACATTCGACACATACGATTGGCCGACGAGGCGCTGAGCAAGAACTTCAACACCCGGCCGCCACCGGGGCCCGAAGGAAGGTCGACCATATGAGCGAGCGGAGCGAGCGGGACATCGGCTCAGCCACCTGCGTGGTCATACCGGAGCAGAGCGACAGCGAGGTGGAAGCATGAGTACGTTGCACAAGTTCAAGGCGTACTTCGGCATGGTTCCGCTCGACGAGTACGAAGACGATTACGTCGACGATCACGCCCCCCGTGGCGCCGAGGAGCGCGTCGGTCGCGTTCGTCCGCGCAGCTACGACCGCTACGCCGAGGATCGTTACGGCGCCGAGCGTTTCGAGGACGAGGCCGACGACTACCCCCAGCCCGCCTACAAGTCGGCCTACCAGGCGCGTCGCGACGACTACGTCGGCGATGCCTACGCCGACGATCGCTACGAGGCGCCCCGGCGCCCGACCAGGATCGAGACGGCCCCGTCGTCGGGCCGGTTCAGGGCGGGCGGTGTCGCACCCGGAATGCGCGGCTCCACCCGCGGTGCGCTCGCGGTCGATCCCGACGCCGAGGAACGCAGGATCGAGGAGCGCTTGCGCCCCGAGCCCGCGCCCGCGCGGCGGCCAGGGATCTTCGAGGACGGAGGTCCCTTGTCCAAGATCACCACGCTGCGTCCGCGCGACTACAGCGAGGCCAGGATCATCGGTGAGCGGTTCCGGGAGGGCAACCCGGTGATCATGGACCTGGTCGACCTGAGCAATGCCGACGCGAAAAGGCTGGTCGATTTCGCGGCCGGGCTGGCATTCGCGCTGCGCGGTTCGTTCGACAAGGTGGCGACGAAGGTGTTCCTGCTCTCACCCGCCGATGTCGACGTATCGGCGGAAGAGCGCCGCCGGATCGCCGAAAACGGCTTCTACAACCAGAAATAGTGTCGGCGACCGCATTGCCATGATGGCCGCCCGCGCACCGCGCGGCGCGGCCATTTTGCACGTTGCCGATTTTGCGGCAGAGTGAAGACGTGGCCCTGTTCGCGGTTCTGTACCTCGTGCTTTTCATCTTCTGGCTGTTGCTCATCAGTCGGGTGATCGTCGAGTTCATTCGCAGTTTCGCGCGCGATTGGCGCCCGACCGGTGTGGTGGTGATCTTGCTGGAAGTCATCTTCACGGTGACCGACCCGCCGGTGAAACTCCTGAGGCGGTTGATACCCCCGGTGAATCTTGGGGGTATCCGGCTCGATCTGTCGATTATGGTCCTGCTCTTCGTCGTCTTCATCCTGATGTCGATCGTGGGTAGGCTCGGGCAGCCCGTGACCTCCGTGTGACACAATGAATCGAGAAGACCGCTTGCTAGTTCTCCAAAAGACGCGTGAAGGGATCCTTCGATGCCGCTGACTCCTGCCGATGTGCACAACGTCGCGTTCAGCAAACCGCCGATCGGTAAGCGCGGCTACAACGAGGACGAGGTCGATGCTTTCCTGGATCTCGTCGAACAGGAGCTTTCGCGCCTGATCGAGGAGAACGCCGACTTGCGTCAGCGGGTCGCCGAACTCGACACCGAGCTGGCCGACGCCAAGAAGAACCGCGGTCCCGCCCCGGTCAGCGCCGCGAAGGCGCCGGTACAGCAGGCGCCCCCGCCCGTGCCGGAACCTGTTCCGCAGCCGGTCCCGGTCGCGCCGCCCGCTCCGATGCCCGTGGCGCCGCCGGTGCAGAACAACGGCCCCGACGCGAACATGCAGGCCGCGAAGGTGCTCACCCTGGCGCAGGAGATGGCGGACCGTCTCACCACCGACGCCAAGACCGAGGCCGAGGGCCTGCTCTCGAACGCGCGGGCAAACTCCGAGCGACTGGTCGGCGACGCCCGTACGCGTTCGGAAGCGATGATCGCCGACGCGCGTCAGAAGTCCGACGCGATGCTGGCCGACGCGCAGAACCGCTCCGACACCCAGATCCGGCAGGCCAAGGACAAGGCCGAGGCGCTCACCGCCGACGCCGAGCGTCAGCACGCCGAGATCATGGCCACGATCACCCAGCAGCGCACGGTACTGGAAAGCCGCATCGAGCAGCTGAAGACCTTCGAGCGCGAGTACCGGGTGCGCCTGAAGTCCTACCTGGAATCGCAGCTGGAAGAGCTCGAGAACCGTGGGTCGGCCGTGCCGGTCGACGGTGGCGAGTTCGCGGGTGAAACCAACGGTTCGGCCAACAGTCTGGCTCCTGCCTCCTTCGCCAAGGGCGGCAAGTAAACTGGTTCCCGGGTCGCGCGGCGCAGCGCGTCGCGTGATTCGGGAATGCCCAGCTTTCGGCGGGCTGCTCGGTTGGCTTGGGAGTCACCATGCTCGTCTTGACGCTTGTTCTAGCCGCGATCGGTTTCGGACTGTTGGTCGCGGCGCTCGCCACCGGCTCGGTGGTGTGGGCATGGGGTTGCATTGTGATCTGCGTGGTCGGTGCCGCGAGTCTGCTCGTGAGCGCGCTGGCCACCCGGAAACCGGACAGCGAACCGGTCCCACCGGGCCGACACGCCCGGCGGAACTGACCAGGCGCGAAATATCGGCTGGACTGGTCCGGTTAGAATCGAAGTACACCAGGCACTGATCCGGCTATCACCGGGGAGCTTTCGGAAGAACGGCGCTCGCGCCAAGTAGAACCGAACGGGTGAGCCCGTCACAGCTCACACAACGAGAGGCCTGACCCCTCCGCAGGGAGTGGATCGGGCAAACGGGGTGGTACCGCGGTACGGCGCACCGGCGCCGACATCGTCCCCGTGCCCACATATCGCGCTCACGGCGCGGCGGCACGAGGAGCAATCCGCGATGGCGGACGAGACAACTACCGGTAGCGCATACCCCCGGGTCGATTTCGGCGCGGCAGCGGGCGCGTCCTTCCCGGAGCTCGAAACCCAGGTGCTCGACTACTGGGCCCGCGACGACACCTTCCGCGCCAGCATCGACAATCGTGACGGTGACGCCGAGTTCGTCTTCTACGACGGCCCCCCGTTCGCGAACGGTCTGCCGCACTACGGCCACCTGCTGACCGGCTACGTCAAGGACCTGATCCCGCGCTTCCAGACCATGCGTGGCAAGAAGGTCGACCGCCGCTTCGGCTGGGACACCCACGGACTGCCCGCCGAGATCGAAGCCGAGAAGCAGCTCGGCATCACCGACAAGGCCCAGATCGACGAGATGGGACTGGCCGAGTTCAACGCGGCCTGTAAGTCGTCGGTGCTGCGGTACACCAACGAATGGCGCGAGTACGTCACCCGTCAGGCCCGCTGGGTCGACTTCGACAACGACTACAAGACCCTCGACCTCGACTTCATGGAGTCGGTCATGTGGGCGTTCAAGTCGCTGCACGAGAAGGGCCTGATCTACCAGGGCTTCCGGGTGCTGCCCTACAGCTGGTACGAGCAGACGCCGCTGTCGAACCAGGAGACCCGTCTCGACGACGCGTACAAGATGCGGCAGGACCCCGCGGTCACCGTCGACATGCGCCTGAGCGTTCCCGCCGAGCATCCCCTCGCCGCGCTGGACGGCGCCAACGCGCTGATCTGGACCACCACGCCGTGGACGCTGCCGTCCAACCTCGCGATCGCGGTGCACCCCGACGTGCGCTACGTGCACGTGCGCGGCGCCGACGACAAGCGCTACCTGCTTGCCGCCGAACGTGTTTCGCACTACAGCCGCGAACTCGGCGACGAGCCGGAGGTGCTCGGCGAGTACGACGGCGCCGCACTGGCCGACCTGTCCTACGCCCCGCCGTTCGACTTCTTCGTCGGGCACCCGAACGCACACCGCGTGCTCACCGCCGACTACGTCACCACCGATTCCGGCACCGGGATCGTCCATCTCGCACCGGCTTTCGGTGAAGAGGACATGGATGTCGCTGCCGCCAACGGCATCGAGATCGTTCAGCCGCTGGACCCGGCGGGCAAGTTCACCTCGATGGTGCCGCCCTACGAGGGCCTGATGGTCTTCGACGCCAACCCGGTGATCATCAAAGACCTCAAGGCCGCCGGAAAGCTGCTGCGGCACGAGACGATCGAGCACTCCTACCCGCACAGCTGGCGCTCCGGTCAGCCGCTGATCTACATGGCCGTGCCGTCGTGGTTCGTCGCGGTGACCAAGTTCCGCGACCGGATGGTCGAGCTCAACCAGCAGATCAGCTGGGTACCCGAGCACATCCGTGACGGTCAGTTCGGCAAGTGGCTCGAAGGCGCGCGCGACTGGAACATCAGCCGAAACCGCTACTGGGGCAGCCCGATCCCGGTCTGGATCTCCGACGACCCGGCCTACCCGCGCGTGGACGTCTACGGGTCGCTGGACCAGCTCGAAGCCGACTTCGGCGTGCGCCCCACCGATCTGCACCGCCCCTACATCGACGACCTCACCCGGGCCAATCCCGATGACCCGACCGGGAATTCGACCATGCGCCGGGTGCCCGAGGTCCTCGACTGCTGGTTCGAGTCGGGCTCGATGCCCTATGCCCAGGTGCACTACCCGTTCGAGAACAAGCAGTGGTTCGACAGCCACTTCCCCGGCGATTTCATCGTCGAGTACAACGGGCAGACCCGCGGCTGGTTCTACACGCTGCACGTGTTGTCCACGGCACTGTTCGACTCGCCGTCGTTCAAAACCGTGGCCGCGCACGGCATCGTGCTCGGTGACGACGGTCTGAAGATGTCGAAGTCGAAGGGCAACTACCCCGACGTCAACGAGGTCTTCGACCGCGACGGCTCCGACGCCATGCGCTGGTTCCTGATGAGCTCGCCGATCCTGCGTGGCGGCAATCTGATCGTCACCGAGCGCGGTATCCGTGAGGGCGTGAGCCATGCGATGCGGCCGCTGTGGAACGCGTGGACCTTCCTGCAGCTCTACGCCTCCAAGCCCGGTGTGTGGCGCACGGATTCGCCGAACGTGCTCGATCGCTACATCCTGGCCAAGCTCGCGGTGACTCGCGACGTGGTCACCGAGGCGCTGGAGACCTACGACATCGCCGGTGCCGCCGACGAACTGCGTGGTTTCGCCGACGCGCTCACCAATTGGTATGTGCGCCGGTCGCGTTCACGCTTCTGGTCCGAGGACCGCGACGCGGTCGACACTTTGCACACGGTGCTGGAAGTGGTCACCCGGCTCGCCGCGCCGCTGCTGCCGCTGATCACCGAGGTCATCTGGCGTGGGCTCACCGGTGAGCGCTCGGTGCACCTGACCGATTGGCCGAGCGAGACCGAGTTGCCGCACGATCCCGAACTCGTCGCCGCTATGGACGAGGCACGGGTCGTCTGCTCCACCGTGCTGAGCCTGCGCAAGGCGCAGAACCTGCGGGTGCGGCTGCCGCTGGCCGAGGTCACCATCGCTGCGGCCGATGCCGAGCGGCTCGTGCCGTTCACCGAGCTGATCGCCGACGAGGTCAATGTCAAGAAGGTCGACCTGACCACCGACGTCTCGGCGCACGGCCAGTTCGAACTGGTGGTCAACGCGCGCGCCGCTGGTCCGCGCATCGGCAAGCAGGTGCAGACGGTGATCAAGGCGGTCAAGGCGGGCGAGTGGAGCGAATCCGCCGACGGGGTCGTCAGCGCGGCCGGGATCGCCCTGCTGCCCGAGGAGTACACCCAGCGTCTGGTGGCCGCCGAACCGGAGTCCACCGCCGCCCTGCCCGCCAACGCCGGGCTGGTGGTACTGAACTCGGTGGTCACCGAGGAACTGGAGGCCGAGGGCTGGGCCCGCGACCTCATCCGCGACCTGCAGGAGACGCGCAAGTCGCAGGGTCTCGCGGTGTCCGATCGGATCAGTGTGGTGC
>JACIXH010000267.1 GCA_014360565.1 Nocardia sp.
CGACAACTCCACCACCGCATCGCACATCGCCGTATCGCCGGTGTAGACGAACACCCGCCCATCCGCAGCCGTGATCCGCAGCCCATAGGACTCCGGCGGGTGGAACATCCGCCGAGCTTCCACCGTATGACCGGGCCCGAACGGAATCGGTGTGTTCTCGACCCAGACCTGCGAGTCGATCACGTCGGACCAATTGTCGGTCTCGCCGCCGATCTCCGCGGAGGCGTTGCCGATCCGCAGGGCCGCATCGGAGGGGCCGCGCACCAGTGCCTTACCGGTCGGCGGGTTCGGGTGGTAGCGACGCCACACCAGGAGAGCGGGCAGATCCAAGCAGTGATCCGCGTGCAGGTGGGTGAGGAAGATGTCGACGTCGGCCGGGTTCATGTGCTTCTGCAGCGCGCCGAAAATGCCGGGACCGAAGTCGATGACAGTCGGCCGCATATCAAGGCCCGTCAGCAGGTAGCCCGACGCTGGGGAATCCGGGCCGGACACGCTGCCCGAGCACCCGAGGACGGTAAGGCGCATGCCCCCATGCTGCCACGACGTGCTGGTACTCAATGCAGGATCCCCCCAATTTCCAGACCGGATCCCCGGTTACCGCGTTGGCACTGCGCGGCCGACCGATGCTCCACGGCGGCGTCGACGTTCATCTGACGAGAGTACCCAGCCCGCGAGCACTCCACCCACCGCCCCGAAAAGATGCCCCTGCCAAGAAATTCGAGGGTCGCTCGGCAGCACACCCCACAGCATCGAGCCGTATAAGACCAGGATCACCAGGCCCACGACGATCTGGCCCACATTGCGCGCGAACCACCCGCGACAGATCAGATAGGTCAGCCAACCGAACACGATCGACGACGCGCCGACGTGCACGCTCCCGGTCGCTCCCGTGAGCCAGGTGCCGACGCCCGCGATCACCCAGATGATCGCCGTCGCCGCGATCCCGCGCCCGATCCCGGACAGCAGCACCAGGAACCCGAGTACCAGCAGCGGCAGCGTGTTGGCGAGCAGGTGGTCCCACCCGCCGTGCAACAGCGGCGCCCACAGTATGCCGTCGAGCCCGGATACTTCGCGCGGCTCGATTCCGGCCGCGTCGAGTTCGCCCGCCGCTCCGGGCGGTAGGTCGTGGGAGAGCACCGTGTCGACGCCCTCGATCACGTAGAGCGCTCCCACGAAGCCCAGAATTCCGACTGCGGCCCTGATCCACGACCCGCCTGCGCGCGTGCCGGTGCCGGCACTCGCGTTACCGCGTAGCCCCGCGATCCGATCAGGATCGAACGAGGCACCCACCCCACCGCTCACCGACATCGCCTCCACTCCGGCACAGGACCGTGGAACAGCCCACTGACCCGAGCGTACCGAAGCGGCGTGAGATCAGGTCAGGCCCAGAGCTGTCCGTCCAGCTTCTCCTCGGCTTCGTCCAGCGTGCCGTCGTATGCGCCGGTAGACAAATACTTCCAGCCACCGTCGGCGACCACGAACGCGATGTCGGCCCGTTTCCCGGCGTTGCGCGCCTTCTTGGCGATGCCGAGCGCGGCGTGCAGGATCGCGCCGGTGGAGATTCCGGCGAAGATGCCCTCCTCGCCGACCAGCTCACGAGTGCGCTTCACCGCGTCGTAGGGCCCCACCGAGAACCGGGTGGTGAGCACCTTCTCGTCGTAGAGCTCCGGGATGAATCCCTCGTCGATATTGCGCAGCCCGTAGACCAGCTCGCCGTAGCGGGGCTCAGCGGCGACGATCTCGATATCGGGAACGTTCTCGCGCAGATACCGGCCGGTGCCCATCAGCGTTCCGGTGGTGCCGAGCCCGGCGACGAAATGCGTGATCTCGGGCAGGTCGGCCAGCAATTCCGGCCCGGTGTTCTCGTAGTGCGCCAGCGCGTTGGCCGGGTTGCCGTACTGGTACAGCATCACCCAGTCCGGGTTCTCGGCGGCGATCTGCTTGGCCATCGCCACCGCCTGATTGGAGCCGCCCGCCGCGGGCGAGTCGATGATCTCGGCGCCGAACATCGTCAGCAATTGCCGTCGCTCCACCGAGGTGTTCTCCGGCATCACGCACACGATCCGGTAACCCTTGAGTTTGGCCGCCATGGCCAGCGAAATCCCGGTATTGCCGCTGGTCGGCTCCAGGATCGTGCATCCAGGGGTGAGCAGTCCGTCGGCCTCGGCCTGTTCGATCATCCGCAGCGCGGGCCGGTCCTTGATCGATCCGGTCGGATTGCGGTCCTCCAGCTTGGCCCACAGCCGCACATGATCGTCGCCGTCCCATTGCGGCGACAGGTTCTGCAATCCGACGAGGGGGGTGTTGCCCAGCGTCGCGATCAGCGATTCGTAGCGGGCCACGGTGTCAGGCGCCGCCGGCCACGGCGGGCAGGATGGTGACCGACGCGTCCGCGGGCACCTCGGCGTCGAGCCCGCCGGAGAACCGCACGTCCTCGTCGTCGACGTAGATGTTGACGTAGCGGTTGAGCTTGCCGTCGGACAGCAGCTTCTCGGCCAGCCCGGGATGATTGGCGTCGAGATCGGCGATGAGCGCGGACAGCGTCGAGCCCTCGCCCTGCACTCGCTTCTCACCTCCGGTGATACCACGCATGATGGTCGGAATGGACACGGTTACCGGCATGGGGACTCCTGAGGGTGGTGACTTGTTCGGACGGGTTCAGTAGGAATCGACGATGCGCACCGGTTCTTCGGTGACCTCGCCGTCGACGATGCGGTAGCTGCGCAGCTCGTGGGACTGCGGGTCGCGCGTGGAGACCAGCACGTAGTGCGCGTCCGGTTCGCCGGCGTAGGAGATGTCGGTGCGGCTGGGGTAGGCCTCGGTGGCGGTGTGGGAGTGGTAGATCACCACCGGTACTTCGTCGGCGTCGTCCATGGCGCGCCACACGCGCAGTTGTTCACCGGAATCGAACCGGTAGAAGGTGGGCGAACGCTCGGCGTTCACCATCTCGACGAAGCGTTCGGGCCGGTCACTGCCCTCGGGACCGGCGATGATCCCGCAGGCCTCGTCGGGGTGGTCGGCGCGGGCGTGTGCCACCATCGCGTCCACGAGATCGGCCCTGATCACCAGCAACTTTCTCGACCCTTTCCACATCCTGCGTACGTGCTGTCGAGCACCTTCCTCGACAACGACTCACCCTATTCGGGTATTCCGCAAGGCACGCACTCCGGTCCCGGCGCGGTCGTCGCCACGGGTGCGCCGAGTTGTCGCGGTGCTGGTCAGCCCGCCTTCGGGCGCGGGGCAATCCGGTCGAATCGAGGGCGCGCGATGGTCGGGCGAGGCCGCTCAGCGCGGAAACAGGTCGTAGTAGGCGGGGATCGCGGCGACCGAGGTCGCGGCGAGTACCGCATCGACCACCGCACGCTCCACCACCACCGCTGCGGCTGTACACAATTGGTCGAGCAACAGCAGGTCGGCGGGGAACGCGGCGGGCAGGGCGGCCGCCTCGACGTCGACCGTTCCGGTGGCGAGCGCGAACAGCGTGTCGCCGTCGAGTGGAGAGTGCACCGGCCGGATCGCGCGGGCGAGCCCGTCGTGGGCGGTGGCGGCCATCCGCTTGCAACCGGCCGGGTCGAGGACGGCGTCGGTGGCGATCACCCCGATCGTGGTGTTGAGAACTGTGCTCTTCACCGGCAAGGCGACCAGTGCCGCGATCTCCTCCGGCGTGCCCGGCCGCAGCCCGAAGAAGTCGGGTCCGTCGGTGCCCGTACCCCAGGGCAGCCCGGTGCGCGGATCGACGACCGACCCGACGGGATTGGCCACGATCACCGCGCCGACGGTCACGCCCGCACCCGGCCCATCGGCGAGAACCACACTCGCCGAACCGATTCCGCCCTTGAGCGCACCCGCCCGCGCGCCGACCCCGGCACCCGCTGTGCCCCTGGCGAACTCGGTCGACGCAGCCGCCGCCGCGTGATAACCGAAGTCCGCGTCGGGGCGGATACCCCAGTCCCCTACCGGCAGGTCGAAGATCACCGCGCCCGGCACGATCGGCACTACACGGCTCGGGTCGGCCGGGTCCATCGGAATGCCCTCGCCGTGTCGCTCGCACCAGCGCATCACGCCGTCGGCGGCGGCGAGGCCGTACGCGCTGCCGCCGGTGAGGAGCACGGCGTTGAGCCTGCGGACGGTATTGGCCGGGTCGAGCAGGTCGGTTTCCCTGGTACCGGGACCGCCGCCGCGCACATCGACCGAAGCCGTCGCGCCGCCGGGGACCCGCACCACGGTGCAGCCCGTCGCGGCGCCGCTGCCGAGGGTGGCTCCGGCGTCGAGTGCCTGGTGGTGGC
Organism: Nocardia sp.; assembly: GCA_014360565.1. Taxonomy (GTDB): domain Bacteria; phylum Actinomycetota; class Actinomycetes; order Mycobacteriales; family Mycobacteriaceae; genus Nocardia. The sequence continues at coordinate 4,287 of JACIXH010000267.1, forward strand.
CGACCAGCACACCGGCGACATCAGTGATCGAGTTGCGTACCCCGGGTCCGCTGCGCATCGTCTCGTCCTTCGTTCGCGAATCCGGTCGTCGCGCTCAGGGCGCGAGGGCTTGCAGCAGGGAATCCTGCATCCAGGTCAGCCAGTGGTAGACGTCCAGATGTGGGGCGCGTGGGTCTTCCGGATCGAAATGGTCGGGCGTGTCGTCGTCGATGTCGAGCAGGGTGCCCAGTGCGAGTCGGACATCGGTGAGCGCGGACAGCCACGCGTCGGCCTGCTCGGGCGTGAGCACGATTTTGCCGCCCGTTTCCGGGCAGCTGTCGAGCACGGCCTGCCCGGCCGCCAATTTCGCGTCGATGATCTCCGGCTCGTGCAGGCTGCGCAGCGCACTGTTGAGGTCGGCGCGCTTGGCATCGGGGGAACCGGGTTCGCTGCGGTGGAAGTCGGGCAGCAGGCGCCGCAGTTGCGGGTCTTCGGGCGGGGTGGAGTTGCCGGTGCGCAGACCGGTGAGCGCGGCGAGCTCGTCTTCTGGCGCCTCGCCCGCGCGGTCGCTGAGCAGACCGGATACCGCGCCGATCAGCGAACGCAGGACGGTGGCCTCGTGCTCGTCCATTTCGGATCGAAGCTTGAGGCCACTCAGTGAGTTCTTCCTGCTCCACTTGCGCACAGGGCCCAGGTTACTCAGGTACTCAGTCACGCTGCATGGTTGCCCAGAGGCCCGCGGCGTGTAGGCGGCGCACGTCCTGCTCCATCTTGTCGCGCGAGCCCGAGGACACCACCGCCTTGCCCTCGTTGTGCACCTGCATCATCAACTCGGTCGCCTTGGCTTTGCTGTAGCCGAACAGCTTCTGGAAGATGTAGGTGACGTAGTGCATCAGGTTCACCGGGTCGTCCCAGACGACGGTGACCCAGGGCCTGTCCTCGGCCTCCAGGATCTCGGTGGATTCCGTAGTCTCCGGCGTCGCCTGCGGTGCCGACAGTGCGGCGTTCACAGCGTCGGTGACGGCGCCGGCCCGAACGATATTGCACACGGCCATAACCTCAGGGTACGACGAGGGCCCTGAGATTCAACACCCGCGGTGACTAGAGTTTCCGGTGTGCAGATCCGTGACGAGTTCACCAGCACCGCGCTGCTGACCGACCAGTACGAGCTGACCATGCTGGCCGCGGCGCTGGCCGACGGTTCGGCCCACCGGCGGTGCACCTTCGAGGTGTTCGCCCGGCGATTGCCGCACGGGCGGCGCTACGGCGTCGTCGCGGGCACCGGGCGCCTGCTCGACGCGCTGGCCCGCTTCCGTTTCGGCCCCGACGAGCTGGCCGTGGTCGCGAAGTTCCTCGACCCGGGGACCGTCGAGTGGTTGCGCGAGTATCGCTTCAGCGGCGACATCGACGGCTACGCCGAAGGTGAGCTGTACTTCCCCGGTTCGCCGATCCTCACCATGCGCGGCAGCTTCGCCGAATGCGTGGTGCTCGAGACCCTGGCGCTGTCGATCCTCAATCACGACAGCGCGATCGCCTCGTCGGCCGCGCGGATGGTGAGCGCGGCGGCGGGGCGGCGGATGATCGAGATGGGCTCGCGGCGCACCCACGAACTCGCCGCACCGTCGAGTTCGCGCGCCGCCTATCTGGCCGGATTCGACGCCACTTCCAACCTCGAGGCCGTGCGCACCTTCGGCGTGCCCGGCGCGGGGACCAGCGCGCACGCGTTCACCCTGCTGCACAGCGGCGCCGACGGCGAACACGAGGCCGCGGCGTTCCGCAGCCAGATCGACGCGCTCGGCGTCTCGACCACGCTGCTGGTCGACACTTTCGACATCACCAGAGGCGTCGCCACCGCGATCGAAGTGGCCGGGCCCGAACTGGGCGGAGTGCGTATCGACTCCGGTGATCTCGGCGTGCTGGCCAGACAGGTCCGCGACCAGCTCGACGCACTGGGCGCCACCGGCACCCGCATCGTGGTCTCCGGCGATCTGGACGAGTACGCGATCGCGGCGCTGCGGGCCGAGCCGGTCGACGCGTACGGCGTCGGCACCTCGGTGGTGACCGGTTCGGGCGCCCCGACGGCGGGCATGGTCTACAAGTTGGTCGAGGTCGACGGTATTCCGGTCGCCAAACGGTCGAGCCACAAACAGTCGCGCGGCGGGACCAAGAAGGCGGTGCGGTTGTCGCGCGCCACCGGCACGATCGTCGAAGAGATCATCTACCCCGTGGACGGAGAAGCACCGGCCACCAACGGTTTCCAGGTGCGGGAGCTGCAGGTGCCGCTGGTGCGCGGCGGCAAGGTGGTCGACAACGTCGCCACGCTGGCACAGAGTCGAGATCTGGTCGCGCGCGGGCTGGTCAGCCTGCCGTGGGAGGGGCTGAAACTGTCCGCGGGCGAACCCGCCGTGACCACGACGTTCCTCGGCTGAGGACGCTGTTCGCCGAGCAACGACGGGTCGAGGGACGGAGCAACGCTCGGTCGGCGACGCGGGCCGTCGTCGAGATCGGGTGGCCGACCGGCGGCGCCCGGCGGACAATGGTGACGTCGAGCAAGCTGGAGGGATGACATGGCACGCGGCCTGATAATCGTGGATGTACAGAACGACTTCTGCGAGGGTGGTTCACTCGCGGTGGCAGGTGGCGCGGCGGTCGCGGCCGCGATCACCGATTTCGTCGCCGCCGAGAACTACGACGCGGTGGTCGCCACGCGGGACTGGCACATCGATCCCGGCCCCCACTTCTCGACCGAGCCCGACTACGTCGATTCCTGGCCGCCGCACTGCCGAGTGGGCACCGCCGGCGCGGATTTCCACCCTGCCCTCGACACCGCACCCATCCAGGAGACCTTCTCCAAGGGCGAGTACACCGCGGCTTACTCCGGATTCGAAGGCGCGACAGCGGAGGGCACCTCGCTCACGACGTGGCTGCGTGCCCACGACATCGACACTGTCGACGTGGTCGGTATCGCCACCGATCACTGCGTCCGCGCCACCGCGCTGGACGCCAACGCTGCCGGATTCGACACCACAGTCCTGCTCGGTCTCACCGCCGGAGTCGCCCCGGAAACGACCGAAGCCGCCCTGAGCACCCTCCGCGACGCGGGCGTCGGGCTGCGTCCCTAGATACTTCTCCCATGGACTATCGATTCCCGGCGCACACCCGACCAGCACTGACGAAGGCACTCGCCGAGACCGACAGCATCCACGACGCCGCCGACATCGTCTTCTGGTCGAACCCCGCCACCGACGACCTGCACCGCCTCGGCATCGGCGCCTTCGGCGAACTCCCCCCGGCGTTCTCCCACCTGCTGGCCCTGTCGAGCCTGCACACCAGCGTCCTGAACGCGGGCTTCTCGAGCTATCTGAAGACCCGCCGCAGCGAACTTCCCTGGGCCACAAGAGGTCTCCGCGCGGCGGGAATGCCCCGACTCGCCGCCGCAGCCGTCATCGCCGCCCGCGACGCCTCCATCAGCTCCCCGAACGACGACCTCGACCGCTTCTGGGAAGACGAACACCGAACCCTGGCCGCCCCCGACCAGATCCGCCGCCCCACCGGCGACCGCGCCGAAGACCCCGACGAGATCTACGACATCAACGAACCCGACGACTTCGAACAACGAGTCCTCGACTACGTCCGCGACCACATCGACGATTTCGTCCGCGAATCCTGACCTGCCGCGTACCGGCACGCCGAGCCCAACCAGAGAAGGTCCACCACGAAACGGCGACTCACCAGGCCGCCGACCAGCACTCGAACAAGACCACACGCCCACCCCGTATGCCCCGACTTCGAGGAGGGTCCGCCGCGAAGCGGCGGTCCGCGGCGGGTCGCCGATCAGCGCTCGAAGCGCTGAGCCGGAGGCTCCAGTCTCGAG
>JACIXH010000268.1 GCA_014360565.1 Nocardia sp.
ATCATTCCAGAACTGATCCCTCGCGCGGTCGAGGACTGGTCGGCCACCGGAACACTCGGTGGCCGACCGGTTCTCACGCCTCCGGTGCGTCCGGATACGCCTGCTGGCGGTATCCGCCGCGCAACGTCCCGTCCAGATAGGCCGCCTTGCAGGCCCGCCGGGCGATCTTCCCGCTCGATGTCCGCGGAATCGATCCCGCGGGGACCAGCAGCAGATCCCGAACCGTCACCCCGTGCCTGCGCGCGATCGCCGCGCGCACCGCGTCCGTGATCGGTCCCGGCTCCAGCTTCGCTGCGCCCGTGCCTCTTTCGGCCACGACAACCAACTGCTCCGCCGCCGGATCGGACGCATTGCCCGCCTCGAGCACCGGCGCGGGCAGCTGCCCCGCCTGCACCGAGAAGGCGGCGATGAAACCGGGTCGCAGCGCGGTACTGGCTTCCTGCGCCGAGTATTCGAGATCCTGCGGATAGTGGTTGCGCCCGTCGACGATCACCAGATCCTTCACCCGGCCGGTGATGAACAGCTCGCCGTCGTGATAGGCGCCGTAGTCGCCGGTGCGCATCCACTTCGCGTCGTCGGGCGCGCCCTCGGCGCGACTGCCGACCGGCAGGCGCGCGATCACCCGGTTGTGGAAGGTTTCCGCGGTCTCCTCCGGTCGCCCCCAGTACCCGATGCCCATGTTGTCGCCGTGCAACCAGATCTCGCCGACCTCGCCGTGACGGCGCTCGATCCCGGTGGCGGGGTCGACGATCACCGCCCACTGCGACCGCGCGACGTGCCCGCACGACACCTGCGCCACCGCGCTCACGGCGTGTTCGTCGCACTCCACCATCCGGCCCTCGTTCAGCTGCCCGCGGTCGACATAGACCACCCGCGCCTCGTCGTCGCGCTTGGTCGCCGACACGAACAGCGTGGCCTCGGCCATCCCGTAGCACGGCTTGATCGCGGTCTTCGACAGCCCGTACGGCGCGAACGCCTCGTTGAACTTGCGCATCGAGGCCACCGACACCGGTTCGCTGCCGTTGATCAGCCCGATCACGTTCGACAGGTCGAGGTGCTCGTCGCCCTTGGGCAGCCCGCGCGTCGCCGCATGCTCGAACGCGAAGTTGGGTGCGGCCGAATAGATCTCGGCGCCGTCCGCCTGCGCTGCCAGTTCCTTGATCCAGCGCGCGGGCCTGCGCACGAACGCACTCGGCGACATGATGGTGATGAACTTGCCGCCGATGGTCGGCAGGATCACCGTGAGCAGCCCCATGTCGTGGAACAGCGGCAGCCAGGTGACCCCCCGCGCGTTCTCGGTGATCCCGATGGCGTCGATCATCTGCAGCAGATTGGTACCCACCGAGCGGTGGGTGATCTCGACACCGGCGGGGACCCGAGTGGACCCGGAGGTGTACTGCAGATACGCCACGCTGTCGATATTGATATCGGGCCTGCGCCAGCGCGTGCCGACGGTATCCGGAATCGCCTCGACCGCGATGATTCTCGGTCGTTGCGCGGCAGGACGCTCGCGGAAGAAGTTGCGCACCCCCGCTGCCGCGCTGCCGACGGTGAGCACCGCGGCCGGTTCGCAGTCACCGAGGACCGCGTGCAGCCGGTCGCTGTGACCCTGCTCCTCCGGATCGAACAGTGGCACAGCCACATTGCCCGCGTACACCGCGGCGAACAGCGCGACGACATAGTCGAGGCCCTGCGGCGCCAGCACCGCCACCCGGTCGCCGGGCTCGGTCACCTGCTGCAACCGCGCGGCAACCGCGCGCAACCGCACGCCGAATTCGCGCCAGGTCAATTCCTGGTATTCGCCCTCCCGTTCGGTCGAATAGTCGATGAAGCGGTAGGCCAGGTCGTCCCCGTTGGCCTCGCTGTGTTTGTCGACGAAGTCGATCAAGGTCTGATCACCGGGAATCCGGATAGTCCCCAGTTCGTCTACATAGTCGTCGAAAGTCTCGCCGATCATTCCCAATCCTTTTCAACGCACATTGACAGAAACCGCCACTGCTGGGCGGATCGTCAATACCGTCCGAACGAGATCGCCACGTTGTGACCGCCGAAACCGAAGGAGTTGTTCAGTGCGTAATCGATGCGACCGCGTCGCGCCTGACCCGACACGACGTCCAAATCGATCGCGGGGTCCTGATTGTCCAGATTCAAGGTCGGCGGAACGATACTGTCGCGCACGCTGAGCACGGTCAGCACCGATTCGAGCGCACCGACCGCGCCGATCGAGTGCCCGAGCGCCGACTTCGGCGCGTACACCGAAGCGTGCGAACCGATGGCCTTGGTGATCGCGTTGGCCTCGGCGGTATCGCCGATCGGCGTCGCGGTGGCGTGGGCGTTGATGTGGGTGACATCGGCGCGCCCGATTCCGCCGGTCTCCATCGCCCGCGTCATCGCCCGCGCCGCGCCGGTGCCCTCGGGATCCGGTGCCACGAGGTGGAATCCGTCGGAGGTGACGCCCGCGCCGAGCAGCCGCGCGTGAATCGTCGCGCCGCGAGCCTTGGCGTGCTCCTCGGTCTCGATCACCATCATCGCGCCCGCCTCGCCGAAGACGAACCCGTCACGGTCCACATCGAACGGACGCGAGGCCGCTTTGGGATCGTGGTTGCGCGTGCTCATCGCCCGCATCTGCGTGAACGCCGCGATCGGCACCGCCTGAATGGACCCCTCCACACCACCGGTGACCACGATGTCGGCATCGCCCATCATGATCATCCGCCACGCGTTGGCGATTGCCTCCGAGCCCGACGAGCACGCCGACACCGGGGTGGAAACCCCCGCGCGCGCGCCCAATTCGATGCCGACACAGGCGGCGGGACCGTTGGGCATGATGGCCTGCACGGTCAGCGGCGAGACCTTGCGGTATCCGCCGTTGCGGAGCCGGTCGCGGGCGTAGATCAGTGATTCCGCGCCGCCGAGGCCGGTGCCGATCGAGACGCCGAGCCGGTCGCGATCCACTTCGGGGCTGCCCGCGTTGCGCCACACCTCGCGGCCGAGGGCCACGGCCATCTGCTCGACGTAGGACAGCTTGCGCGCCTCTTCGCGGGTGAGCGAGAGGGTGGGCGACACCTTCAGGTGGCCACCGATCCGCACCGGCAGTTCGAAGTCGTCGATGAAGGAATCCTCCAGGACGTCGATCCCGCTCTCGCCGTTGAGTAGACCCTTCCAGGTCGAGTCGACGTCGCCCGCGATCGACGTGGTCGCCGCCAGGCTCGTGACCACGATGTCCGTCATAATTTTTCGCTCACTCTCTCTAGCTATGCCACGACTGAACGGGAACCGCTGATGGAGCTGAACTGGTGGAGCGTATATGCACTCGACGCGACGCGCCCAAATTCCGAAACAGTGCTGAGCGCACCGTGTCGTTTCCAGGCGCCGTGCGCCGGGTCTATTGTGACGACGGGCAACACTACCGGACCGACGCAACTCTCGCTTTTCACTAACCGGAAAGGGCAACGAGCGTGGCCAGGAACCTGACCCAACTGGAACTACTGATCGAGCTGGAACCCGTCGCCGCGAGCAATGTGAACCGTCATCTGGCGATGGCCAAGGACTGGCACCCACACGATTACGTGCCGTGGGACCAGGGCCGCAACTTCGCCGCTATGGGCGGAATCGATTGGGACCCAGAGCAATCGGCACTGAGCGAGCTGGCCAAAGCCGCGATGGTGACCAATCTGCTCACCGAGGACAACCTGCCCTCCTATCACCGGGAGATCGCCGAGAACTTCTCCAAGGACGGCGCCTGGGGCACCTGGGTAGGGCGCTGGACCGCCGAGGAGAACCGGCACGGCATCGTGCTGCGCGACTACCTCGTGGTGACCCGCGGAGTCGACCCCGTCGCGCTCGAGCAAGCGCGAATGATCCACATGACCAAGGGTTTTTCGGCAATGGCCGTCATCGACGACAAGGCGCCGGGCTACGACATCCACACTTCGGCCGTGGCCGGGTTCCTGTTCTCCGTCGCGTATGTGACCTTCCAGGAACTGGCCACCCGGGTCAGCCATCGCAACACCGGTCGCGTCTGCGACGATCCGATCGCCGACAAGATGCTGGCCCGCATCGCCGCCGACGAGAACTTGCACATGATCTTCTATCGCAACCTCTGCGCGGCCTCGCTCGACCTGGCCCCCGACCAGACCATCGAGGCGATCAACACCATCGTGCAGAACTTCCAGATGCCAGGCGCCGGTATGCCTGGCTGGCGGCGCAACGGCGTGCTGATGGCCAAGCACGGCATCTACGACCTGCGCCAGCACCTGGAGGAGGTCCTGCTGCCGGTGCTGCGCAAATGGAACATCTTCGAACGCAACGATTTCGGCGCGCGCGGCGAGCGGGCGCGGGAGGATCTGGCGGCGTTCCTCGAACGGCTGCGCGAGGATGTGCTGCGCTTCGAGGAGCAGCGGGATCGCTCACTGGCACGGGCGGCCGAGCGCGAGCGTCATCTGGTCTGAACGGCTCCGGCCCGGCCGCTACCGGGCCGGATCACGGCGCGCGTCGTTCTTGTTGCGATACATCGCCGCGTCGGCGGCGTGCACCAATTCGTCTACAGCGCCCGGCAACTGCTCGAAGAAGGCAGTGCCGATGCTGGCTCCGACGGCGAGCATGTGCCCGTTCACCGCGAGCGGCGCTGTCAGCGCGGACAGCAACTCGTCGGCCAGATGCGCCAGTTGTGCTTCACCCGAGCAGTTTTCGACCAGCACGAGGAATTCGTCGCCCCCGATGCGGGCGGCGAGTGCGTCGGCCGGGGACACCGCATCACGCATCCGGTCGGCCACCACCTGCAGGACACGGTCCCCGATCGTGTGCCCCCACAGGTCGTTGATCTCCTTGAAGCCGTCGAGGTCGAGATAGCAGACCCCGATCGGAGGTTGCGCCTGCGCCAGCCTGTTGAACAGGTGCGGGCGGTTCGGCAGGCCGGTGAGTGCGTCGTGGTTGGCGTCGTGCCAGAGCCGGTCGGCGAGCTGCTTGCGCTCGGTCACATCGACCGCCACGCCGATCAGGAACTCGATACCGCCGTCGGCGCCGCGCACCGCCGACATCGACAGGTCGATCGCGGTGACCCGGCCGTCGGTGTGCAAGTGCTCGGTCTCGGTGCGAAAGCTCTCGGTCTCGCCGGCGACCATGCGCTGGAGCTGTTCGAACGCATAGTTCAGGTTGTTCGGGCCGAGTATGTCGGCGACTGTCCGGCCCGGCATCGTCTCCGGGGTTCGGCCCAGCATGTGGGCCAAGGTGGTGTTGCAGTTCACCACCTGACCCGACATATCCACGGTGCCGATACCGACGAGCGCGCCGTCGAAAACCGCCTCGAAACGGGCTTCCGACAGTGCCCGGCGGTTCTCGGCTTCCTGCGCGGCGGCGAGCACGGCAGACAGCGTGGCCTCCTGCTCGGCCAGCGCGGCCCCCCGCAGGGCAGCGGTGAAACCGGCCGCGAAGTCGGCAGCCAGCGCTATCGCCCGGTCGCGGATCTGCGGCAGGGCGGGATCAGCCGGGCCGTCGGCGGCGATCTCGACCAGATCCGCGCACAACACCGGCACCGAACGGCTGACCGCCGACGGGTCGCGATAATTGGCGGCGACCAGCATCCGGGCCGCCCGGCGCGCGATATCGGGATCTTCCCCACCGCGCGCCGCGTCGATCAGCCCCGTGCACAGGGCAGCCAGCATCTCATCGATCTGAGAGCGGTTGAGGGTAGGAGCTACAACGCCGTCGAGGGCATCCGCCCAGCGCTGCGCCAGCTCCCACGACCCCACTGCTTCATCCACCTGTCATCGTCTGTCCCACCGCCATGGCAGGCGGAGCTCACTTTTTGATCGCGACGCCGCCCATACCGAGCGAACGGCCTGGCTTCTCGTGCTGATCCCGCTCGGACTCGGGCCGCCACAACGGCAACTCGACAACTCCGGGCTCGATCGAATCCCAACCCTCGAACATCGCGACGATCTCGTCCTTGGTCCGGAAATGAATGCCGACCTTGGCGTTGTTCATCGAACCCACGCCCAGTTTACTGGCGTCCTCCGGCCTCAGCTCGGAGGTGAGATGTGAAATGGCTATGAAACTACCCGGCGCGACCACCTCGCGCAGGGCTGCGACCTTACCGATCGGATCCTCGCCGTCGGACACCAGATGCAGCACCGCGATCAGCAGCAATCCCACCGGCTCGTCGAAGTCGATCAATCCGGTCTCACGCACCGCCGCGAGCAGGTCGCCGGACTTGCGGAGATCGCCCTCTATGGCGCTCGCGCGATCGTTACCCTGCAGGATGGTCCGCGAGTGGGCGACTGCCACCGGATCGATATCGACGTAGAGCACCCGTGCCTCCGGGTCGAGCTCGTGCACGATCTCGTGGACATTGCCCGCGGTGGGAATGCCCGATCCGATGTCGAGGAACTGCCGGATGCCGGCGTCGAGCATGAAGCGGACCGCCCGGCGCAGAAAGGCCCGGTTGCTCAGCGCCAGACGCGGCAGGTCGGGCACGAGCATGGTCGCCGACTCCGCGGCCTCGCGATCGACCGCGAAGTTGTGCGAACCGCCGAGTAAGGCGTCATACATCCGAGCCGGACTCGGAAACTCGATATCGACACCCTCGGGCGCCCACTGCGGCCTGTCCATCGCATTCCCCTGTCTTGAATTTGTCGACAGCGCCGTCGCAAACCTGCGGTGACGCCAATCGCATAGTAAACGGCCACACCGACATCGGTGCGCCCATCACACGGCTCCGACTGTGAACTCGATTAACTATTCGCCAGGCAGTCTCGGCTCTCCGCCAACAGCGTCATTTCCACCCCACCGCGATTCACCTCTATGTGCCGTATGACTGGAGCAGCTGGGCACCGTAACCGTCCGCAACCGGGTGCGCCATCACTGGAGACGTGCCGTAAGGCAGGGCACCACAGCCGTCCGTAACCTGGCGTGTCATCACTGGGGTGTGTGCATGGCTGTGCACCACAGCCATCCGCAACCTGGCAGGTCATCATCTTGGGGCGCCGTAGGGCTGGGCCCAGAGCGGGGCCACGTCCGGTGTCATGGTGGCGACTACCGGGATGCCCGCGGCGACGAAATTGTCCAGTGCTCGGCGCATGTGATCGGCGGAGGTGATGAGGACCGCTTTGGTCACGCCGAGCGCTTCCATGATGCGGGCCGAGAACGCCGCATTCTGCACAGTGGTGCCTGCCTCGGTTTCCGCGTGCAATCGCTGTCTGGCGACCCCGCGGATATTGAGCCAGTCGGCCATCACCTGCGCCTCGGTGACACCGTTGCGTGGATTGCCGCCGGTCACGATGACCGGGGACGCCGGTGACATGTAGGCCTGAATCAGCGCCGCGTGCAGGCGATTACCCAGCTCGGGCCGCATCGTGCCATCCGGCAGCAAGCCGTATCCGAGTACTACGATCGCGGTCTCGGGTCCGTAGGTAGCGGGCATCTCGATGCCGGCCAGACCGGCGACCGAGCCGACGACACCGACCAGTGGATGTGGATCAGCCGACGGCGCAGCGACGCCCGGGGCCGCGGTCACGACCACCGCTCCGATCAGTGCGGCAGGCAGCACGAGAGCTGCCGCGCGACGACGCAGTGTCTGATGAGTGAAGAGCCAGTCCATGGTGACCTCCCGAAGCGACGTCGCATCATCGTCGCTCACCCGGTCCTCGGACATGGAGGTTTTCTGAAATGTTGATGATTCGGACATCGACCCATGAGCGTGTCGGTGTTCGGGAACGCAAAAAGGCCCCCAACCAATGGTTGGGGGCCTTTCGCAAAGATGTTCCGGCAGTGTCCTACTCTCCCACACCCTGTCGAGTGCAGTACCATCGGCGCAGATAGGCTTAGCTTCCGGGTTCGGAATGGGACCGGGCGTTTCCCCACCGCTATAACTACCGTAACTCTATGAAACTAGACAGCGCTCCCCCACCAAAACCAACCCCAAAAAACGGGACCAGCCTGGTGGAGTGTGCTGCAGTGTCTGTTGTTTCAGAAACCGCACAGTGGACGCGTAACATCTTCGTAGTAAGCCCTCGGCCTATTAGTACCAGTCACCTACACCAGTTACCTGGCTTCCAATTCTGGCCTATCAACCCCATGGTCTGTAGGGGGCCTTAACCCATCAAGTGGGAGAGAAACCTCATCTTGG
>JACIXH010000269.1 GCA_014360565.1 Nocardia sp.
CGATGTTCACAGTTTAACATGCGACTCGATAACGGCGCGATCAACTGTGCAGGTCAGGGCCACAACGAGGCCAGCGCAGGGGTTGACATATCAGAATCGGTGTGCATTGTGTTGTGGCATAACGGGTTAACGGCCAGCACAGCGACGGGTCGGCGCGCGGGGAGCACCCGGCATCGATCCGGCAACCCCGCCCGAGACACCGAACTGTTACTTCCGCGCCAGCGCGTCGCGGGCCCGAACGTCACCCGCGCGAAGTCAACTACTACGCTGCCTAGTTACTACCCTCCGATCCCCTCGTGGACGGAGTGAGCCCGGTCGACATGGAGGACACAAACCGTGACTGCCCTGAAAGCTGTGACCGCCCTGTCGGCGCGACGTCGCATGGTGACGGTTGCCGCGCTCGCCGCTGCCGCGGGCATCGCCCTGACCGGCTGCAGTGCCGGCCAGCACACCCAGACTTCGGCACAGGCCGCCGCCATCAACGGCAACCACGCCGACGTCGGCGACATCGCGCTGCGCAACGTGCACATCGTGTACCCGGAGGCCACCGCCGAGCACAACAAGGGCGGCAAGGCGGTGATCGCGCTCTCGATCGTCAACGAGAGCGAGACCGTCACCGATGAGCTGACCAGCGTGAGCACCGACCTGGGCCCGATCAAGATCACCGGGCCCGGTGGCGATGCGAAGTTCGTGCTGAAGCCGCAGCAGACCGTGTTCGTCGGCCCGGCATCGGCCGCGCCCGCCGCTGCAGGCGATGACCACGCCGCTCCGTCGGCCGCGCCGACCACCACCGCCGCGCCGACCACCACCGCGGGCGACAGCCCGTCCGTCGATCCGGTGCAGAACCCGGCCACGATCGAGATCACCGCGCTGGCCACCGACATCGTCCCCGGCCTGACCTACAACGTCACCTTCAACTTCAAGGACGCGGGCACCGTGCAGGTGGCCGTCCCGGTTGACGCCGCCGCGGTCACGCGCATCGAGAACGAGATGTCCGGCCCGGCGCCCGAGGGCGCGGGCGGTCACTGAGACCAGCAGAAACAGAGCCGTCGCGAATTTCGCGGCGGCTCTTTTCTTTCGGTGTCGGTACTGGTCCGTAGGGTGCGCGTGTGGCCAAGACCAAAGCAGTCTTCCGGTGCTCCGCGTGCACGCACGAGGTGTCCAAGTGGGTGGGTAAGTGCCCCGATTGCGGGGCGTGGGGCACGGTGAACGAGGTGGCCGTCTCGGCGTCCGCCGCCGCACCGGGGCGCCGCGCGATGCTGCCGAGCACCGCCGCGGCACCGCTGTCGCAGATCGACGCCAACGTCACGCAGGCGCGCTCGACGGGAGTGAGCGAACTCGATCGGGTGCTCGGCGGCGGCGTGGTGCCGGGGTCGGTGGTGCTGCTGTCGGGTGAACCGGGGGTCGGCAAGTCGACGCTGCTGCTCGAGGTCGCCTTCCGGTGGGCATCGGCACGCGCGGAGACCGCGCTGTACGTGACCGCCGAGGAGTCCGCCGGGCAGGTGCGGCTACGGGCCGATCGGACGGGGGCGGTGCACGACCGGGTTTACCTGGCCGCCGAATCGGACTTGTCGATCGTGCTCGGGCACGTGGAGCAGGTGCGCCCGACACTGCTGGTGGTCGACTCGGTACAGACCATGCTGGCGCCCGAGGTGGACGGTGTGATCGGCGGCGTCACCCAGGTGCGCGCGGTCACCGCGGCGCTGACCTCGCTGGCCAAGGCGACGGGGATCGCGGTGCTGCTGGTGGGGCACGTCACCAAGGACGGCAATGTGGCGGGCCCGCGCACACTCGAGCACCTGGTGGACGTGGTGTTGCAGTTCGAGGGTGACAAGAATTCCTCGCTGCGGATGGTTCGCGGCATCAAGAACCGGTTCGGCAGCGCCGACGAGGTCGGCTGTTTCGAACTGCACGACGACGGCATCGCCTGTGTCGACGACCCGTCCGGGTTGTTCCTGCACCATCGCACCGATACCGTGCCGGGAACCGCGGTGACCGTCGCGATGGACGGCAAACGGCCGCTGGTGGCCGAGGTGCAAGGGCTGACGGTCAAGACCGAGATCCCGCAGCCGCGCCGGGCCGTGAGCGGACTCGACTACAACCGCGTGGCCATGGTGCTCGCGGTGCTGCAGAGCCGAGGACGGGTGTTTCTCGGCAAGCACGATGTGTACGCGGCGACCGTCGGCGGGATGCGTTTGCTCGAGCCGACCGCCGACTTGGCCATCGCCTTGGCCATCGCCTCCGCCGAGGCCGATATCGCGCTGCCCGCGGGCTGGGTGATCCTCGGCGAGGTCGGGCTGGCGGGCGAGGTCCGCAAGGTCACCGGGCTCGGCAGGCGGCTGGCCGAGGCCGAACGGCTCGGGTTCACCACCGCGCTCGTTCCGCCCGGTTCGGAGAAGACCAAGACCGGCGCGATGCGGATCCACGAGGTCGGCGATCTGCGATCGGCGCTGCGCCTGGCCGAACTCCGCAAATCCCGCGCACCACGCGAGGTCGTGGCCGTGGAATAACTCCGGCAACCGACCGGATCAACGCCGGTCACCCATTTCCGCGCCGATGCCCATTGACGCCGCAGCCGATCCTGCGAACACTGCAAATCGACCCATCTCGAACATGTGATGTACGGCGCACCCGCACAATGCGCGCGCGGGCGCGAGCACTCAGGCGGCGAGGTTGAAGGGTTCGGCGGCACTGCGCACAGCGCCGAGCTGGGCGACGACCATATAGGCGCCCGCGGGCACCTGCAGGCGCTCACCCGCGCACTCCGGCTGCGACGTGGTGCCGAACCAGGTGCCCTTGTACGACAGTTGCGCACCGGCCGCGAGCGTCTTCACTTCCGGCGGGGCGTCGTCGTTGCAGTCGTTGCTCGCCCAGAGCCTGCGCTGGCCGTCCAGGGTGTAGACGAGGAACTGCGGTCCGGCGCCGAGATCACGCGAACAGGGCGCGGACGAGATGTTGGTGATGACGGTGCCGAAGGCAGGCTGGTCGCCCACCCGATAGGTCGGCTGGCCGACGGTCACCTTCAGCGCCAGCGACTGGTCCTGGCAGGGCTGTGCCGCAGGCTGGTCGGTGGCGCTGGTCGTGGTGGGCGACCCGCTGCTCGGCGTGGTCGACGCGCTGCTCGGCGCGGAGCTCGTCTCGGACGCACTCGCGCTCGCCTCCGCCGAGGTGGTGGTCGTCGCGGCCGCCTGGTCGGCGCCGGACGAGTCGCCACCGCGCGCGACCATGGTGACGAGCCAGATCACGATCGCGAGCGCGACGACGATGACGCCGATCGCGAGTGCACGGCGGCGCCAGTAGATCTCCGGTGACAGCGGTCCATTCGGTTCCAGCACGCCTCAACGGTAAGCGCAGCGTGCGGGGGCGCGCTCGATGACCTCGGCGTGTCGGGGGTCGAACCGGGCACAGACTGCCGGTTCAGGCCACCTCACCGATGTTGCCGACGCTGCGCCGCAGCTCCGCGCGACCGTCTTCGAGCTTGTAGGTGACGCACGCGATAGCGCACTGACCAGTGGCGACACGCTGGGAGATGATCATCGAGCGCTGCATGAGCAGCTTGCTGGTCTCCTCCACGTGCCGTGCCTCGAGCTCGTCGACCGTGTGCAGGCCTTCGCGGCGCCCGACCAGGATCGACGGCGTCACCCGCTCGACCACGCTGCGGATGAACCCGCCGGGCACCTCGCCGCCGTCGAGCGCGTCGATGGTGGCCTTCACGGCGCCGCAACTGTCGTGACCGAGCACGACGATCAGCGGCACATTGAGCACCTCGACGCCGTATTCGATCGAACCGAGCACCGAACTGTCCACGACGTGGCCCGCTGTGCGCACCACGAACATGTCACCGAGCCCCTGGTCGAAGATCAGTTCGGCGGCGACGCGGGAATCGCCGCAGCCGAACAGGATCGCGTGGGGGTTTTGGCCCTTGACGAGTTTGGCTCGGTCCGCGGCACCCTGGCTAGGATGCTGCAGGGTGTCGTTGACGAAGCGCTCATTGCCTTCGCGCAACGACTTCCAGGCGCTTATCGGATTGGAACCAGGCATACCGACCATTGTGCACAGATGCCCGGTTACCAGCGAGTCCGGCACGTTACAGGTCGGCAAAGGGAGCCTGGCTCAGAGGGAACAGCGACGGTGAGCACAGACATGACGGGACCCGCGACCATAGACGCGCGAGCACTGCTGGAGTGGTTCGGCGAGACGGCGCGCGAGCTGCCGTGGCGCGAGCCGGACGCGACCGCATGGCACATTCTGATGAGCGAGATCATGCTCCAGCAGACGCCGGTGGTGCGGGTGGAGCCGATCTGGCGCGAGTGGGTGGCGCGCTGGCCGGTGCCGTCGGCGATGGCGGCGTCGTCGCAAGCGGAGGTACTGCGGGCGTGGGGGAAGCTGGGTTATCCGCGGCGGGCGTTGCGGTTGCACGAGTGCGCGCGAGTGCTGGCGGCCGAGCACGGTGATGTGGTGCCCGCCGACGTCGACGTACTGCTGAGCCTGCCGGGAATCGGCGCGTATACCGCCCGTGCGGTGGCCTGTTTCGCCTATGGGCAGCGAGTTCCGGTGGTGGACACCAATGTTCGGCGCGTGGTCGCGCGGGCTGTGCACGGTCGCGAGCCCGGCAATCCCTCCTCCCGCGATCTCGCCGAAACCGAAGCGCTGCTTCCCGTTCCGGTGCCGCGGGCCGCGAAGTTCTCGGCCGCGCTGATGGAGCTGGGCGCCCTGGTCTGCACAGCCCGC
Source organism: Nocardia sp. (assembly GCA_014360565.1). Classification (GTDB taxonomy): domain Bacteria; phylum Actinomycetota; class Actinomycetes; order Mycobacteriales; family Mycobacteriaceae; genus Nocardia. The sequence continues at coordinate 4,732 of JACIXH010000269.1, forward strand.
AATCCCGACTGCGCCCGCTGCCCGCTGCCGCGTTGCGCCTGGGTGGATGCCGGTAAGCCTGCCGCGGCTCTGCCCAAGAAGGTGCAGAAATACGAAGGCACCGATCGCCAGGCACGCGGGCGGTTGCTGGACGTCCTGCGTGACGCGTCGGGCCCGGTCGAGGGCATCCGCTTGGACCTGGCGTGGACCCGCGATCCCGGTCAGCGCGCGCGAGCGCTGGACTCGCTGCTCGTCGACGGGTTGATCGAACAGACCGAGGACGGCCTGTTCGCGCTGGCGGGCGAAGGCAGCGCCGCCGGGTGACCTCGGCGCGCCGCGCCGTCAGCGGGCACCGGATCGTCGGTTCAGCGCGTCACGCGATGCAGGAACCGGCCGACATGTTCTCGGTACGCCTCGGGCTGTTCGTCGTGCACCAGGTGGCCCGCCCCTTCGATGCGCACATAGTCCGCGTGGGGAACCACCTCGGCCATCGTGCGCATCTGCCCCGGCACGGTGATGGTGTGCTCGCCTTCGATCAGCAACGCGGGCACCCGCACCGACTTCCATTCGGTCCAGAAGTCGCGCGTGCCCCATTCCTCGGAGATCGCACGGAAGGTGTCGACCTCGCCGTGCAGGCGGTAACCATCGGTCGACGCGGTGAAGGCACGCAGGAAATAGTTACCCGCGACCGGGCCGAAGTAGTCGAGCACCGCCTGGTCGTCGGCGAACGGCTGCGGCCACGAGTGGATCAGCTCGGCCCAGTGGGCGGCGGTGCGTCCGGTGAAATCGGGGCCGATGTCCTCGACGACGATCGCTCGCACCCGTTCCGGATAGGTCGCGGCGAAGACCCACCCGTGGATCGCGCCCATCGAGTGCCCGACGATCACCATCGGCTCGGTGATCGTGGCGGTGCACTCGGCCAGGTCGGCCACGAACGCCTCCGTGGTGAGCTCGGCGGGCGTCGGCCGCCCGTGCCCGGCGGCGTCCACGGCGTAGACGTGCCCGTACTCCCGCAGCCACGGCACCTGATCCGCCCAGGTCCGCGCACTTCCCATCAGCCCGTGCAACAGCAGGATCGGGACGCCGGTCCCACCTTCGTCATAGAACACAACCCGATACTGCCCCAGCCGTGTCACGTCGGCGCAGGCGAGTTCGCGGCGATGGCCCCCTGGGCCGCGAACACGTGGCGGCGGCGGCAATAATCACCAGCATGGCTGTTGTGAAGATCAATGCGATCGAAGTTCCCGAGGGCGCGGGCCCCGAGCTGGAGAAGCGGTTCGCCGCGCGAGCGGGCGCGGTGGAGAACTCACCCGGATTCCTCGGCTTCTAGTTGCTGCGCCCTGTCGCCGGCGACAACCGGTATTTCGTGGTGACGCAATGGGATTCGGAGGAGTCGTTCGCCGCGTGGCGTGACGGCCCCGCCCGTGCGGCGCACGCCGGAAACGGTGGCGACGGCGAGCGCCCCAAGCCGGTGTCGACGGGCGCCTCGCTGCTCGAGTTCGAGGTCGTTCTCGACGTGCCCGCGAAGGCCTGACAGCGGCGTTTCCGCTGGACATGCGCGGAGAACTATTGACGTGGGCGTCTCGCGGCTGTCACAGTGCGAGGAACATCCGCGAGGGTGCGCGGTAATTCCGGTGTGAGTCCGGAGCGGTCGCGCCACTGTCATCCATGTACCGGGTCCCCGGTGCCGGAGAGCCAGACACCGGCACCTTCGCACACCACTTCAACCGTGGGACGCGTATCCCTCCAGGAGGACCCGAATGGCTATCGCGCATTCACCCAGCCGGTCGACCGGCCTCGACACCCTCGCAACCGTGCTCGTCACGGTCGGTGTCGTTCTTCTTGCACTGCTCGCCCTGTACCTGGTCGGTTTCGACCAGGGGGCCGTCTCGCGTAGCGGGATGTTCCTGCACGAGCTGATGCACGACGGACGTCACCTGCTCGGTGTCCCGTGCCACTGATCGGATCACTCAAGACCCTGCTGTTGCGCGGCCTGCTGGCCGGCCTGATCGCCGGCCTGCTGGCCGCGACAGTGGGCTACTTCGTGGGTGAGCCCCAGGTAGACGCCGCGATCGCCATCGAAGAAGCCGCCGCCGCGCCTGCCGAACACGGCCACGAAACCGCGCAGCCGCAGGGCCATTCGCACGGCGAACAAGCACCACTGGTCAGCCGGTCGGGCCAGAAGGCGGGCCAGTTCCTCGCGCTCGGCTTGGCCGGCATGGCATTCGGCGCGTTGTTCGCCTCAACGGTGAACGTGGCACGCCGGTTCACGACACTGTCCGGGCCCTCGTTGTCGCTGACCACCGCGGTTCTCGCGTGGGCCGCGATCGTCGCGGTGCCGTTCTTCAAGTATCCGGCCAACCCGCCCGCGGTGGGCGATCCGGAAACCATCAACGAGCGCACCTGGCTGTGGGTCGCGGCGGTCGTACTCGGCCTGCTGGCGGTCACGGCGGCGGTCGCGGCCTACCGCGCGCTCGCCGCGTCGGACACGCTCCGGCTCGTCGCCGGGGTGGCGGCGTTCGTCGTAGTCACCACCGTCGGTTACATACTGCTGCCCGGCGTGAACGAGGTGGCCGACGACTTCCCCGCCACCCTGCTGTGGAATTTCCGGGTGGCCTCGCTGGCCGAGACCACCACGCTGTGGGTGAGCTTGGGGCTGGCTTTCGCCGCGCTCACCGAATTCGCTTCGCGGGGTAGCACTCCGGTAGTAGATCAGGTTCCTACCGCAGGGTGATCCTGACGAGCAGCGGGGAACGGCAGTGTCTCTTCCATGACCGGCACTGCCTCTCTCGCATCCACCGCTCGTCCCCGCGCCGTGAACCTCGCCTTCGGCGCTCTGCTCACCGCATTGGCCGCAGGCGTGGCCGAAGGGCTGTTGCGCGCGGTGCGCGGCGGCGGCGAATTCGGCGCCACCGCAACGGGTTTGCTGCCCCGACTCGCCATCTACCTGGCCGTGGCCGGAGTGGCGCTGTACATGCTGAACGGCAGCCGCGTAGCCCGCGCGGTGCTCACCGTCGGCATCGGCGTCGTGGGCCTGGTCTCACTGATCATCGAGCCGCTGGCGGTCGTGTTGTCGACCGACGACTACACCACGCTGTTCGACGGCATGTCCGAAAGCTCGATCGTGCTGGCCGGCTGCCGCACTGTGCACATCGTGGCGGTCGTCATCGCCGTTCCGGCCATGTACACCCCCGCAGCGCATCGCTGGTTCACCCAGCGGTGAGTACCGTACGGCGAACAAAACGGCCGTCCGGAATCAGTTATTCTGGGTACGGGCGGCCGAATAGGCGAAGGCGGCGGGGTCGGAT
>JACIXH010000027.1 GCA_014360565.1 Nocardia sp.
CAAGGCCCCGATCCGCGACCAGTACGAGACCCAGGGCAACCCCTACTACGCGACCGCGCGCATCTGGGACGACGGCGTGATCGCGCCCGCGGACACCAGAACCGCGCTCGGTCTTGCCCTTTCGGTGTGCGCGCAAGCGCCGCTCGAACCCGTTTCCTACGGCGTCTTCCGGATGTGAAGGAGCGTCAGCGAGTGAACCAGAAATGCAGTGCGCAGTCGCGCACGACGAAGCCGAGCGCCAGCGAGGCGCAGGAGTGAGCGACATGCTGAACAAGAACCACACCGTCGAATTCGACACCGTGCTGGTCGCCAATCGCGGCGAGATCGCGGTGCGTGTGATCAAGACTTTGCGCGCCATGGGTATTCGCTCTGTGGCGGTGTACAGCGATGCTGACGTCGACGCGCGCCACGTGCGTGAGGCCGATATCGCGGTGCGACTCGGGCCCGCGCCCGCTCGCGAGAGCTACCTGTCGATCGAGAAGGTCGTCGACGCCGCCGTCCGTTCGGGTGCGCAGGCCGTGCACCCGGGATATGGCTTCCTGTCGGAGAATTCGTTGTTCGCCGCCGCGCTGGCCGATGCGGGCATCGTGTTCCTCGGGCCGCCCGCCAAGGCCATCGAGGTGATGGGCGACAAGATCACCGCGAAAAAGACGGTGACCGCGTTCGGCGTGCCCGTGGTGCCCGGCATCGCCGAACCGGGTCTGACCGATGACCAATTGATCGCCGCCGCAGCCGAAATCGGCTATCCGGTGCTGGTGAAGCCGTCCGCCGGTGGTGGCGGTAAGGGCATGCGGCGGGTCACCGACCCCGCCGATCTGCCCGCCGCGCTGGTGAGCGCCCGGCGTGAAGCCGGTGCGGCGTTCGGCGACGACACCCTGTTCCTGGAACGGTTCGTCAACCGGCCCCGCCACATCGAGGTGCAGGTCCTGGCCGACAAGTTCGGCAATGTGGTCCACCTGGGCGAGCGCGAATGCAGCTTGCAGCGCAGGCATCAGAAAGTGATCGAGGAAGCGCCGTCGCCGCTGCTGGACGCGCAGACCAGGGCCCGGATCGGTACCGCGGCCTGCAATACCGCGCGCAGCGTGGACTACGTCGGCGCCGGCACCGTCGAGTTCATCGTCTCGGCCGACCAGCCCGACGAGTTCTTCTTCATGGAGATGAACACCCGGCTGCAGGTGGAACATCCGGTGACCGAGATGGTGACCGGTGTCGACCTGGTGGAATGCCAGGTGCGGGTGGCCGCGGGTCAGCGGCTGGCTCGGACCCAGGACGAGATCCACCTGGTCGGACACGCCATCGAGGCGCGCGTCTACGCGGAGGACCCCGGCCGCGGGTTCCTGCCCACCGGTGGCACCGTGCTCGCGCTGTCGGAGCCGCAAGGCGCCGGCGTGCGGGTGGATTCGGGGATCTCGGTCGGCACCGTGGTCGGTAGTGATTACGACCCGATGCTGGCGAAGGTGATCGCGCGCGGAGACACTCGCGCCGACGCGCTCGACGCACTCGACCGCGCACTGGAACAGACTGTGCTGCTCGGGGTCACGAGCAATATCGAATTCCTCCGGTTCCTGCTCGCCGACGACGACGTGCAGGCAGGTCGCCTCGACACCGCACTACTCGATCGGCGAGTCATCGACTTCGTGCCCGCCGAGCCCACCGATGACGACTTCATCGCCGCCGCGGCCTATCACTGGCTTCGGCGGTGGCCGGCAACCGGTGGCGATCCTTGGTCGACGCCGTCGGGCTGGCGACTAGGCACACCGGCTCCGACGGCGATCCGTCTCGCGGCGGGCGAAGTGGTACGCCATGTCTTCATCACGGGCACACCGGATTCCGCCACCGTGTGGCTCGAACACGCCGGCTCCACGAACGCGGCCCCCGGTTCGGCGGCTGCGCCGGAGCTGCTGGGCACTGCGGCAGTCGGTCCCGCCGCGCGGCCACTCGACCTCACCACCAGGTCGCTGTCGGCCGCACTGGTCGACGGGCAGACCGGACCGGACCGGTCGTCGGCCGAGCTGACGCTCACCGTGGACGGCCTGCGTCGCACGCTGCGGACAGCCGAGGCCGACAAGCAGTTGTGGGTGAGCGGCGATGGCCGGGTAGCCGTGCTGCGCGAGGTCGCCGAGGCCAGTGTGCGTGGTGACGCCGCGCATGTCGGCGACGCCGAGATCCGCAGTCCCATGCCGGGTTCGGTGATCGCGACGCCGGTCGCGAGCGGCGCGACCGTCGCTGTCGGCGATCCGGTGATCGTGATCGAGGCCATGAAGATGGAACACGCGCTCACCGCCCCGGTGGCCGGCACGGTGGAGGTCCTTGCCGCGCCGGGCGCCCAGGTGAAGCTGGATCAGGTGCTGGTGCGGGTCATCGCCCATCCCACCGAAGCCACCGGACCGGACACTGCCACCACAGACGCCGCCGACACCGACGCGGCCGATGCCACGTTGCCCGCGGTAGACACCGAGCGCGAAGGAACCCCCGCATGACCGACTACTTGTCCACCGGCTCGCTGCCGGAGGAATACCGTCAACTCGCCCTCACGGTGCGCGACTTCGCCAACCAGGTCGTCGCGCCCGTGTCGGCCGAACACGATGCCGAGCACAGCTTTCCGTACGAGGTCGTGGCGGGCATGGCCGAGATGGGACTGTTCGGCCTGCCGTTCCCCGAGGAGTTCGGCGGCATGGGCGGCGACTACTTCGCCCTGTGCCTGGCACTCGAGGAACTCGGCAAGATCGACCAGAGCGTGGCCATCACCCTCGAGGCGGGTGTGTCGCTCGGCGCCATGCCCATCTACCGCTTCGGCAACGACAAGCAGCGCACCGAATGGCTGCCCCAGCTCACCAGCGGTCAGGCGCTGGCCGGCTTCGGGCTCACCGAGCCGGACGCGGGCAGCGACGCGGGCGGCACCAGGACCACCGCGGTGCAGGACGGCGAGAGCTGGGTGATCAACGGCAGCAAGCAGTTCATCACCAACTCCGGCACCGACATCACCCGCTTGGTCACCGTCACCGCGGTCACCGGGCAGACCGGCGGCAAGAAGGAGATCTCCACCATCCTGGTGCCGGCGAACACCCCCGGCTTCGTCGCCGAGCCCGCCTACAACAAGGTCGGCTGGAACGCCTCCGACACCCATCCGCTGAGCTTCACCGACGTGCGGGTGCCGCAGGAGAACCTGCTCGGCGAGCGCGGTCGCGGCTACGCCAACTTCCTGCGCATCCTCGACGAGGGCCGCATCGCGATCGCCGCGCTGGCCGTCGGCGCCGCGCAGGGTTGTGTCGACGAGAGCGTGCGCTACGCCAACGAACGGCAGGCCTTCGGGCAAGCCATCGGCCGCAATCAGGCGATCGCGTTCAAGATCGCCCGGATGGAGGCGCGCGCCCACGTCGCCCGCACCGCCTACTACGACGCCGCCGCGATGATGCTCGCGGGTAAGCCGTTCAAGAAGGCCGCCTCGATCGCGAAGATGGTCGCCAGCGAGGCCGCGATGGACAACGCCCGCGACGCCACCCAGATCTTCGGCGGCAACGGCTTCATGAACGAATACCCGGTGTCCAGGCACTACCGTGACAGCAAGATCCTGGAAATCGGCGAGGGCACCACGGAGGTACAGCTGATGCTGATCGCACGGGAGCTGGGTCTGTGAGCGCGCCTGATCACCGCGGCCAGGAGGCAGCGGCGCAGCGTGACCACGCGGGGACCGGGGAGCAGGCGCCGCCGAGCACCGAACCCAGGCGGGTCGTCCAGCGCGGACTGTGGTTCGAGGAGTTCGAGATCGGCACGATCTACGAGCACCGGCCCGGCCGCACCATCACCGAGGCCGACAACGTCCTGTTCACCACGTTGACCATGAACACCCAGGCCCTGCACCTGGACGCGGCCTTCGCCGACGCGCAGCCGCCCTTCAACCAGCGCCTGGTGAATTCGATGTTCACGCTGTCGACGCTGGTCGGGCTCTCGGTCGCCCAGCTCACCCAGGGGACGCTGGTGGCCAACCTCGGGTTCTCCGAGATGACCCTGCCCGCGCCGCTGTTCCACGGCGACACCATGTACGCGGAAACGCTGGTCACCGACAAGCGGGAGTCCAAGAGCAGGCCGGGCGAGGGCATCGTCAGCCTCGCCCACACCGCGCGTAACCAGAACGGCGTCGTCGTGGCGACCGCTGTCCGCCAGACCTTGGTCCGGAAGGCGCCCGCCGCGTGATCGACCGATACCCCGCGGCACCGGCTGCCACTGTGCGCAGTCAAGGGCCGGTCTGCGCCTTCCCCGGAATGGAGTCAGCATGACGACGTGGCAACCGAGTGGACCCGCGTGGCTGTTCTGCCCGGCGGATCGCCCCGAGCGTTTCGCCAAAGCCGCCGCGGTGGCCGATGTGGTGATCCTCGATCTCGAGGACGGTGTCGCCGCGGGCGACAAGGCCGCAGCGAGACAGGCGCTACTGGACACCCCACTGGACCCGCAGCACACCGTGATTCGGGTCAATGCGGCCGACACCGACGAGTACGCGGCCGATCTGGCGGCGCTCGCGCAGACCGCGTACCGCCGGGTGATGCTGCCCAAATGCGAATCGGCGCAGCAGGTTCGCGGCCTCGCCGACTACGAGGTGATCGTGCTCGTCGAGTCGCCACTGGGCGCGCTGCGGGTCGCCGAGTCGGTGCAGGCCGACAATGCCGTCGGCGTGATGTGGGGCGCCGAGGATCTGGTCGCTGGTCTCGGCGGCAACTCGAGCCGCCGGGCCGACGGTGGCTACCGGGATGTCGCCCAACACGTACGGTCGTCAACCCTGTTGGCAGCCAAAGCGTTCGGCCGCTTCGCCATGGACTCGGTGTATCTGGACATCAAGGATCTCGACGGACTCGCCGCGGAGACCGCCGACGCTGTCGCCGTCGGGTTCGACGTCAAGGTCGCCATCCACCCGAGCCAGGTCGCGGTGATCCGCGACGGCTACGCACCCGACGCCGCCGAGCTCGACTGGGCGCGCCGGGTACTGGCCGAGGTACCGAACCATCGCGGTGTGTTCGCGTTCGAGGGCCGTATGGTCGACGCACCGGTGCTGCGGCATGCCGAGCGGATCGTCCGGCGCGCGGGCGTGACCGACTGATCATCGGGTACCCCGTCACCGGGCCGATCGGATACACGAGTAGTCCAGTTCGAGGAGGACACCGCCAGTGCAACCGCAATGGGAACCAACCGCGCACGACATCGCGTCGGCCCGAATCACCGACTTCGCCACCTTCGTCACCGCGCGAACCGGCGTCGAATACCCCGATTACCAGGCCTTGTGGCAGTGGTCGGTGGATGACGTCGAAGGTTTCTGGCAGGCGCTGTGGGACTACTTCGAACTGGGCGAGACCGCGGGGCAGGCCCTGGAGTCTCGGGAGATGCCGGGGGCCCGGTGGTTTCCCGGCACCCGCCTGAACTATGTCGACCAGGTCATCCGCATGGCGCAGTTCGGCCGCCCGGCGATCATCGCCCTGCACGAGGACGCGCCGCCGCGCGAGATCCTGTGGTCGGATCTGATCGAGCAGGTCACCGTTTTCGCGCGCACGCTGCGTGAGCAGGGCGTCGAAGCCGGTGACCGGGTGGTCGGCTATCTGCCCAACATCCCCGAAGCGGTCGTCGCCTTCCTCGCGACCGCCAGTATCGGCGCGGTGTGGAGTGCCTGCGGTCAGGACTACTCGGCGAAGGCGGCACTGGACCGGCTCGGCCAGCTCGACCCTGTCGTCCTGGTCACCGCCGACGGCTACCGATTCGGCGGCAAGGCGCATGACAAGCGCGCCGATATCGCCGCGCTGCAAGACGGTCTGAACGTGCGCGCGACCGTCGTCGTCTCGCAGCTCGAACTCGAGGTACCCGATGCGATGCCGTGGGCGGACGCGGTCGCCGACGCCGGGTTCGGCGTGATCGAAACCGCGCCCGTCGATTTCGATCACCCACTGTGGATCGTGTTCTCGTCCGGCACCACCGGCCTGCCCAAGGGCATCGTGCACGGACACGGCGGCGTATTGCTCGAGCACCTCAAAGCCGTAGCGCTGCAATCGAATATCGGTCCCGAGGACACCTTCTTCTGGTACACCAGCCCGAGCTGGATGATGTGGAACTTCCAGGTGGCGGGTTTGCTCACGGGCGCGACCATCGTCACCTACGACGGCAGTCCCACCGCCGGTGGGCCAGATGCGCTGTGGCGCCTGACTTCCCAGGTCGGCGCGACGGTCTTCGGCACCAGCCCGGGCTATGTCCTGGGCTGCATCAAGGCCGGATCGGTGCCGCGCGCCGACCACGATCTGTCCGCCCTGCGCACGGTCGGCATCACCGGTTCGTCACTGCCGGTGTCGAGCGCGCTGTGGTTGAACGAGAATGCGGGCGAGCATGTTCAGGTGAGCTCGATCAGCGGCGGCACCGATGTGGTGTCGGCTTTCGTCGGCGGCGTGCCGACCGTTGCGGTCTGGCCCGGCGAGCTGTCGGCACCGTATCTCGGCGTCGCGCTCGATGCTTTCGACGAGCAGGGCGACTCGGTGCGTGGCGAGGTCGGCGAACTGGTGGTGACCGCCCCCATGCCGTCGATGCCGGTGAGTTTCTGGCGCGACGAGGACGGGAAGCGCTACCGGGCAGCCTATTTCGACACCTACCCCGGTGTGTGGCGCCACGGCGACTGGATCACCCTCACCGAACACGGCAGTATCGTCGTGCACGGCCGTTCCGATTCCACCCTCAACCGCCACGGCATCCGGATGGGTAGTGCCGATATCTACCAGGTCGTCGAACAGTTCCCGGAGATCGCCGAGGCCTTGGTGATCGGCGCCGAACAACCCGACGGCGGATACTGGATGCCCCTGTTCGTCGTTCTCGCCCCGGGCGCCGAACTCACCGACGATCTGAAAACCCGCCTGTCCTCGGCGATCCGCACCGAGGTCTCGCCCCGCCACGTCCCCGACGAGATACGCGAAGCCCCTGGCATCCCGCACACCCGAACCGGCAAGAAGCTGGAAGTGCCCATCAAGAAGCTCTTCCAGGGCGCCGACCCCGCCCGTGTGGTCGAGCGCAGCGCCGTCGACGACCCGGCACTGCTCGACTGGTATGCCCGGATCACCCCGCCCGACAAGGGCTAATACACTTGAACTATGAATGTCAGCGAGTCTCGTGGGGCGCGTGGGGTAGCTGGGGCTGAAGTGCGGCGGCGGCCGAAGAATCGGCGGGCGCAGATCGCGGCGTCGTCGGCGGTGGCTTTCGGGGCCGCCGGGTACCACGGAGTGAGCATGGAGGACATCGCATCCGGGCTGGGAATCAGCTCGGCCGCGCTGTATCGGCACTACCCGAGTAAGTACGCCTTGTTCCGGGAGGAGTTACTCCGAGTCGGGCAGGCGTTCACCGGGTCGATCGTGGTGTCGGCTCAGGACACACTGCCCGCGTCACAACGGTTGCGGCACATGCTCACCGGGCTGATCGGCGCGACCGTGGAGAATCGGGCGACCGTGCGACTGGTGCGGTGGGAAGGCCGCTACCTCGAACCGGCCGATCGGCTGGTGCTCGACGAGCAGCAGGGTTCGGTGCTGGTCGCGCTCGACGGGCAACTGGCGGTCCTGCGTCCGGAATTGACCACCGCCGAGCTGCGCATGATCTCCACGGCGATGCTCGGCGTGATCACCAGCATCGCCGATCACCACGCCGCACTGCCCGCTCGTGCTCTGAGCAAGTTGCTCGGCTCCGCCTGCACGGCCTTGACCGACAGCGAATTGCCTCCTGCCGCAACGGTATCGGAGCAGGGCGCCCGCGCCCAGATCCCGGATTCGTTCAAACACGAACTGCTGCTGCGCAAAGCCGTTGACCTGTTCCACGAACGCGGCTACCCGAATGTCAGCGTGGAGGACATCGCCTCGGCGGCCGGGTTGTCGGCAGCGTCGGCGGTGTACCGGTTCTATCGCGGCAAGACCGACATCCTGGCCGCCGCGTTTCGGCGCGCGGCCGACCGGGTGTCGGGGGCGATCGGTCCCGCGGTGGCGAGCACGCCGGACAGCGGTGCCGCGCTGGGGGTGCTGGTCGATCAGTTCGTCGCCGACACCTTCGACGAACGCGCGCTGGCAGTGGTCTACTACGCCGAATTCGGGCACGTGCCCGCCGAAGAACGCGCGGTACTGCGCAATATCCAGCGATTGAGCGTGCAGGAATGGGCGCGGCTGGTGCGCGATGTGCGGCCGGACCTTTCCGCTGCCGAGGCGCGATTCCTGGTGCACGCGGCGTTCGCGATGGTCATCGACCTCGGCCAGCGGTTCGGCGACGACCCGATCGCGGGCCGGGCCAGGGTGGGCTTTCTGATGCGGCGGGTCCTGCTCGGCTGAGCCAGTTCACCCGTCGCGGATGAGGCGTACCGTTCTCGCCGCGGCATACGCTCGGCGATCAGGCCGTCGAACGGAGCGTGCATGGATCCTCGAGCGGGTGCGCTGACCAGGCGATCACTGCTCGGGCTCGCTGCCGCGGCGGCCGCTGCGGCAGCGCTGCCCGGGTGTGGTGACGAGCAGGCGCGACGGCCGGTGCGGCACACCACCGGCCGCCCGGACGTGCTCGCACTGGCCACCGATGCCTACGTCTTCGGTTATCCCGCGTTGCTGCTCGACATCATGCGCGCGGCGAGCGCGCCGACCAACACCATCGACCACAGTGTGCTGCCCGATCCCTACGATCGCGGGGTCGCCAGGCTCAGCCACGACATGGTGTATTCGCAGGCATGGCTCGATCTCACCGACGAGCCGATGGTGTTGCAGATCCCCGGCATGGAACGCGACCGCTACTGGCTGTTCCAGCTGGTCGACGGGTGGGCCAATACCGTGCACGACCTGACCAGCAAGAATCCGCGAACCACCGTCGACGCGGAGGGTCCACCCTTCACCTACCTGCTCACCGGGCCGCGATGGTCGGGCGAGCTGCCTGCGGGGACGACGAGACTGCGCATGCCGTCGACGCGGTGCACGCTGGTCGGCCGGATCCAGATCAACGGCGCCGGCGACGGGCCGAAGGTGAACGAGTGGCAGGACAAACTGAGGCTGATCCCGCTCAGCGCCTGGAAACGCGGCGAACTCGACGGCACGGTCAGCCGCGTCCACCAGATCGACCGCGGACCCGAACCACCGACGAAGCGAATCGCGGCCCTGGACGGCCGCACCTACCTGAACCGCCTGTGCCGGCTGATGCTGGCCGATCCTCCCGCCGCCGAGGACGCCCCGATCATGGGCGAACTGGCCGCGATCGGCGTCCAGCCCGGCGGAATGGTCGACGGCCAGCCCTCGGAGATCCTCGACGAAGCGGTCCGTCGCGCCCAGCGCCGCATCTCCGAGTGGAAAGATCCCACGGCGCGCTCGGTGAACGGCTGGGATATCCCGATCGATCAGGGCAACTTCGGCACCGACTATCTCCGCCGCGCGGCCACCACCAGGCGCTCACCGGGCCTTGCCCCCATTCGCGACGTCCTCTACGCCAACTTGGATGCCCCGACGACCGACGACCAGGGTCGCCCCCTGCGCTACCGAATCCGTTTCGAACCAGGCCGATGGCCCCCCGTCGACGCCTTCACCTCGATCACCGCCTACGACACCCAGGGTTTCCTGGTCCCCAACCCCGACGAGATCTACTCGGTAGGCCACCACCCCGCCGTCGTCCGCGCCCCCGACGGTTCGGTGGAACTAGCTGTCCAACACCAGGACCCACGCCCATCGGTGCCCACCGGCAACTGGCTCCCCATCCCCGCCACCGGCGACTTCTCCCTCACCTTGCGCCTGTACGCCCCCCGCGCCGAGGCTATCGAGGGCACGTGGGAGCCACCACCGATGACCCGCGTCGACTGAGCTGCCACCGCACCGGTCAGCACACGGACCCCGCCGCTGTACCGACCTCATGCGGTCTCAGGGTTTGTTGGACATGGCCGCTATCAGCGAGTTGGGGCGCATGTCGAGCCAGTGGGATTCGACGTAGTGCAGGCACGAGGTTCGGGGGGCGGCGCCGAAGGCTACTGTCCAGCCGCCGGGGACGGCGGCGAAGGTGGGCCAGAGGGAGTGTTCGCCTTCGGTATTGACCAGGACGTAGAACTGGGCGTTGTCGTCGTCGAACGGATTGGTCATGGGGTGGCCTTTCTGATGAGGGTGCCCAGATGGGCCAATACTGCTGGGGTGCCTTCGATTTCGGTGTGGGCGAGGTCGCCGGTGCGGTGTAGGCCCTCGCCCGAGGACGGAGCGTGGTACGGCGTGAAGTCGGTGATGGTGACGCCGTAGGAACAGATGAGGGCGGCTAACCGAGTGGGATCGGGTGGTTCGGTGAGCACGACGGTCGCGCCGACGCGCAGCGGCAAGAGGTAGCCGTGCCAGGCGGTGGCGTCGCCGGTGTGAGCCTGGTGCAGGTGGACGTCGCGGGTGGTGAGGGTGTGGCGGGCCTGCATGGCGGTCACCCGGTGGACGGCGGCCGCGTGGCTGACGGTGACGCTGTGCGCGGCGCCGGGGGGAAACAGGACGAACGCGGGATGCCGGGACTCGATCGGAGCGCGATGTTCACTGCGGGCGATCGGGTCGCTGGCGTAGGTCGCCAGGGTGACCCGGTCGATCGTCACCGTCGGAATGTCGTAGGTCCCGAGATGTTCGCGGGCGGCGATGGTCAAGGCCAGTGCGGGGTTGACGACCGGCGGTAGCACCGGATTCGTGGTGTCGATGGGCACCACCGCGCCCCCGGCCTTGAGCACGGCGTAGACGGCGACCACGAAGTCGATCGAACGTGGGATATCCACGAGCACCGCCGACTCCGGTCCGGCGCCGAGGGCGATCAGGTGCCTGGCCAATTGGTTGGTGCGCCGGTCGAGATCACCGTAGGTGATGATCGATGCTGGGCCGTCGCTCGGCGCGTGGACGACGGCCGGGTCGAAAGGGGTCGCGGCGGCCTGAGCTTCGAACTCGTCGAGCAGGAGCTCGCCGGGCAGACCGGCGGACCGGGAGTACGGCCCGTCGTCGACCCGGCCGACGAACTCGATCTCGGCGGTCCACGCGTCGCCGGGCGGTCGACGACGCACCAGGTCACCGGTGGCGAACATGCGGTCGTCCACCGGGCCGATGGGGTTGGCCAGGAAGGTCGCGGCGGTGGCCTGTCTGCCGACGTATCCGCGCGCCAGCTGCACGCCGGAGACGTAGAGTTCGCCGATCTCACCGTCGGCCACCGGGCACAGGTGCTCGTCGAGAATCAGCAGTTCGACATCGTCGGCAGCCGAACCGAACGGGACCACCTCGAGGTCGGCGCCGGTCACCTCGTGCGCGACGAACTCGCCCGCGGTCTCGGGCCTGCCGTACACGTGCCACAGGGTCGCTCCGCTCACCTCGCGCAAGGCGGCGGCGGTCTTCGCCAGCAGCGATCCGCCCGAACCGAGCACCACGCGCAGCGAGTCCAGACGCTCTTCGGCATCGGGCAGCGCGGCCAGTGCCGCCAGCTCGCCATGATCGAAACATGCTGCGGTGACCTGGGTCTGCGCGATCGCATCGGCGAGCCCGCCCGACGGGGAGACCACCAGCGTGGCGCCGGTCTGCAACGCGAGCAGCATCTCCCCCACGGCGGCCTGTCCGGCCAGCGGCGCGTGCCAGAGGACCGAGTCGCCCTCTCCGATGCCGCAGAGGCGTTGACGCCACGTCGAATTCGCTTGGGCTGCCCGGTGTCCGACGACAACGGCAGTCGAGGCGACGACATCGACCACCAGATAGGCGGGGTTGTCGGCGCCGGGCCCGGGTAGTTCGTCGGGTGTGTCACCGACGGTCGCGTCGACGCCCAGCACGGGAAATCCGGACGGGTGCGCAGTTCCGTCGGCGGTGAGGATCAGTGTCGGCGCGGCCAATGCGAGCGTGCGTCGTTGCAGATCGTCGGAGGTTGCGGGGTCGAGCAGGACGAAGGCGCCCCCCGCGGTGATCACGGCGTGCACGGCGACGACGAGTTCGGCCGAGCGCGGCAGCGAGACCGCGACCGTGGTCTCGGGCTCGACACCGTGTTCGACGAGAGCCGCCGCCAGCGCATCGACCCGCTCGACCAATTCGCCGTAGGTGAGCGTGATTTCGCCGTCGCGTACGGCGAGGGTGTCGGGTTCGCGGTCGGCGTGGGCGGAGAAGGCGGCGAGCAAGGTCGCCGGGTCACGCGGTCGTTCGCCGTCCAGGTCACGCAGGAGCGCGGCGAGGGTGGCGGCGGTCGTGACCGAATCCGTGTGCGACATCAGAGTTGTCCTTCCGAGTCGTCAACCGACCCTGTCCCGGCGATTACCGCGGCAGCATCGGTCACCAGTGTTTGCAGAGTGGAAGTGAGACCGGCCGCGCCGAGTGCGGCGAGCACGCCGGGCACGAGCCCGGCCAGCGCGACGTTC
This sequence comes from Nocardia sp., assembly GCA_014360565.1. GTDB lineage: Bacteria > Actinomycetota > Actinomycetes > Mycobacteriales > Mycobacteriaceae > Nocardia. The sequence goes on from JACIXH010000027.1 coordinate 12,362, forward strand.
ACCAGCGCTTCGGGTTTCATCTTCGCGCCCATCGCCCTGCTCACCGCGGTGAGCTTGGCGTCGAGTGCTCCGTAGGAGATGGCGTGCTCGCCGTGGACGAATGCCACGGTCGCCGGCGCTGACCGAGCTACCGAACCGACGAGGTCCGGGAGATCGGCGATTGTGTAGGTGGTCGGCTGAGGGGTCTTTTCTGCATCGGTGCGCATGTCGATGGCGCGCACCGCGATGGTGGGGTCGGTGGCGACCGCGGTGAGGATCGCGCGGAATCGTTCGGCCAGGGCACGGGCCGTCGGCTCGTCGAACAAGTCTGTGGCGTAGCCGAAGTGGATGTCGAGGCCGTCGAGGACGCCGCCGCCGGTGTAACGCTGCAAGACGGTGAGATGCAGGTCGAACTTGGCTTCGGTGAGACCGGGATCCAGGGTCTGGACGTGCAGGCCTGGTAGTTCGATGCCTCCTGGCGGCATGTTCTGGAAGGTCAGCATCACCTGGAACAGCGGGGTGTAGGCGCCGGTGCGGGTGCCGCCGATGGCGTCGACGACCTGCTCGAACGGGACGTCGGCGTGGGAGAGGGCGGCGAGGTCGCGCCGCCTCGCCTGGGCGAGCAGGTCGGTGAACGGTGCCCGCGCGTCGATCTCGGTGCGCAGCGCGACGGTGTTGACGAACATGCCGACCAGGTCGTCGAGCTCGCGAACGCCGCGACCGGACACCGGGACGCCGATGGTGATGTCGGAGCTGCCGGATTGCTTGGCCAGCAGGACCGCCAGGGCACTGTGGATCAGGGTGAACAGGGTGGTTCCGTGCGCACGGGCCACCTCGTCGAGGCTGTGCGTCAGCGCGGCGTCGACATCGCATTCGATACTCGCGCCGTGCATTTCACGCCGGGACGTGCGCGGCCGGTCGGTCGGCAGCGCCAGCAGTTCGGGCGCGCCTGCGAGTTCACGGGTCCAGTACGCGAGTTGCTCGGTGAGCACGCTGCCGGGGTCGGTGTCGGCGCCGAGCAGGTCGCGCTGCCAGGTGCTGAAATCGCCGTACTGGATTTCCAAGGGGGCCCAGCCCGGTTCGCGGCCCTCGCTGCGATCCACATAGGCGCGCACCAGGTCTCGGGTGAGCGGGTCGATCGAGTAGCCGTCGGCGCTGATGTGGTGCACCACGACGACGAGGACGTGATCGTTGTCGCCGAGACGATAGAGCGCGACTCGGATCGGTGGGGCGGCGGTGATGTCGAACGGCTGCGCGACCAGGGCCGCGATTCGGGTTTCGACCTCGGCGGGCGCGACCGGGATGGGGGCGATGTCCACGGCGGCCGACCAGGCGGGCATCACCTGCTGGACCGGGCCCTCCGCAGTGTCCGGATAGCGCGTACGCAGGGTGTCGTGGCGGGCGAGCAGATCGGCGATCGCCGCTTGCAGAGCGGGCAGGTCGAGGTCGCCGGTGAGGCGGATGGCGGCCGGAATGTGGTAGGCCGAGGATTGGGGCGAGAGCTGATGCAGCACCCACATGCGCTGCTGCGCGGGCGAGAGAACCGCAGGGCCCTCGCCCGCGCGTCGGGTCAGCGGCGGGCGGGCGCTCGTTCGGTCGACCGTGGCGAGGTGTTCGGCCAGCGCGGCCACCGTCGGTGCGTCGAAGACGGCGGCCACCGGGACCTGCGCGCCGAGTGCGGCGCCCAGGCGAGCGGCCAACCTGGTCGCCATGAGCGAGTTGCCGCCGAGCTGGAAGAAGTCGTCGTCCAAGCCCACACTCGCGCAGCCGATGACCTCGGTGAAGGTGTGGGCGACGAGCTGTTCGGCCGGGGTGAGCGGAGCACGAAAGGCCGCTTCGGCGAACTCGGGCTCGGGCAGGTTGGCGCGGTCGACCTTGCCGTTGGCATTGAGGGGCAGCTCGCCGAGCACCACCAGGGCGGCGGGGACCATGTAGGCGGGCAGCTGCGCGGCGAGTTCGGCGCGCAGTCGGGCGGCGATGGCTTGTTCGTCGCCAGTGGTCAGGTCGGCGACCGCCGCGTAGGCGATCAGCCGGGCCCCCACACGTTCGTCGGTGCTGGCCACCGCGACGGCGGCACGCACGTCGGCGCAGCGCAGCAGGGCTGTCTCGACCTCGCCGAGTTCGATGCGGAAGCCACCGATCTTGACCTGGAAGTCGGCGCGCTCGAGGTATTCGACTGTGCCGTCGGCGCGCCGGCGCACGATGTCGCCGGTGCGGTACATCCGCGATCCGGCGGCAGTCTTCCCGGTCGCCGACATCCGGGCGGCAACCTCCGCAAAGGGGTTGGCCACGAAGCGATCGGCGGTCAAGGACTGGCGGCCCTGATAGCCGCGGGCCAGCTGCTCGCCGGACAGGTACAGCTCTCCGGCCACACCGATCGGCACCGGGTGCAATCGCGCGTCGAGAACGTAGAGCGCGCTGTTCCAGACCGGTGCGCCGATCGGGACGGTGTGCGCCGGGTCCTGGGCTACCTCGTATTCGGTGATGGAGACGGCAGCTTCGGTCGGGCCGTACAGATTGTGCAGGGCCGCTTCGGAGCGAGCGCGGAACTGGGTGGCAGTGGCGGCGGGCAGCGCTTCGCCGATGGCGAGGACAGCGCGTAGCGAATCAGGCAGCGCAGGTGTGGTTTCAGCTGCCAGCAGCATGCCGACGAGCGAGGGCACCGCGTGCAAGACCGTGACACCGTGGCGGGTCATGGTGGCGCGCAAGCGGTCCGGGTCGCGCTCGTCGCCGGGCCGGGTGACGATCAGGGCGCCACCGGAGGTCAGTGGCGACCAGAACTCCCAGACCGAGAGGTCGAAGGTGGCGGGCGTCTTCAGCAGGACGCGGTCGGTACTGCTCATCGTGAAGCGGTCGTGTAGCCAGGCGAGCTGGTTGACGATCGCGGCGTGCGCCACGGTGACACCCTTGGGACGACCGGTGGAGCCGGAGGTGAAGATGATGTAGGCGGGATGCTCGGGGCGCAAGGGGGCGATGCGCTCGGCATCGGTCACGACTTCTGACGAGAGTTCGCGCAGCGCACGGTGATCGAGTTCGAAGACCGGTAGGTCCACCGCGATCGGCAGGCCGTCGGCGGCGGTGGTGAGCACGCACAGCGGTGCTGCGGTGGCGAGGATGTAGGCGATGCGGTCGGCTGGGTGATCGGGGTCGATCGGGACGTACGCGCCACCCGCCCGAACCACCGCGTGCATCGCGATGACGAGGTCGATGCCGCGACGCATCGCCAGCGCGACAGTGCGTTCCGGTCCGACGCCTTCGGCGATCAGGAGCCGGGCGACCCGGTTGACCTGGGCATCGAAGGTGGCGTAGTCCAGGGACTCGCCGGTCTCGTCGTCGATCAGCGCGAGCGCGTCGGGGGTTCGGATCGCTTGGCGGGCAGCCATTTCGGTGAGGGTGGTCGGCTCGATCGGATGGGTGGTGTCGTTCCAGGTTTCGAGCAGCAACGTGCGATCAGCGCCGAGCAGGTCGAGATCACCGATCGCGGTACCCGGTGCGGCGGTGACGGATTCGAGAATCCGGCGCAGCGCGCCGGCGAAGCGCTCGGCCGTCGCGGCGTCGAACAGATCGGAGGCGTAGCCGAGTGCCATCTCGATTCCCGCCGGTGTCCCGTCGGCGGCGTAGTTGTCCAGAGCGAACAGGTGCAGATCGAACTGCGCTACACCGGAGTCGAATTCGATGTTCGAGACCGTCAGACCCGGCAGTTCCAGCTGGCCTCGGTCGTGGTTCTGGAAGGAATAGCCGACCTGGAACAGCGGATGCCGCGCGGTGGAGCGGGCCGGGTTGAGCACCTCGACCAACCGCTCGAACGGCACGTCGGCGTGCGAGAACGCGGCGATGTCGGCGGTGCGGGCGGCGGCGAGCAGGTCGGTGAACGATGTTTCGCTCGCGACCTGGGTGCGCAGGACGAGAGTGTTGACGAACATGCCGATGACCTCGTCGAGTTCGGCTTCACCGCGACCCGCGTTCGGGGTGCCGACGGCGATGTCGGCGGTGCCGGAGAGCCTGGCCAGCAGCGCCGCGAAGGCCGCGTGCACCACCATGAACAGCGTGGCGCCGCTGCTGCGGCCCAGCGCGGACAGTGCGGCGTGCAGGTCGGCGTCGACGGTGAAACGAACATTGTCGCCGCGCAGGGTTTGACGGGGCGGGCGGGGACGGTCGGTCGGCAGGGCCAGCTGATCGGGTAGCCCGGCCAGCTGTGTTCGCCAGTATCCGACCTGTTGGGCCGCGAGCGATTCCGGGTCGGATTCGTCGCCGAGCAGATCGCGCTGCCAGAGTGCGTAGTCGGCGAACTGGACGGCGGGCGGCGCCCAGCAGGGCGCGGTGTCGGCGAGCCGGGCGGTGTAGGCCCGCATCAGGTCGGCGACAAAGGGCGTGATGGAGGAACCGTCGGCCGCGATGTGGTGCAGCACGGCGGCGAGCACGAATTCGGTGTCGGTGACCTGCAACAGGCGCAGGCGCAGCGGGACTTCGGTCGTGACGTCGAAGGTGGTCTCGGCCAGTTCCCGGATCGCGGCGGGCAGTGCGGCTTCGGTGGTCGCTACCGGAACCAGCGAGGGCCCGGTCGCGGCAATGATCGACTGCACGGGTGCGCCGTCGACCTCCGGGTACACGGTGCGCAGGGATTCGTGGCGCGCGACCACGTCGGCCATCGCGTCCTGCAGCGCGTCGACATCGAGCGCGCCGCTCAGGCGCAGCGCGAACGGGATGTTGTAGGCCACCGACGCGCGGTCGAAGCGATTGAGGAACCACATGCGCTGCTGGGCCGGAGACAGCGGAAGCCGTTCGGGGCGGGCCCGGCCGACCAGCGCGGGCCTGCCGACTCGCGAGTCGGCGTCGACCATGGTGGCCAGTTCGGTGACGCGCGGCGCCTCGAACAGGGTCCGCACGCTGACGCGCCGATCAAGGGCGGCCCCGATCCGGGCGACAGCCTTCGCGGCCAGCAGCGAGCTGCCGCCCAGGGCGAAGAAGTCGTCGTCGGCGCCGATCGGCTGGTCGTCGGCACGGCCGAGGACCTCGGTGTAGACGTCGGCGATGATCTGCTCGGTGACGGTCGCAGGCCTGCGGAACGCGGTGGTCTCGAAGACCGGGGCGGGAAGGGCGGCGCGGTCGAGCTTGCCGTTGACCGTGAGCGGGATGCGCTCGACCGGCACAACGGCCGCGGGGAGCATGTGCTCGGGCAGGGTGCGCGCCAGTTCCTTGCGCAGGGCTGCGGTGTCGAGGTCGGTGGCATCGGCCACCAGGTAGGCCACGATGCGCGGCTCGTCGACGAGGTCGGTGCGAACCAGCACCGCGACCTCGCGCGGGGCGATCGAGCTGCGCAACAGCGCAGCCTCGATCTCGCCGAGTTCTACGCGGAAGCCACGCAGGTTGACCTGCTGGTCGGCGCGGCCCAAGTACTCGAGATCGACCTCGCCTGCCGAGACAGCCCACCGGGCGAGGTCGCCCGAGCGGTAGGCGACGGATCCGGCAGGACCGTAGGGGTCGGCGACGAAGCGGCTCGCGGTCAGCTCGGGTCGCCCGAGATAGCCACGCGCCAACTGTGGCCCGGAGACGTAGATCTCGCCGGGAACACCCACCGGAACGGGCCGCAGACGCGAATCCAGCACGCGCACCGCGAGACCCGCGATGGCGCCGCCGATCACGCTGGCGGGCCCGGTCTCCGGCGTGATCTCCCGGTAGGAGGCATGGACGGTGGTCTCGGTGATGCCGTACATGTTCACCATGCGCGGCGCGGCCGGGTACCGGGCGAACCAGCCGGCCAGGCGCTGGGGATCGAGCGCCTCACCGCCGAAGATCACTGTGCGCAAGGCGTATTCGGCGGGCGCTGGTGCGGCGAGATCGGCGGCGATGAGCTGGTAGAACGCCGAGGGCGTCTGGTTGAGAACGGTGACGCGTTCGGTGCGCAGCAGTTCGAGGAACTGTTCGGGCGTGCGGGAGGTGAAGTAGTCGACCAGCACGATCGAGCCGCCGTGGAGCAGCGCGCCCCAGAGCTCCCATACCGAGAAGTCGAAGGCATAGGAGTGGAACATCGTCCAGACATCCGAGGGTCCGAAGCCGAAGCGGCCCGCGGTGTTGTCCAGCAGAGCGATCACATTCGAGTGCGGAACGACAACGCCCTTGGGCCGGCCGGTCGAGCCGGAGGTGTAGATGACGTAGGCGGCGTTGATGGGGGTCAGGGGCATGCGCCGGTCCGCGTCGGTCAGCGGGTCGGCGGCGAAATCGGTCAGGTTGCCTGCGTCGGGGTCGATGACCGGGCCACCGAACCAGTCTCGGGCCAGGCCGGTGTGTCCGTTGGTGATGGCGCAGTGCGGGCGGGCGTCGTCGAGCACGTATTCGATGCGATCGGCGGGGTAGTTCGGGTCGATCGGCAGATAGCCGCCGCCCGCCTTCAGCACGGCGAGCAAGGCGGCAGCCAGCTCGACCGAGCGCGGAAGCGCCACCGCTACCAGCGATTCCGGGCCGACACCGGCGGCGACGAGACGGCGAGCCAGGCGGTTGGACCAGGCATCGAGCTCGCCGTAGGTCAGCGTGGATTCGCCTGCCTTCACGGCGACGGCGTTCGGGTCGAGTGCGGCGACGCGGGCGAACCGATCCACCATCGTGTCGGCGGCGGCCACCGAATCGCCGGTGCACGACCAGTCGTGCAGGGTGCGCTGCTGTTCTTCGGCGCTGAGCAGTTGGATGTCGCCGACCACGACGGTCGGGTCGGCGACGACGGCGGCCAGCACCTGGGTGAATCGGCGGGCCAGCACCGCGACGCTGCTCTCGTCGAACAAATCTGTGGCGTAAGCGATTTCGATGGACATGCCGTCGGCGCGCCCGTCGATGTCGTCGGACTCACCGATGGTGAACTGCAGATCGAACTTCGCGACGGCGGCGTCGAAATCGAGGGGTTCCACGCGAAGGTCGGCTGCCCGCAAGGCGGGAACGGTGAAGTTCTGCAACACCAGCGCGACCTGGAACAGGGGGTGCCGGTTGCGCGAGCGCGCCGGATCGACGACGTCGACGACCTGTTCGAAGGGGATGTCGGCGTGGGAGAGGGCGTCGAGGTCGCCCGCGCGAACCGCATCGAGGGTGGTTTCGAACTCGGCGCGCGGGTCGATCTGGGTCCGCAGGACCAGGGTGTTGACGAACATGCCGATCAAACCGTCGAGGGCCGCCTCACCGCGGCCCGCGACCGGAGTGCCGATGGCGATGTCGCTGCCGCCGGACAGCCGGGCCAGCAGCACGGCGAGTGCCGCGTGCACGGTGCTGAACAGGGTGGCCTCGTGCTTGCGGGCCAACTCGCGCAGTTCGCTGTGCAGATCGGAATCGATTTGGAAGCGGTGGACAGCGCCACGATAGGTGGATTCGGCGGGGCGGGGGCGGTCGGTCGGCAGGTCGAGCTGCTCGGGAAGCCCGGCCAGGCCGTGCCGCCAGAAGCTCAGCTGCGCGTGTGCGAGCGAGGTGGCATCGGTTGCCGCACCGAGGTTTTCGTCCTGCCAGAGGGCGTAGTCGGCGTATTGCACCGGTAGCGGCGCCCAGGCGGGGGTGACGCCGTTACGGCGGGCGGTGTAGGCGGCCATCAGGTCGGCGGCGAGTGGGCCGAGCGAGAAGCCGTCGGCGGCGATGTGGTGGATCACGAGAACGAGCACATGATCGCCGTTCACCGCGAACAAAGTGGCGCGAACCGGGATTTCGGCGGTCAGGTCGAAGCGGACCGCCGCGCAGGACAGCAGCCGCGCGGGCAGTTCGGACTCGGTGATGTCCTCGGCCCGCAGGGAGATCTCGACCGAGTCGGCGATCAGCTGGATCGGGGTGGCCCAGGCCGCGCCCGCGTTGGCCGACCCAGTCGAACTCCGCACCGCGGCATCGACCGGTCGCCCTCGGCGCCCTCGGCGACTTCGGGGTAGCTCGTCCGCAGGGTTTCGTGCCGGTCGATCACGTCCGCGATCGCGGCTTCCAGCGCGGTGACATCGAGGTCGCCGGTCAGACGCAGGGCGACGGGGATGTTGTCGACCGCGTCGCCGACGCCGTCGACATCGGCGAGGTAGCGGTTGAGAAACCACATCCGGCGCTGGGCCGCCGAGAGCGGAATCAGCGCGGGGCGTTCACGAGTGGTGAGTTCCGGGCGGGCGCCGGTGCCGCGCAGGGCGGTGCACCGGTCGGCCAGGTCGGCGACGGTGGGTGCCTCGAACAGCAGCCGGACCGGGATCTGGGAGTCGAGGGCGGCGCCGAGGCGGGCCACAACCTGGGTGGCGTTGAGGGAGTTGCCGCCGAGGGCGAAGAAGTCGTCGTCGAGACCCACTTCGCGATCGGCGGGGAACCCGAGCACCGTGGCGAAGGTCGCCGCGACGACGCGTGCCACTTCCGTGGTCGGCGCACGGAAGGACGTGGCCTCGAAATGCGGTGCCGGCAGCGACTTGCGGTCGAGCTTGCCGGAGGTGTTGAGCGGGAACTCGTCGAGGACGACGAATGCCGCCGGGACCATGTAGGCGGGCAGGGTGCGCCCGAGCGCCGACTTCACCGCGGCAACCTCGACCGGCTGTGCCGCCACGAGATAGGCCACCAGGACGTCGTCGCGGACGAGGACCGCGGCCTGCGAGATCTCGGGCAGCGCGGACAGAACGGCTTCGATCTCGCCGGGTTCGATCCGCAGTCCGCGCAGTTTGACCTGGAAGTCGGTGCGGCCCAGATACTCCAGTTCGCCGATATCGGCGCCGCCGAACGGATCGTCATCGGCTGTCGCGCCGCGGCGGTCGGCGCCTGCGCGCGTCCAGGCGACGAGATCGCCGGTGCGGTACATCCGCTCGCCCGGGGTGAAGGGGTTGGCGACGAAACGGTCCGCTGTCAGATCGACGCGGCCCGCGTAGCCGCGGGCGAGTTGAGTGCCTGCCAGATACAGCTCGCCCGCAACGCCGACGGGGACCGGCCGCAGCCTGCTGTCGAGGACGTACACCTGGGTGTTGTGCACAGGTGCGCCGATCGGGACCGAGACCGTGTCGGCGTCGATCACCTCGTGGAAGGTGACGTCGACCGCGGCTTCGGTGGGGCCGTACAGGTTGTGCACAGCCGTACCGGTGAGCTGTCGCAGCAGCTGGGCAGGCGCGGGCGGCAGTGCCTCGCCGGAGGCGAACACCATGCGCAGCGAGGCGCAGTTCCCGATAGTCGCATCGCCTGCGAATTCCGCGGGCTGGTCGGGGCGCACATCACTGCCGGCGCCCGCGCCGTGCGGGCGATCGGCGGTGATCCGGTCGTCGAGCTCGGCGACGAAGACCGCGAGCATCGAGGGGACGAAGTGGGCGACGGTGATCTGTTCGGCATCGATCAGCTGGGCCAGGTAGGCGGGGTCGCGATGGCCGTCGGGGCGAGCCAGGACGAGTCGGGCGCCGATCTGCAAGGGCCAGAAGAATTCCCAGACCGACACGTCGAACGTGGCGGGAGTCTTCTGCAAGATGGCATCGCCGGGGGTGAGCCGGTAAGCGTCCTGCATCCACACCAGGCGATTGACGATCGCCGCGTGGGAGACGACGACGCCCTTGGGCTTGCCGGTGGAGCCGGAGGTGAAGATCAGGTACGCGGCATTGCCGGGGGTGAGCGTGGCGAGGCGGTCGGCGTCGGTGATCGGTTCGGGCGAGTAGTCGGTGATGTCGAGTTGCTCGAGGTCGAGGATCGCCGGGCGGTGCGTGGTGTCCCACGCGGCCGAGTCCACGGCGGACAGATCGATGTCGTCGCTCGCGCGGGTCAGCACGCAGACGGGGTCGGCGGCGGCGATCACCTCGACGATGCGCTCGGACGGGTGGTCGGGGTCCAGTGGCACGTAGGCGCCGCCTGCGGCCAGGACCGCGTACATGGCCACGACCAGGTCGGTCGAGCGACGCATACCGAGGGCGACGGTGCGCTCGGGGCCGACGCCGATCGAGATCAGCAGGCGGGCCAGGCGATTCACCTGTGCCGCGAACCCGGAATACGACAGCGTCTGCGCGCAGCTCGGCACGAGGTGGGTGGCCGATGCGCCGTCGAAGGACAGCGCAATCGCGTCGGGGGTGCGCTGGGCCTGCGCGCTGAACAGCGAGGCCAGGGTCATGCGCTGGTCGCTCGGGTACGCGGTGGCGTTCCAGTCGCCGAGCAGGCGGGTGCGCTCGGCGGTGTCGAGCAGATCGATGTCGCCGATCACGACGTTGGGATCGGCGGTCACCGTATCCAGCATCCGCAGCAAGCGGGTGCCGAAATCTGTGATGGTCTGCGCGTCGAAGAGGTCGGTCGCGTACTCGAAGCGGGCGAGCAGGCCGTCTGCGGTCTCGCGCACCGTCAGTTGTAGGTCGAATTTTGCTGTGCGGGTGTCGATCTCGATCTCAGCAGCGGTCACACCCGCGAGTTCGAGCTCGGTTCGGCTGTTGTTCTGGAAGTCGAGCATCACCTGGAACAGCGGGTGCCGGGCGGTCGAACGCTCGGGGTTGAGCACCTCGACCAGACGGTCGAAGGCGACGTCGGTGTTGGCGAGGGCACGCAGGTCGCCGTCGCGGACGGCGGCGAGGAGCTCGGTGAAGGTGGCGCCCGGATCGATCCGGGTGCGCAGCACGAGCGTATTGACGAACATGCCGACCAGATCGTCGAGCATCCGGTCGCCACGGCCGGCGACCGGCGCGCCGATCGAGATGTCCTGCTCGCCGGACAATTCGGCGAGCGTCGCGGCGAACCCGGCGTGCAGCACCATGAACAGCGAGGCGCCTGCGTCGGCACCGATCCGGCGCAGGCGGTCGGTGATCGAGGCGGGGATCGCGAAGCCGTGGCGCGCACCGCGTCCCGAGGCGACGGCGGGACGGGGACGGTCGGCGGGCAGAGACAGCAGGTCGGGCAGCTGCGCCAGTTCCGTTGTCCAGAAGGCGAGCTGGTTGGACATGGCCGAATTCGCGTCGTCCTCGTCGCCGAGCGCCTCGCGCTGCCACAGGGCGAAGTCGGCGTACTGCACGGGCAGTGGCGTCCACTGGGGTGCGGCGCCTGCCAGATGGGCGGCGTAGGCGACCATCACGTCGCGGGTCAGCGGGGCGACCGACCAGCCGTCGGCGGCGATGTGGTGCAGCACGAGGACGAGAACGTGCTCGTCGGCGCCGGTGTGCAGCAGGTGCAGACGAACCGGGGGTTGCTGGTCGACCGCGAACGGGATCGCAGCCAGGGCGCGGATCCGGCCGTCGAGGTCGACCGGGGCGATCGCGTGCGGTTCGAGGGTGATCGTCAGCTGGTCGGCGTCGAGTACCTGCTGGAACGGGATGCCATCGACGGCGGGATAGCGGGTCCGCAGGGCCTCGTGCCTGCCGAAGACCGCCGCCACGGCCGCGTTCATCGCGGCATAGTCGATGGCGCCGGTCAGGCGGATGGCGGCGGCGATATTGTCGGCGACCGATTCGGCGTCGAACTGATTCAGGAACCACATCCGCTGCTGGGCATAGGACAACGGGATCTGGGCCGGCCGCACCCCCGCCACCAACGGCGGGCGAGCCGCCACTACCTCCGCAGCGCCGAGCAGAGCGGCCAGGGCAGCCACCGTCGGCGCCTCGAACAGCGACTTCAGCGACACCGCGCGACCGAGGGCGGTCCCCAGGCGCGACACCACCTGGGTGGCGACGAGGGAGTTGCCGCCGAGCGCGAAGAAGTCGTCGTCGGCGCCGATCCGCTCGACGCCGAGCACCTCGCCGAACACCTCGGCCACGACCGACTCGGTGCCGGCGGCGGGCGCACGGAAGGAGCGGGCGGCGAACACCGGCTCCGGCAGCGCCTTACGGTCGAGCTTGCCGTTGGGGGTGAGCGGCAGCGCGTCGAGGACGACGAACGCGGACGGAATCATGTGCGCGGCGAGAGTGCCACGCAGGGCAGCGGAGATCTGCTCGACATCGATCTCGGTATCCGCCGCGCCCGCCTGCGCCTCGGGGACGAGGTACGCGACGAGTTGATCGCCGCGGTGGGCGTCGGGCCGGACCAGGACAACAGCCTGGCTCACCGGCGAACGGGCGAGCAGCGCCGACTCGATCTCGCCGAGTTCGATGCGGAAACCACGGAGTTTGACCTGGTCGTCGTTGCGGCCGAGGTATTCGAGGGTGCCTTCGGTGGTCCAGCGGACCAGGTCGCCGGTGCGGTACATGCGCTCGGACGGCGCCCACGGGCTGGCGACGAAACGGGCAGCGGTGAGGGCGGCACGGGAGCGGTAGCCGCGGGCCACCTGCGCGCCTGCGACATACAGCTCGCCCGCGACGCCGACGGGAACCGGCCGCAACCGAGAGTCGAGTACCCACTGGCTGATACCGCGCAGTGGCGGTCCGAGGGTCAGCGGGGAATCGGCGGTGAGGGGCTCGCTGATATTGGTCGCGACCGTGGTCTCCGACGGGCCGTAGGCGTTGACGAAAGCGCGCGGGACGGGTCCGGCGGTCCAGCGGGCGATGAGGTCGGGCGGGCAGGCCTCGCCGCCGACCATCACCATGCGCAGGGTGTCGAGCTGGGTGGGGTCGAGCACGGCCAGGCCCGACGGAGTCATCAACGCGTGGGTGACGCGCTGCTGCGCAAGCAGCTGGGCCAGCTCATCTCCGACGTGCCGTCCGGGCGGGGCGATCACCAGGGTCGCGGCGGAGTTCACGGCGAGCAGGAATTCCATCACCGAGATGTCGAAGGACGGCGAGCCCACCTGGAGGACGCGGGCCTCGGCGGTGCCGAACATGCGCGAGGTTTCCTCGGCGGCGAACCCGGCGATGCCGGCCTGGGTGACCAGTACGCCCTTGGGTAGGCCGGTGGAGCCGGAGGTGTAGATGACGTAGGCCAGGTGCTGGGCGCGCAGCGGCCGGACCCGATCGGAATCGGTGACGGGCGCGCTGGACCGCGAGGCGCATTCGGCCATCAGCTTCAGTTCGTCGAGGGCCAGCCAGTCGATCGGGCCGGGCAGCGCCGACTGTACGCCGGACACTGTAAGACCCAGTCGCGCACCTGAATCGGTAACCATATGGGTGACGCGGTCGAGTGGGTAGCTCGGGTCGACCGGCAGCCACGCGGCGCCCGCCTTCGCGACGGCCCACACCGCGAGAACCGACTCGATGGAGCGGGGAATGCCGACGGCGATCACGTCGTCGGGGCCGACGCCGCTGTCGATGAGCACCCTGGCCAGGCGTGACGACGCCCGGTCGAGTTCGCGGTAGGTGAGGATGCGCTCGCCGTCGGTGACGGCATCGCGGTCGGGGCCGGCCGCGACGGCCGCGCCGAACAGGTCGGGCAGCAGACCGGTCGCGGCAACCGGTACCGGTGGCCTGGTGGTGAAGTGGGAGTGTTCGGATGCCGACAGCAGCGGTAGATCGCCGACAGCGGTGCCGGGATCCTCGACCGCCGCAGCCAGCAACCGCACGAAACGCGCACCGAGGGCGTGAATCTCGGGTTCGTCGAACAGATCGGTGGCGTAGAGGGTGACGGCTTCGATCCCCGCGGGTTCGCCTGTGGCGCTGCGACGTTCGGCGAGGGTGAGCTGGAGGTCGAATTTGGTGGTGTCGAGTTCGATCTCGCGCACCGACACCGTCGAGCCCGCCAGGTCGAAGGTGGTGTCGAGAACAGCCTGAAAGTTCAGCGCCACCTGGAACAGCGGGTGCCGCGCCTGCGAGCGGGCCGGGTTGACGACGTCGACCAGGCGATCGAAAGGGACGCCTGCGTGCGCGAAGGCGGCCAGATCGGTTTCACGGGTCAGCTCGAGCGCCGCGCTGAAGCTCGCGGCGGGGTCGATCTCGGTGCGCAGGACGAGCGTGTTGACGAACATGCCGATCAGGTCGTCGATGGCGCGGTCGCCGCGGCCTGCCACGCCGGTGCCGACGGCGATGTCGGTGGTGCCGGACAGGCGCGCGAGCAACACGGCCAGTGCGGTGTGCAGGACCATGAACAGCGACGCGCCCGCACGCTGGGCCAGGTCGGCGAGTCGGCCGTGCAGATGGGCGTCGATGGTGAAGGCGGCGCGCGCCCCGCGCATACTCGGCTCGATCGGCCGCTGCCGGGCCGAGGGGAGCTCGAGCTGATCGGGCAGACCGGCGAGAGTTCGTTCCCAGAAGGCGATTTCGCGCGATGCCAGCGACTGCGGGTCCGCTTCGTCACCGAGGAGTTCGCGCTGCCACAGGGCGTAGTCGGCGTAGTGCACGCGCAGCGGGGACCACTCGGGCTCCACGCCGTCGACAACGGCCCGGTAAGCCGTGAGTACGTCGCGGACGAGCACCTGCAGCGAGACTCCGTCGGCCGCGATGTGATGCAGCACGACAGCGAGCACGCACTCCCCCGCGGAGCTCGCGGCGCCGGCCACCGAGGCCACACCGTCGCTACCGACGGGCTCCGCGACGACGCCTGATCGGCGCGACGCGGAGTTGTCCACAGCGGTGTCGGCAGACTCCGCGACGACGAAGACACGCGCACGGAAAGGAGCTTCGTGCGCGAGATCGAAGCCGGCGCGGGCGAATCGGGTGAGCTCGCGGTCGAGGTCGGCGGCGGACACTGCGGTGGCATCGCCGATGCGGACCAGTCCGGCATCGCGGATCACCTGCTCGGCCACCTCACCGCCGGGCGTCTCGACAGCGGGGAACACGGTGCGCAGCGCTTCGTGCCGGTCGACGACCGCGTGCAGGGCGGTGACCAGCGCGGTGAGGTCGGCGGCGCCGCGCATCCGGACGACGAACGGCATGTTGTAGCCAGGCGCCGAGGGGTCGAAACGGTTGAGGAACCAGATGCGTTGCTGTGCGGGCGACAGCGGGATCAGGGCGGGCCGGGGGCGCGCGGTGAGCACCGGGAGCTGGGCGGAGACGCCGGTGAGGGCGCGCTCGGTGACGGCGGCGGCGAGGCGGGCGACAGTGGTCGCGCCGAACAAGTCGCGCACGCCAAGGCGGCAGCCCAGATCAGCGCCGAGGCGGGCCGCTACCTGCGTGGCGACCAAGCTGTTGCCGCCGAGAGCGAAGAAGTCGTCGTCGCGGCCGACCCGGTCGAGGCCGAGGACCTCGCCGAAGACCCTGGCCACCGTCTGCTCCACCGGGCCGACGGGCTCGGCGTAGTCGACGACGGTACGGGTGGGCGCGGGCAACGCCTTGCGATCCAGCTTGCCCGAGGCGTTCACCGGCAGGGTGTCGAGGAGCACGAAGGCGGCGGGCACCATGTAGGAGGGCAGCGCGCGCAGTGCGGTCTCGCGCAGGTCGTCGATCGCGACCGCGCCCGGCTCGGCTGCCACCACATAGGCGACCAGCTGCTCGCCGACACCGGCGTCGTCACGGACCACGACCACGGCGCGCGCGGCGGAGTCGACGGTCTCGAGCACGGCTTCGATCTCGCCGAGCTCGATCCGCAGACCACGCAGCTTCACCTGGAAGTCGGTGCGCCCCAAGTATTCCAGTTCGCCGTTCGTGGTCCAGCGCACGAGATCGCCGGTACGGTACATCCGCTCGCCGGGGGTCACCACGCCCGGCGCATGGCGTCCGGCATCGGTGGCGGGCTGCACTGGCGCGGCGACGAAACGTCCGGCGGTGAGCTCGGCACGTCCCACATAACCCCGGGCGAGCTGTACCCCCGACAGATACAGCTCACCCGGAGCCCCGACCGGAACGGGCCGCAGCCGTGAGTCGAGAACATGGAGCCGGGTGTTGAACACCGGCGCGCCGATCGGCACCGTGACCCGGTCGCCGTCGTTCACCTCGTGGAAGGTGACATCGACAGCGGCCTCGGTCGGGCCGTAGAGGTTGTGCAATCGCGCACCCGTCAGCACCCGCAGTCGCTGAGCCGGTGCGGCCGACAGCGCCTCGCCGGAGGCGAAGACCAGTCGCAGCGATGTACGCTCGGCGATTTCCTGTTGGGCGAGAAAGACTTCGAGCATCGACGGAACGAAATGCGCGACAGTGACGCCGTATTCGGCGATCACCCGGCGCAGGTACGCGGGATCGCGATGGCCCTCCGGTTCGGCCAGCAGCAGCGTGGCACCGACCTGCAAGGGCCAGAAGAACTCCCACACCGAGACGTCGAAGGTCATCGGCGTCTTCTGCAGCACCACGTCGACCCCGTGCAGGCGGTAGGTGTGCTGCATCCAGACGAGCCGGTTCACGATCGCGGCGTGCTCGACCGCGACGCCCTTGGGCAGACCGGTGGAGCCGGAGGTGAAGATGACATAGGCAGGGTGGCCGGGGCGCAGCGGCGCGGCGCGGTCGGCGTCGGTCAGCGGGGCGTCGTCGTAGTCGCTCAGGTCGAGGGTGTCCACGGTGAGCACGGGCAGCCCCGCCACGGGCGCGCCGTCGCGGGCGGTCGTGAGCACGGCGGCCGGGGCCGCGGTGGCGAGGATGTGGGCGATGCGATTGCTGGGGTGATCGGGGTCGATCGGCACGTAGGCGGCGCCCGCGGTGAGCACGGCGTACATGGCGACCACGAGGTCCGGCGAACGCCGAATGCTCAATGCCACCAGCGATTCCGGGCCGATGCCGTCGGCACGCAGCCGCCGGGCCAGCCGATTGACGCGCTGAGCGAGCTCGCGATAGGTCAACGTCGCGGTAGCGGGATCCGCGGCGTCGACATCCCGAGCCCGGCCGGCGCGCGAGGACCCGGCCATGCGCACGGCCACGTCGTCGGGGGTGCGCTCGACCTGGGCTTCGAACATCGCGGGCAGCGTCGACATCGCCACTGCGCGCTCGGCGAGCGCGGCGTCGACATCGAACCGGGTGGAGTTCCAGATCTGGGTACTGACCTGCAGTTCCAGCTCGGTCGCCACCTCGATCGAACCCAGCGCGGTGCCGAGATCGGCGGCGGCCAATCGCTCGAGGAAACCGAGGAAACGGGCGTGGTGCCTGGCCAGGGTGTCGGCGTCGTAGAGGTTCGGGTTGGCCTCGAAATCGACGTGCACGCGGGCGCGGTCGCCGTAGTAGACGTTGACGCTGAGGTCCTCGATCGGACCGGTGGACAGCACCCGGTAGCGACCGGTGGTGGTACCGAGGGTGAGGTCGTTGCCGAAGAGCATGAAGTTGACCAGCGGGCCGAACAGCGCGCGCCGCGCGGGGCGGCCGTCGTCCTCGGCGTCGCGGCGGATGTCCTCGGCGCGGTAGCGCTGATGACGCAGCGCGCCCGCCACCTCGACCCGCGCCGCGCGCAGCACCTCACCCCAGGTGGCCGCCGAACCCGCCGCGCCGGTGGGCAGTCGCAGCGGCACGATATTGGACAGCATCCCCGCCGAGCGGCGCATCACCGCAGTGGTGCGCGCGGTGACGGGCAGGCTCAGCACCGCGTCCGGCCGATCGGTGAGACGGCCGAGATAGGCGGCGAACGCGGCGAGCAGTACGGCCGAGATCGTCGAATCATCGCTGGCGGCAATGGTTTCCAGTCGCTCTACCAGCCCTTCCGACAGCCGCCCGCCGGTCACCAGGTTGATCGCCGAGCGCGGTGCGGTGCGGGCGTCGAGCGCGGTGGGACTGTCCAGGCCCGCGATGCGCTGGGCCCAGTGCTCGCGATCGCCGATGAAGCGGGTGCTCTCGCGATACTGCTGTTCGCCTTCGACCAGCGCGGACAGTGATCCCGGCACGACCTCGGGCGCCGGGATGTCGAGCATCCGGGCGGTGTAGAGCTCGGCGATGCGCTGGGAGTTGGTGAACGCGCCGTATCCGTCGAGCACGATGTGATGGCCGCGCAGGTACCAGAACCAGCGCGCTTCGCCGACGCGCAGCACCGCGCCCGCCACCAGCCGGTCGGTGAGCAGGTCGATGGGGGCGCCGAACTCCGCCCGCATCCATTCCTGGGCGGCGGCGACGGGGTCCTCGTGGTGGCGCAGATCGATCAGCGGCAGTTCGCGCTCGATCGGGAGGGTGTGGTCGACGTACTGATACGGAACGCCGTCGGACTCGCCGATCCGCACCAGCGGTGAACCGTAGGTGTGCGCCGCTTCGGCCGTAACTGCTTGCAACACAGCGGGATCGAGTTCGCCGTCGATGTCGACGTACTGGGCGATGGTGATCGGGACGTCGGGGTCGAGCAGCTGTGCGTACCAGACACCCAGCTGGGCCGGGGTCAGCGGAAACGGCAGACATTCGACCTGCGCTTCCTGTGGCAGCGCGCTGAACCCACCCAACTCCGTACCGTGCACCAGAGCCTCCTCGTATCGCGAAAGAACAGCAGATCGAACCTGTTTCGGGCAGCACGAATACACCTCGTGAACCGCAAGATTCGATTTGAACGCGGTGGGCGTGACGCCACACTCGCAAGATCCCCGACAGATCATGTGGACGAGATCGGCGACCATGGGTCGCCGGGCGACAGACGATGCGTCCGTCGCGGGGTGCCTAGCTGTTGATCATTCCTCCAACGAATTTTGTCAGTTACATCACATGGTTGCCTGTCCATGCAGTGCCGACAGTAGGCCCTCAATTAATAAAAAGAAACTTTTTCCGCTAAAAAAGTCGGTCGAGTGTCCAGTGAGTACTCGTCGGTAGACGCGACCTGGGCATGAGTGTGGGCTCCAACACATCGGCTACCGATATGTGAGCCACCACACCTTCAGACGGCGAGACTATGAGCCGAAACGTTGCATCTGCGTTGCATCGGCACCGATACGCCGGTCGAGCACTCGAATCTTGGCTTCTATCTGCGCATACAACGGCGAATAACGATCGACAGTGGTCCGGTACGCGGCCCACGCGGCGGCGTCGTCGCGCCCTTCCGGGCAGGAGGTCCAGCGGCGCAGCACCCCGGCGTCGGGGGCGGCGAGAACGGCGGTTCGCAGCCGGACCCGGAGCTCGTCGCGGATGTCGCAGATGCCGGGCGCCGAGGACCGCGGCAGCACCGGGCCCGCGTACAAGCGCAATGCGGATTCGATATCACCGGAGTCGAGCGCGGCCCGCAGGGCCTCCACATCGGTTGCAACATGCACGCGCAGACGGTAAGGGCGCGATCCGACGACCGAAGCGCCGATCACCGATCGCAGCCGCGACATCGCAGCGCGGATCGTGCCGTTGTCGAGATCGGTGTCGTCGAGCAGCAGGGCCAGATGATCGGCGCCGAGCCCTTCGGGATGTTCGGTGAGCAAGAGCAGGATCTCGGCATGGCGTTGCGAGAGCGACATTCGCTCGCCCGCGATGCTCAGCTGAGGTTGCCCCAGACCCAATACATCGAGTCCGAGCGTGGCCTGCTCGGCGTTGTCGCGACCGGCCGGCGCCGACGTCCCGATGCCGTGGCTCGCGCGCATCGCCCGCAGTACCAGATCCATTTCGGCGGCGGTCGCGGCAGCCTTCACCAGAGCGAGGATTTCCGGCTTGGCCACCCGCATCCCGCCGGCAATCATCAGCACGCCGATCAGCCGCCCGTCCGGCTCGTGCACCGGGGCCGCGGCGCCGGTGATCTGGTGCATGCGATGCAGGAAATGTTCGGGTCCGTGAATCCAGGTGGCGCGGCCGGTGCGCACGACGAGGCCGACGGCGTTGGTGCCGATGCGGCGTTCGCTGAGATCGTCGCCCTCGCGCACGCCGATCTCGGCGGCGGCGGCGACCTGTTCGGGATGGCCGTGCACGGAGAGAACGCGGCCGAACTGGTCGGCCACGGTCACGATCAGGCCGGCCGCCGACGCGTCCTGGACCAGCAGTTTGTCGATCAGCGGCATGAGTGCGGCAATGGCATGCGCATCGCGATAACGCTCGAGATCGGCGCCGCGCAGCCCGCGACCGTCGATGACGTCCGTCGGATCGACACCGCCGCGCACACTGCGCAGCCATGATTCGAGGACGAGCGGACGTAGTAGACCGGCCAGCTGGGTCAGCTGTTCACCACCGGCACTGAGAAATCCATGGGCCTGTGCGGCATAGGCTTCCAGAGCACCGAGCTGTGCGCCCGACTCCGATGCCTGCCGTGGGGGCCTCCCACCTGCAAGATTGCTGACCATTTGCCTTTCTTTCCCGCTACAAACTGTACCGGGCAGTTATCGGGCAAAACGCCATAAGTCAGGGTTTGTCCCGCAGGTCACATCGTGGTATCGAACGGCACTTCGTCACACGACCATATGGTCAGCTATGGACGCGGCGAGCATCACTGTCGCGGCCTGTGGGCCGCGACTCAACGGGACCGGAACGACCGACAGATCGGCCACCGTCAGGGCATCGATGCCGTGGACGCGACCGAATTCGTCGACCACTGCTCGTTTGTCGCCCGCTGGGCCCATGCGGCAGGTACCAGAAAGATGCTGGGAAGTACCGAGGTTGGCGCGCAGCCAGGAGTCGTCAACCGGCCCGATCGGTCGGCCGAGAATGTCTGCCGTCAGCGCTACCCCGTCGCGCAGGCGGGCTCGGTCTCGCGCACCGCGCAGGTAGCGCTGATCGACACGGGCTCCGACGGTGGGATCGGCCGAGACCAGTGTGAGCTCTCCTGCCGACTCGGGTCGCATCAACGCGACCCCGACTCTGCGCAGACCCGGCGTGAACATCCGGGTGTACGGGCGTAGTTCGAGGTCGTCGGCTTCGAGCACGTATTCGAGTACAACGGCGGGCCCGTCGACTTCGTCGGCGGGGCATTCGACGCCGATCTCGGGGTGATCGGTGCACCAGGCGCCGACCGGAGCGGGCCGCACGATCGGCACACCGAGCGAGCGCAGCAGCGATTCGGGGCCGATCCCGGATCGGATCAACAGCGCGGCCGACTCGACCGCACCCGCGCACAACACAGTCCGATCGGCAAAGGTTCGCCCGCGCTCACGACCACGCGCCCACTCCACACCGATCACCCTGGTACCGCGCAGAAGTAGCCGGGTCACCATGGTCTCGCCGGTGACCGTGAGGTTGGGCCGCGCCATTGCTGGATAGAGATGAGTGAAAGCGGGGCCCGATCGGAAACGTCCCGATACCGCCAAGGGCACCCGGCCGAATCCATCCGTGGCGTTCGGCGTATTCAAGTCGGGTATCTCGGTGAATCCCGCAGCCACACACCGTTGCGCGAACTCGGCGCTGAACTCGGTGGGGTCGCCGGTTCGCGAGATCGGGATCGGGCCCTGGTTGCCGTGCCAGGCAGTTCCGCCGAAATCCGCGTCATCTTCCAGGTCGCAGAAGAGGGGCAGGACCGATTCGAACGACCAGCGCGGGCCCGCCACCGCACTCCACGCGGCGAAGTCGCGTGCGGGCGGGCGGATGAAGTAGCTGCCGTTGATCGCACCGGAACCACCGGCCAGCTTGCCGCGCACCAGGTTTCCCGGATAGCGCCAGATCAACCGCGACTCGGGGCCGATCGGGAGATGGCTCGGGTCGAGCAGTTCGGTGGGTAGTTCCGCCGGCGTCCGGAAAGCCGGTCCGGCTTCGAACACGCGTACCGAACGCGCCGGATCCGCGCTGAGCCGGGCGGCGAGCACGCAGCCCGCCGACCCGGCTCCGACGATGAGAGTGCTCGTCACGCAGTCGAGTTCAGCGCGGCGGGACGCTCGGTTTGAGCGCTTCGAAACTGCGGGCGCGGATGACGCCGAGCCACAGGCCGGTGCCGTAGGCGACGTCGTCCAACCGCTTGTAGGCCACATAGCGCACCGGGTCGAGGCCGCCGGAGTCGCGATGGGTGAACCAGTCGGCCAAACCGTCGGCCAGCGCCATCGTGATGGCGATCTTGCGAATCCGGCGCGACGCGATCACCGCCAGCAGCGTCACCGGCCAGTAGTCGCGGCACATCGCCGAGGCCAATCGCCACATGCCGGCGAAGTAGCCGCGCGCCAGGTAGACCGCCGCGATCCTGGTCGGATTGTCGAGCTCGGTGAAGACCCGGCGCAGGCGAACCAGGGCCGTGGCGAGGGTGACGAGCCCACCGAGCAGACCCCATTTGGACAGGGTGGCGAACAGCAGACTGGCCAGCACCGTCCAGGTCGGCACCGACAGCGGCGAGACCAGGCCGGAGTGCCGTTTGCCGAGCGGTGCGGCGCCGGTGCCGTAGAACAGCTTTCGCCCGAACCAGGCACGGAAGGCCACCCGGTGGTCGTGGGCGACGTGCGCGGCGGGCTCGTAGCGCAACCGCCAGCCCGCGCGTTCGAGCCGCCAGCACAGGTCGACGTCTTCGGCCACCTGCATCGATTCGTCGAAGCCGCCTTCGCCGAGCAGCGCCGCGCGCCGGGTCAGCAGCGCCGCGCTCGGCACATACGACACGATGCCGCGCGCGTGCACCGCCGACTCGCGCCTGCCCAGGTCGAGAGAGGAGCGGGTGTGTTCGTAGCGGGCGAGCGCGTTGGATTCGGAATCGAGGGCCACGATGCGCGGCGCGACCAGCGCGACCTGCGGATCACTGAAATGCCCGAGCATGACCTCGAGCCACCCACTGCGCGGCACCACGTCGGAGTCGAGGAACGCCACGAAGCCGGTTGTCGCGGCCCGCAATCCGGCATTGCGGGCGGCCGCGGGTCCGAGCGGGCTCTCGTGACGCAACACCGTCACCTGACCACGGCCCGGTCGCGGCGGGATGCGGACCGGCTCGTCGGAGCCGTCGTCGACGACGATCACATTGTGTCCGCGCAGCACCGCCAGCAGACGCAACAGGCCGTCGGCATTGTTGTAGAGCGGAATGACGACGGTGACGTCGTCGAGGGATGGTTCCAGCCGCGGGCGCGGATTGGCCACGCCGGAATCGAGCAGCCGGCGGGCGACGATCGCGGACTTGGTATCGGTCACCTCCAGGTATCCGTCGCCGATCAACTCGGCGGCCTCCGGGGCCAAGCGCAGCATCCGTGCGGGTGATCCTCCGATCAGGATCCGGCCCCCGGAAAATGCGCGTACCCGTGGATCGATCCGTACCCCGAAGCCGTCGGGCAGACGATCATGGCGCATTCCTCGCATGCTATTCGCAGTTGCGCCCGCAGACATCATCACCCCACAAAAAAGGATGAAAGTCTGCCCGAAATACCGCTCTGACCGGTTGCCGGACGCGTCAACAAGATCGGCAGCGCACTTCCGGCAACCGGCATCGATCAGCCCAGCGGACTCTCGTTGCACGCCTTGGCAGGTGGGCGCTTCACCGTGAGCGGCAACGACACTCTGGGACGGCTGCGAACCGGCCTCGAGTGGTCGACAGCGGGACGCGGAATGGTGCGTCCCGGCGCCGACAGCGCCGCTTCGCCGTAGCCCTGCACGCATTCCGGATCGGGTCCGTTGGCGGGCAGGCCGGTGAAGAACTTCGCGGCCATGCAGCCGCCGCGGCAGGAGTCGTAGTGCGAGCACTTCGTGCACGCGCCGCCGTCGACCGGTTCGCGCAGTTCGGCGAACAGTTGCGAATCGGTCCAGACCGCATCGAAACCACCGTCGGCCACGATGTTTCCGGCCTTGAAGCGATCGTGGATGGCGAAGGGGCAGGCGTAGACGTCGCCGACCGGATCGACCAGACAGACCACCCGGCCCGCGCCGCACATGTTCAAACCCGGTAGGGCCGAGCCGAATGCGGACAGGTGGAAGAACGAGTCGCCGGTGAGCACGCCTTCGCCGTTGGCCACGAGCCAGTCGTAGAGCTCGCGCTGCTGCTCGGGCAGCGGGTGCAGTTCGTCCCACACATCGGCGCCGCGCCCCGAGGGACGAAGGCGGGTGAGTCGCAGGGTGGCGCCGTACTTGTCGGCGATGGCCTTGAACTCGTCGAGCTGGGAGATGTTGTGGCGGGTGGCCACGACCGAGAGCTTCGCGTCCTTGAAACCCGCCGCTGCCAGGTTCGACAGTGCCTTGATGGCGGTGTCGTAGGAACCGGCGCCACGCACGGCGTCGTTGACCGCGGCATCGGCGCCGTCGAGGGAGATCTGTACGTCGACGTAGTCGCTGGCCGCCAGACGCGCGGCGATCTCCTCGTTGATACGAACGCCGTTGGTGGAGAACTTGACGCCCACATTGTGCGCGGTGGCGTAGTCGACCAGTTCCCAGAAATCCGGGCGCACGGTCGGCTCACCGCCGCCGATGTTGACGTAGAAGATCTGCATCCGCTCGAACTCGTCGATCAGCGCCTTGCACTGTTCGGTGCT
>JACIXH010000270.1 GCA_014360565.1 Nocardia sp.
GATCGGCTCGCTGGAACGGCTGCGCGGCGGCTCGCTCGACCTGTGTGCCGACGATTTCGCCGGGGCCACTCGCGGTTCCCGGTTCTACCCGCTGCTGTACATGCTGACCCGGGTCGACGGTTCGCGCGATCTCGGCACCGGCTCGGAGCTGGGCATCGAGCAGTTGGGCGAGCGCACGCCGGTGCAGGTGCACTACCTGTTCCCGAAAACTCTGCTGCGCGACGCCGGTTACGAACGCAACGAGATCAACGCCATCGCCAACTTCTGCTTCCTGAGTCCCGGCTCCGAGGCCGAGCTCGGCGAGCGCGAGCCCGCGGACTACTTCGCCGAGGTGGAACGCCGCAACCCGGGTGTGCTGGCCTCGCAGTGGATTCCGACCGACCCGTCGCTGTGGCGGGTGGAGAACTACCGCGAGTTCCTGCGGGCGCGCCGCAAAATGCTGTCCGCCTCGGCCGACGCGTTCCTCGAGAAGCTGCGCACCGGCAAGCTGCACCGCCCGACCCTGCTGACAGTAGGCGTCGCCGGGGTGACCATCGGCGATCCCGCGGTGGACCAGGTCAACGCGCTGGTCGAAGATCTCGTCGCCGACGGTTTCGGCTTCCCGCTGCTCGACAGCGAGGTCTCCGATCCGGTCACCGGCCGCGAACTCGCTGTCGCCGAGGCTTTTTGGCCCGAGGGCCTGCAGCCCGGCGTCGGTATGCCGGTGGTGCTCGTGCTCGAACCCTCCAACGCCGACCTCACCCGCTTCGCCCAACTGGGCTATGCGGTGTTCACCTCCGTCGATGCCCTGCGCGGCTACGTCGACAACCTGCGGGTGGAGGCCTCCGGCGACACCGGCGTCGACGGCCCGGCCGCCGACCTGGCCGCACTGGCCGACCGCCTGCCCGCCACCTGGGTCGGCAACTCCGAGCAGGTCTGGTTCCGCTTCGCCTGGAACCAGCTCGAGAAGGACCGGGTCGAGGGCCCCGACGCGCTACTCGGCCCCGAACAGCTCGCCCTGCGCTACATCGCCCTGTGGGCGCTCACCCGCACCTTCTACATCCACGCCTTCGACCAGGGCAATCCGGGCGAGTGGCGCTACTACCTCGGCGATGCCATCGGTCCGAGCCCCCTGGTCCCACGGGCCTGGCTCGCCCAGCGCGCCGTCGAATCGGGTGCGCTGGCTCCCGGTATGCCGCCCGGCGACGAGGACATCGCGATCGCCCTCGTGCACGGCGTCCTGGGCACAGTCGACGACGTGGCCGCCGCCCTGTCGCACATCCTCGGCGGGCCAGGTCTCTTCGCGTCCCTGTGGGCATCCGCGGGGGCGGCCGAACACTACGGCTACCCCCTGTCCACCGACCAGATCAACGACCTCATCAATCAGGTGGTCAACGATCCAGCCTCCCGCAAGATCCAGGCCTACAACTGGATCGAAGCGGGCCTGCCGCTCTAGGTTTCGCCGGTCGCGCGCTGGAAGGTCGTGACGAAGTCGGTCAGCGCGGTCCGGTCCTCGAGGCCGGCGGGGCGGTAGCCGCGATCGGCTTCGACTGTGATCGACGTGCCGGCGTGGACGGGCAGCTCGGCCCAGCAGACCGGCAGGACCGGCAGCTGCACGGTGCGCTCGCCGACGGTCAGGGTGATCGCCGAGGTGTATTTGCTCGCGACGGTCATCAGTTCCTCGACCGCCTGCTCGGTGAGCGATCCCGCGGCAGTGAACTCTTCGATGTACACCGCGGCAGTGTAGGCCGCGCACAAGCTTCAAGGCGGTCACAAGGGCACGCCAAGTCGGCCCGCTTAGGGTGGCCGCATGATGGGTAAATGGGTGCAGCGAACGTTGCTGGTACTGGGGTGGGGCGCGGTGTTCGCGGCGGTGGCCGGGATCGTGTTGCATGTCGTGGACTGGCCGCAGAAGTCGATGGTGCTGTTGGCGTCGGGGGCGATGTGGTTGATGCTCGGTGCGGTCGTGGGGCTGGTGCTGATGCTGCTCGCACGGGGGTGGCGCAGCTCGGGAGCGGCGGCACTGGTGCTGGCAGGTGCCGCGTGGTTGGTGGTGCCTTCCTACATTCCGGAGGCCAGAGCCGCTGGCGGACCGGAACTCGTTGTGCTGCAGTCGAACATTCTGTTCGGGCTCGCCGATCCTGTCGCGGTCGTCACGACGGTGCGCGACAACGACGTCGACGTGCTCACCGTCGAGGAATTGACCGATGACTCGATCGTGCGTTTGCGGGAGGCGGGACTGGAACAACGGCTGCCGTACTTCTATACCGAACCGGCGCAGTCCGGTGGCGGCGGTACCGGCATCTACAGCCGGTACCCGTTGCGGGACACCAAGAAATACGACGGATTCACGATGAGCAATATCTCCGCGACCATGCAACATCCGCAGCGCGGCCCGATGACGGTGTTCGCCTTCCATCCGATCCCGCCGAATCTCGACTTCGCCGCCTGGTCGTCGGAGATGGGCAAGATCGACGAAATCCTCGCAGCGACAAGCGCACCCGCCGTGGTCGGCGCGGATTTCAACGCGACACACGATCATTCGGCCTATCGGGCTCTGCTCGACGGCGCCTTTGCCTCGGCCGCCGATCAGACCGGCGACGGTGTGCTGCTCACCTTCCCGGCCGATCGCCGGTGGGGGCCGGTGATCGGGATCGATCACATCCTCGTCGCAGGTGGGGTGGCCGAACGGATCCGTACCCTCACGATCCCCGGCTCCGACCATCGCGCGGTGCTGGCCACGATCCGAATGGACCTGTGACAGCGGTCGTTTACCATGTGAGCGCTCGATCGCGGACCGCACGGCGTCCGCGTCATTGTGGGGAGGACAGCGCATGAGAAGACATCGGTTCGGCGCGACCATGGCAGCTCTGGTGAGTATCGGCATGCTCGTATCCGGCTGCGGCGCAACAACAGTCGCCAGTGATCAGGCACAGCCGGTGATGGAGAACCCGTGGGAGGTGGCCGGCGCGGCGTCGTCCACCGGCCCCAGCGGATCGCGTCCCGGTGTGCCCGACACCGACAAGAAGGCAGACAACGGCGACAACGGCAAGATCGACAAGCTGGCGCTCAACGCCATCGCCGATATCGAAGAGTACTGGCAGACCGAGTATTCCAAGACTTTCCGCGGCAATTTCAAGCCCGCCTCGAAGTACATCTCCTGGTCGGCGAAGGCGCCGGAAGCGGAGTCGGTGCAGTTCTGCAAGAGCAGCACCTACAAGCTGGTCAACGCCGCCTACTGCCCGCTCGACCACACCATCGGCTGGGACCGCACCGTCCTGCTGCCGCTGCTGGTCGACAAGTACAAGGAGATGTCGGTGGTGATGGTGCTGGCCCACGAATACGGGCACGCCATCCAGTCCCAGGCCGATCTGCTGCGCGGGTTCCTCACCGATGCGCTCGTCAAGGAGCAGCAGGCCGACTGCCTGGCAGGGGTGTTCCTTCGCCATGTGGCAGAAGGCAATTCGAAGCACTTCACGCTCAACACCACCGACGGGCTCAACGGCGTGCTCGGCGCGACCGTCGCCGTGCGCGACCGCGACCCCAATGACCCCGACGCCGTGCACGGTTCGGCGTTCGAACGGGTCACGGCGGTGCAGATGGGCTACACCCAGGGCGCCAAGTCGTGCAAGGACATCAACGAGGACGAGATCGAGAAGCGTCGCGCCGGCCTGCCCGTCACCTTCGAAGAGGATGAACGCGACAAGCAGTTGCCCGTGAACAAGGAGACGCTGACCACCCTGGCCGCCCAGCTGGGTAAGTCGATGCCGGTGAAGAACGCGCCGAAGTTCGATTACGCGGGCGTCACCCGCAACTGCTCCTCGACGACCACCACCGAACCGGTCTCCTACTGCCCGGGTTCGAACACCATCGGCACCGACATCCCCGCGATGGCCGTGCGCGCGGGCGAGGGGGCCAGTGCCAAGGAGGAGCCGCTGTCGGCGGTCGTCACCGGTGACTACAACGCCGCGGCGGTGTTCGTGTCGCGCTATGCCCTCGCGGTGCAGCAGGATCGCAAGCTGTCGCTGTCGGGCGCGGAGTCCGCAGGTCTGCGCACCGCCTGCTTGACGGGCGTGCTCACCACGAAACTCAGTGAGCCGAGCAGTGATCCGCGCCTGTCGGCCGGTGACCTCGACGAGGCGGTCTCCGGCCTGCTCGCCGACGGCCTCGCGGCTTCCGATGTCAACGGCAAGGTGGTGGCGAGCGGATATCAGCGCCTCGAGGCGTTCCGCACCGGCGTCCTCAGCGGCGAACAGGCCTGCCTGGACCAGTTCGAGTAGTCGGCTGAGCTGGCAGCGCAGCGTGACCGTCTAGGTCCTCGCGACGCTGACCAGCCATTTGTCGTCAGCGAGAAGTGGGCAGTGATCGCAGGGAGCTGAGGGTGTTCGCCACCGCGCGGGCAGCCTCGGCGCCCTTCGTCACGAAGTGGTTGGTGTAGTACTCCACGTGCTCGGTGTGCTCGTGGAAGTGGTGCGGGGTGAGCACCACCGAGAACACCGGCACATCGGTGTCGAGCTGTACGCGCATCAGGCCGTCGATCACCGCGGTGGCGACGAAGTCGTGGCGGTAGATGCCGCCGTCGACGACCAGGGCCGCGGCGACGATCGCCTCGTAGCGGCCGGTGCGGGCCAGGCGCTGGGCGTGCAGCGGGATCTCGAAGGCGCCGGGGACATCGAACACCTCGACGACCTCGGGGTCGAACCCGAAGCCGGTGTATTCGGCGAGAAAGCCCTCGTGCGCCTTGTTGACGATGGAGCTGTGCCAGCTCGCGCGGATGAAGGCAACAGCGCCGGTAGACGTGGTCATGAGTGGTGAGTCTACTAGGGTCACCGGCACGAAAACTTACTGACCGGTAATATGGGTCGACAGCCAGTCGGTGACATCGCTGAGCACCTGCGCGCGCTCGGGTTCGTTGAACACCTCGTGGTAGAGCCCGGGATAACGCAACACCGTCACGTCGGCCGAGCCCGCGTCGCGTTCGAGCAGATCGGCGCTCGACGGCGACGCGATGACATCCGCGGTGCCGTGCAGCACCAGCAGGGGCGCGGTGAGCGCGCCCAGGCGCCGCTTCACCAGCGCGGTGTGCTCGAGAATCTCCACCGCGGTGCGCGCGGGAAGCTTGCCGCGGAACACCAGCGGGTCGTCGTCGTAGGCGCGGACCACCTCGGGATCGCGGCTGATCGTGGACGAATCCAGGGTCAGCACACCGAGATTCGGGGCGAACCTGGTGAGCAGGGGAGCCGCCAGGCGCTGGATCGGATTGCCGAGCGGGATGTCGAGAGGCGGCGCGGACACGATGATGCCGGCCACCTCGACCGGCCCCCGGGTCGCCAGGTGCAGCACCGCCAGGCTGCCCATCGAATGCCCGAGCAGGAACCGGGGGACATCGGGATGGGCGGCGCCGGCGAGATCGAGCAGGGTCGCGACATTGTCGGCCGCGCTCTGCATCGAGTCGATGTTGGCCACCGCGCCGTCGGACAGTCCGTGCCCGATGTGGTCGAGCGCGTACACCGCGTAGCCCGCGTCGGCCAGGGTGTCGCCGACGTGCTCGTAGCGGCCCGAGTGTTCGGCGACGCCGTGCACCAGCACCACCACCGCGCGCGGGGCGGTCTCGGGTTGCCAGGCACGCCAGGCGATCTTGCCGCCGTGGCCCGCGAATTCGCCGGTGTCGGTCGTCATCGTCGCGCTCCTGTGGGTTCGGGCGCCGCGGCGAGCCGCTCGATGAGGCGCCGGTTGAACTCGATCAGCCGAGCGTAGTTCAGCCGCGAGATCCGCTCGTCGGTTCCGTGGATCCGTGCCAGATCCGCCGAGGTCAACACGATCGGCGCGAAATTGCAGCGGGTCGCAGCCAGGCCGTCGTAGTGGCGTGAGTCGGTGGCGCCGGGCACGATCCCGGTGGTGGTCACGATTCCGGGGACCACGCTCGATGCCAGTTCGGCGACCAGGTCGAAGGCCGGGCCGGGTTCGGTGAACCGGGAGGGCTCCGACGTGGGGCCGACGAGGTCGATCGCCACGCCGATATCGCGGATCACCCTGGCGCAGTGCGCGAGCACCGCCGCCACCGAATCACCGGGCAGGATACGGAAATTCACCAGCGCCTCGGCGCTCTGCGGCAGCACGTTGGCCTTCACGCCGCCGCTGATCACAGTGGGTGCGGTGGTGGTGCGCACGAGCGCCTCGGTGGTCGGAACCGCCGCCATGATCCTGGCGACGAGCGGACCGGTGAGCTTGGCGAGCCCGCGTGCGTCGGTGAGCCCGAGCAGTCTGCGCCGTGGTTCGGGCAGCGCCTCGCGCATGCGGGCGAGCATGTCGCTGATCACCGGTGTCAGCCGCAGCGGCATCGGATGATCCTGCACCCGCGACACCGCGCGTGCCAGCCGTCCCACCGCCGTCTGCTTGCCGGGCATCGAGGAGTGCCCGCCGGTCTCGGAGACCGAAAGCCGAACCGTCGCATAGCCTTTCTCACCGAGCATGATGCTGGCCACCGGCCGGTCGACCCCGTCGGCGACGCCGTCGGTGATCACCCCGCCCTCGTCGAGCAGCAGCTCCGCATGCACGCCCTCCTCGCGCAGGTGCTGGGCCATCCGCACCGCGCCGCCGTCGCCGAAGACCTCCTCATCGTGGCCGAAGGCGAGGAACACGGTGTGGCGCGGGCGAATTCCGGCCCGCAGCGCCGACTCGACGGCTTCCAGCACGGCGAGCACCCGGCTCTTGTCGTCGATCGCGCCGCGTCCCCAGATGAATTCGTCGTCGACGACACCGGCGAACGGGGGATGAGTCCAGCGTTGCGCGTCGTCGACCGGCACCACGTCCTGGTGGGCGAGCAGGATCGCCGACACCGCACCGGGCTCGGCGCCGTCCCAGCGGTAGAGCCTGCTGTGGCCGAATCTCGTCAATTCGAGCTCGGTGTGGACCAGAGGGAACGACGTCTCGAGGTGGGCGGCCAGGCGCTCGAACTCCGCGTCGGCAGTGTGCGCGGGATCTTCGGTCGACACCGTCACACATTGCAGCGCGACGGCGAGCCGCCGGGCGACCTCGTCGTCGACGCCCTCGGTGACAGGGGACGTGGCGGGCTTCTCGGTGATCGGGCGCATCTCAGACATTGTGGCCCGTGGCGGCGTCCTTCGCCGCCGAAGGCGCCCGAATCGCCGGGATCGTGGCGCGGTGTGATGCGGTCTGACAGCCCGGCGACGCGCCATCTAAGCTGGCACCATGGCAGGAGGCAAGGGCGGCAAGCCGTCGAAGGAAGCCAGGGCCGCGGCTAAAGCGGCCCGTAAGCAGGCATCACGCGAGCGTCGTCAGCAGTTGTGGCAGGCGTTCAACATGCAGCGCAAGGAAGACAAGGCGCTGCTGCCGCTGATGATCGGCGCACTCGTCGGCACCACGGTCGTCTTCTTCGGAATCGGCCTGATCTTCGACATGCAGTGGTTCCTGCTGCCGCTGGGTCTGCTGCTGGGTGTGCTGCTGGCATTCATCCTGTTCGGGCGCCGCGTGCAGAAGAACGTGTACCGCAAGGCCGAGGGCCAGGCGGGCGCCGCGGCGTGGGTACTGGAGAACCTGCAGGGCAAGTGGCGGGTCGCCAACGGCGTCGCCGCGACCACCCAGCTCGACGCCGTGCACCGCGTCATCGGTTTGCCCGGGGTGATCTTCGTCGCCGAGGGTTCGCCCCAGCGGGTCAAGTCGCTCGTCGCGCAGGAGAAGAAGCGCACCGCCCGTCTGGTCGGTGACACCCCCATCTACGAAGTGATCGTCGGCAACGAGGAAGGCCAGACTCCCCTCAAGGATCTGCAGAAATACCTCACCAAGCTGCCGCGCAACATCGACGTCAAGCGGATCGACCAGATCGAGGGCAGGCTCTCGGCCCTGAGCTCGCGCAGTGGTCCCGCGATGCCGAAGGGCCCGATGCCCCCCGGCGCGAAGATGAAAGGCATGCAGCGCGCGATCCGTCGCCGCTGACCCACCCCGTCGCGAGCCCGTCACCCGAGAAAGGTGAC
>JACIXH010000271.1 GCA_014360565.1 Nocardia sp.
CGCGGATGATCACGAACGACGATGCCCAGGC
Organism: Nocardia sp.; assembly: GCA_014360565.1. Lineage (GTDB taxonomy): Bacteria > Actinomycetota > Actinomycetes > Mycobacteriales > Mycobacteriaceae > Nocardia. The sequence continues at coordinate 32 of JACIXH010000271.1, forward strand.
CAGCATCACGGCGACCAGGGCGAGAGCGGGCAGGCGCGACTTCATGCCTCTACGGTGACCAAGTATAGAGATAAGCACAAGCGGTTATTTGCCATATACTATTCAGTGGTACTTAATCGAGGAGGTTCGCGTGATCGACACGCATCGCTTGATGATCTTTCGCTCCGTGGTCGCGACCGGCTCGGTGGCCGCGGCGGCGTCGACCCTGGGCTACTCGCCGTCGGCGATCTCCCAGCACCTCACCGCCCTCCAGCGCGAAACCGGCTTGCGGTTGCTGGAACGGGTGGGCCGCGGGGTGGAGCCGACCCCGGCCGGGCGGGTGATCGCGGGCGAGGCGGCCAAAGTGCTCGACGAGCTGACCGCGCTCGGTTCGACGGTCTCGGACCTGCGTGCGGGCAAGGCCGCCCGGATCACGATCAATTCGTTCAGCTCGGCGGGCACCAACTGGATGCCCGATGTGGTCGCCACGCTCACCCGTGAATTCCCCGACACCAGGGTCCGGTTGCGGATCGTCGACGAGTTGGCCGCCGTGTCGGACAACCGTCCCGACATCGCCCTCACGGTCCGCCTCGACAAGCCGGCGCAGGTCTCCGGCTACACCCATCAAGACCTGGTGACCGAGCCCTACGTAGCGGTGGTTCCCGGCGACCACGAACTCGCCGTACGCACCACCGTCGAGGTAGCCGAACTCGAGCAGTACCGCTGGATCGACAACGACACCAGCCACGGCCCTTGTCGCCAGGCCATGCTGAATGCTTGTGCCGCAGCGGGTTTCACTCCCCGGTTCGTCGTGGAGACCACCGACTACCCGTCCGCGCTCCGGTTCGTCGCGCGTGGCGTCGGTATCACCGTCGTCCCCCGACTCGGCGCCACGGATCTGCCGCCGGGCTCGCGCGCGCTGGAGCTGACCAACCCCACCCCGCGCCGCACGATCTGCGCGCACATCAAGGACACCGAGTCCGGCAACCCGGTCCTCACCCGGACGATGGAATTGCTGAGGACCGCGGCGCGCCCGGCGTGACGCCGGACGCTCGCCGATGATCAGGCCGGTGGAGGTTCGGCCAGCCAGCCGCCCAGTGCCACCGTGCGGAAATGCGTGGTGAGGCCGAAGTTCTCGTCGATCACGTGTAGGGCGATGGCGGGGTCGGGGGCATAGTCCATGACGCGGTGCGGTGGCGTCACTTCCCATTCGCCGCCGAGGACGGAGGCGGTGCTGGGGCAGCTGATCATGGGTTTGCCCGCGAAGACGGTGGCGATCGGGGAGTGGGCGTGGCCGGTGACGATGCCGACGATGCGTGGGTCGCCTGCGACGACGGCGGCCAGCCGACCGGGATCGGCGAGCGCGATCACATCGACGACCGGACTGTAGACGCGTTTGGGCGGGTGGTGCAGGGCCACCAGGATGGGGCCGTCGGGCGTTTCGGCCAGCGTCGCGCGCAGCCAGTCGAAGGTGTCCTCGCCCAGCAGCCCGGCCGGTTCACCGGGGATGCTCGAGTCGAGCATGATGACGGTGAGCGCGCCGACGCGGTGGACCCGGTTGATGGGTGCGGTGGACGCGGGCTCGCCCAGCAGCGCGGTGCGGAAATTGGTTCGATCGTCGTGGTTGCCCGGCAGTAGATAGAGGGGGATGTCGGCTTGCAGGGCAGCGCGTGCCTGCGCGTACTGCTCCACGGTGCCGGAATCGGTGATGTCGCCGGTCACGAGGATGACGTCGGGCCTGCGTGGCAGGTCCGCCAGGTAGCCCATCACCGCCTCCACCCGTTCGGCGTTTCGCGCGCTGAGGTCGAAGTGGGTATCGCTGAGCTGAGCCGCCAGGATCATCGGCAGTCGCTTTCTTCTCTGGGATCGCTCCGTTGCGTCAGAGTGCGCCGGTATCACTCATCGGCACCTCTACAGGCTAGATGACCTGCGCTTATCCGTCTTCATGAGCCGTACCACGGACCGAAACCCAAGAGGTGGTCTGTGTCACTTCTCACCCCGGCGATTCGCCGGTTCCGGTGCGGTCGGCGAGCTGTTGTAGTACCCGAAGGAAGGTGCGGCGATCGGCGGCGGGTACGTCGGCCAGTAGCCGCCGCTCCTGCTGCTGGATGTCGTGCTGAGCGTCCTCGCGCAGCCGCGCGCCCTCGGCGGTGAGCCGGACCAGGTTGACGCGCCGATCGGCCGGATCGGGCTCGCGCAGGATCAGCCCGCGCTGCTGAAGGTCGTCGAGGACAGGGATGATCCGCGTCTTGTCCGCCCGGATCGCCTTGGCCAGCGCTGCCTGGGTGTGGACGGGCTGCTCGTCGAGTCCGAGCAGCACCACGTAGGCCCACATGGTGAGCCCGTGGCGATCGAGGACGGGGCGTTCCGCCTCGGTCAGCGCACGGCCGAGCGGAACGAGCATGGCCGCGAGATCCGGGCGGCTGAGGAGAAGCGACTGCTGCTCGCGCGGCACGAGCGGGCGGTGCGGCTGAGCATCGACGCTGTCGAGACGGCCCGCGGTGCACCGCTGTCGATCGAAACGCCCTGTGCCGGTTGGGATCTTCGCGCCCTGCTCGAACACATGATCACCCAGAATCGCGGATTCGCCGCAGCCGCTCGTGGTGCGAACGACCCGGCAGTGTGGGCGGTGCGCCGCGTGGCCGATCCGATCGGCGACTACCTCAGCTCGGCCCACGAGGTCGTCGACGCCTTCGCCGGATCCGACGCGGAGGTCATGGCACTGCCCGAGATCCCGCCGGGTCGCTTCTCCGCCGCGACCGCCGTCGGCTTCCATCTCATCGACAGCGTCGTCCACGCCTGGGACGTCGCCCGATCGGTCGGCTACGCCTTCGACCTCGACGCCGACCTGGCTCCCACGGCACTGCGGATCGCCGAAGCGGTCCCCGCAGGCGCGAGTCGCCTTCGCCCCGGCGCCGCTTTCGGCCCCGCGCTCGAGGTCGCGGACACGACGGCCCTGGCGCGCATCGTAGGAATCCTCGGCCGCTCGCCCGAGTGGCTGCCGAGCCGAGCGTGAGTGGTGTTCAGACGGCCATCAGCTGAGCGGCGGTATGGAGCAGGCGCGCACTCTCGTCGGGGTCGGTGGTGAACGGCTCCCAGAAGTCGGGTCCGGGGGTCGCGTCGAGGTCGAGCACCGGTGGGGTCAGCCAGGCGGCGTCGAGACCGAGCCGCCAGGAGTGCAGGTGGGTGCGGGGGAGCGTGGCGGTGCGATCGAACAGCGGGTCGCCGAGGATCGGGTGGCCGATCCACGCCAGCTGTACGCGGATCTGATGGCGGCGCCCGGTGATCGGCCGCAGCGCGAGCAGCGCGTGATCACCGTGCCGGGCGACAGTGTCGAACAAGGTCCGCGACGGATAGTTCTTGGCGGGCAGCAGATCGGCCTCGTCGATGAACCAGCGATCACCCGTTCGCTGGATCGCCTCCCGCGGCGCGGCGATCCGCACCCGGTTCTTGCGTCCCACGCTCAAGGCCAGATCCAGCTCGCCGCGATCGGGCAGATCGGCGCCCGCCACGATCGCCAGATACGCCTTGCGTGCGGTCTGATTGTTGAACTGCCTGGTCAAAGGCCCGTGCGCGGCCAGATCGGTAGCCAGCAGCACCAGTCCGGAGGTGACCTTGTCGATCCGGTGCACCGGATACAACAGCGTCCCCGCCGCCTGCGCCAATTCCACCAGATCGGTGTCGTGCCGCTCCCCGGTCACCGAAATCCCCGACGGCTTGTTCAACGCGAGCACCGCGTCATCGGCGAACACGGTGTAGTTCTCGCGCACACTGCGCCAATCCAAGTCCACTACGACACCCTAGGCAACGGTGCTGCCGCCCAGCACACGGCAGCGCGGCTCATGCCTGCCGCAGCCGGTGCGGACGCAGGCGATTGAACCCACGGACGCGGACACTGCGCAGGTGCCGGATGGCGAAATCGGGATGGTCGTCGAGCGCGTCGGCCGCCGCGTCGTCGATGAGGACATTGCCGGGTCTGGCCACACCGGTGAGCCGGGCGGCGATGTTGACGACCGAGCCGTAGAGATCGCCGAAGCGTTGCAGTACCTCGCCGTAGGCGAAGGCGACCCGCAGCTCGGGTGTGCCGCCCACGAGCATGGTCGACTCCTGGATGGCCAGCGCGATGTGGCCCGCGTCCGCCGCGGTCTCGGCGGCGAACATCACCTCGTCGCCGACGTTCTTGATCACCCAGCCGCCGTTGTCGGTGATCGCGGAGGTGGTGGTCGACTCGAAAGCCTCCAGCAGCGTGGACAATTCGTCGGGATGCAGGTGCCTGGTGAGCCGCGTGAAGCCGACCATATCGGCGAACCCCACCGCCAGCGTCCGCATCGACTCGCCGCCTTCGGCCTCGCTCGATCGAGCGACCGCCGCCGCCAGATGCCTGCGCCACACGTACGACTGCAACTGATCGATGCTCGCCATCGTGGATTCTGTCGCCGCCCTGACCCGTTCCTCCAGGGGAACCGCGGGATCAGCCGAAGCGGCGCGCGCCTTGATCTCGGCCAGCACCAGATCGGCCTGCCACTCCGCCAGTCGCGCCATCCCCTGACCGATCGTGCGCGCGGCCGCGGCCTGCTGCCGGATATCGGATGCGGCGACCACCTTCATGCTCCGGAAGTTGGTGACCGCGGTGATGTCGGTCTGCGTGTAGTCGACCTCGTCGTTCTCGTTGGCCGGAAACCCCAGCGCGGTCCACAATCGCCGCGACTCCGCCTCGGGTACACCGGACTGCTCGGCCACCTGTGTGCGGGTATATCGGCGCGGCCCACCGAGCAGTGCCTCCTCGACACTGTGCTGCACCAACTCGGTCATCTCGGCCTCCGGCATACCCAGACTCTACGACTGCGCCGGACACGGGAAGGCCATCCTCGTCCCCGCATTGGCAAGGGTCATAGATCCGCTCGCCTCGACAGTGACACCTGGCACAGCGCCGCTGACCCTGGACTCGTGAGCTGCTCGCTTACCTGGCGGTGGGCAACGGATGGCAAAAGTGCGTACTTGTCCGGGTGCGGACGCTGACCCGACACTCGGTCCAGGTCGGTCAGCCGATCGCCCGTGATGACAGGAGTCGAGATGACGAAGAAATCGGTGACCGTGCTCGGCACCGGATCGATGGGCAGCGCGCTGGCCGCCGCCTTCCTCGCCGCGGGCTACCGCACCCACGTATGGAACCGCAGTCGCGACCGCACAGCCGCGCTGGTGGCGGCGGGCGCGACGGCGCACCTCGAGATCGCCGATGCCGTGGCCGCGAGCCCGGTCGTCATCTCCTGCCTCACCAGCTTCGACGCCACCCGCGACAGCCTGCGCGATACCGACCAACTGGCTGGCCGCGACCTCATCACCCTGAACAGCGCAACACCCTCCCAGGCGAACGAATTCGCCCGGTTCGCCCAGGACAAGCGCGCTCGCTTGCTGGCGGGCGCGATCAAGAATGTGCCCTCGGCGGTGGGCGACCCGAATACGCTGCTGTATTTCGGCGGTGATCGCGAGGTCTTCGACACCCAGGCCGCCACCTTGCGCGTGCTGGGCGGAGAGCTCGAATTCCTCGGCGCCGAACCAGATCTGGCGGCACTCTACGAATCCGCTGTCGGCGCGACCCTGCTCCCGGCGCTGCTCGGCTTCTTCGAGGGCGCGGCGATCCTGGCCGCACGTGGGCTACCGGCGTCGACGATGGTGCCCTATTCGGTGAAGTGGCTGCAGATGATCGAATCGCTGCTGCCGGTCCTGGCGGGCGAGATCGATGACAAGGACTACACCCGTCTGGGCTCATCGGTCGAGCTGTTCCACGCGGCCGCCGCCGACGATCTGGCGCTCGGCGCCGAGACGGGCGTCGATATGTCCTGGCATGCCCCCATGCACGAACTGCTGAGCCGCGCGGTCGCGGACGGGCGCGGCGCGCAGAGTGTCACCGCGGTGATCGAGCTGTTGAGTACGCGTCAGCGCAGCACGCTGTAGCCGGCCGACAGGGTGAAGCCGTGCTCGCCGACCGTCTCCGGTGCGCCGACCAGGACCCGGCTGCCACCGCGGCGCCCGCGGCGACGGTGAGTGGCGATATTTCACCACCGCGACCTACGCCGTTCACCGGCCGAACAAAATGCTTCGCACGGTGCGATGTAGTTGGGTCTGTCTTTACCTTCTACGCTGGCTGCCATGTCGTCACCCGCTCTCGGCGAGTTCCTTCGCACCCGGCGCGCCCGCATCCAACCCGCCGCCGTCGGACTGAGCGAATACGGTCGCCGCAGGATGGTCGGATTGCGTCGCGAGGAAGTCGCCCAGCTGGCCGGAATGAGCGTGGATTACTACACCAGGCTGGAGCGCGGGCAGGGTGCGGGCTTCCCCGATTCGGTGCTCGATTCCGTCGCCCGCGCGCTACGTCTCGACGCAGCCGAGCGTGAGCATTTCTACGCGTTGGTCCGCCCCGCCGACCCCGACTACAACTACTGCCCGGCGATTCGGCCCGGCACCCGGCGGCTGCTCGACTCGATCAGCACGCCCGCGTTCGTGATCGGCCGTCACATGGAAGTGCTGGCATGGAACGGCATGGGCAACAAGGTATTCGGCTTCGCCGCCGAATCCGGGTGCAATCTGGCCCGCTTCACCATCCTGGACCCCGGCGCGGGCGTCTTCTATCCCGACTGGGAACCGGTCGCCGCGGAGACCGCCGCCTACCTGCGCCGCCACCAGACCCGCTGCCCGCGTGATCGCAGGCTGACGGCGCTCATCGACGAACTCATCGCCGGCAATCCGGTGTTCCACCGGATCTGGTCGGTCCAGGCCGCGGCGGGCGCTCCCCACGGCAGCAGGCAGATTCAGCATCCCGTCGTCGGGCGGATCGAATTCGGTTACGAGACATTGGATCTGCCGGGTGACGAGGACCAGCTGCTGGTGGTCTACACGGTGGACCCGGCATCGGCGGCAAGTGAGGCTGTCGATGCGCTGCGCGCGCGTGAACTGGTCGGCGTGCACTGATCAGGTCTCCGGCTGAGAGGTTGGAATTTGCCGCGCCCGAATGAGACGCTCGATCTATGACGATCGAGGAAATAATCGAGTACGTGACCGGTCTCGGTGGAGTACTTGCGCAGCAGCCGACCGAGGGCAGTGATGCTCCCGAGATCGCCTGGGGCGACACCTTCTTCTACTACGCCCCCGACGGTGTCGTCCCGGCCGGTCAGCCCTTCGCCACCATTGTGACCAAGGACTACCCCGGCGACGACACTTCCCGCCTCGACCGCCCCGGCAGCTTCCGCGTCAACGTCGCCGTGAGCAAGGCGACCTTCGTCGAAGCGGCCGCCCCGACCGACGCGAGCATCGAAGACACCGTCGTCGCCCATCCTCTGTACGCTGCCGCGAACTGGCTGGCGGTGGTCGATCCGGGGTCGGCCACCGAAGACACGGTCCGCGTGATGTTGCGTGAGGCCCACGACCGGGCTCGGGCCCGATTCGACCGTCGCGCCGGCGAGTAGCAGCCAAGCAGCGCCGCGCGGTTCGGTCGCTATCTGTTTGCTGAAGCCGGATTGCGCGGCGAACTGCCTCGTTGTGGGGGTTGGTCCAGTCGGCGCGGTACCTTTCAGATACCAATGAAAGGGGAGGTCGTGTCAGCACATGTCAGGCCGATGCGTTCGTTGTTCGGAGCCGGACCGGGTCCCGTCGAGTTGATCACCGGTGGATTGCTGTTGATCGCCGCAGCGCTGGGAATGACCGGCCCGCTGATCGCCGCCCTGCTGATCCGCCGTAGCGGCGCGGGCCGAACCGACATCACGGCGACCGCCCCGCTGATTCTGCTGAGCCTCGCGGTAGTCCTCGCGATCACCGGCGGGCTCGCCCTGTTCGCCCTGGCCCGACGTCGCGGCGCGTCGGATCGGGCCGGTTCGTAGCAGGTCGTGGCCACGGAAACCGATGGGACATAA
>JACIXH010000272.1 GCA_014360565.1 Nocardia sp.
GCCGAGGAACTCCTCGACGCGCTGGCCGACCCGTCGAAAGCGCCTGCGCCGGAGGTGATCGCCCGCACCAACGCCCGCCTGGCCGCCGCGGTCGCGTCCGGTATCCTCGACCCACGCGAGCTCGACCTCCCGGAACAGCTCCGCGCACTCTCGGGCGAGGTCGTCGACGCGGGCACCGCCATGGTCCTCGATCAGCCCTGCTTCGGCCTGGTCGTGCCTGCGCGACGCCTTGTCGTCGGCGACACCGAACACGCCGACGCGCTGGCCACCTTGCTCGACCTGCCCTTGGTCTCGGAGGAGATCAGCGCCGAAGTGCTGGGAACGGGCGTCCGAAGCACCTGGGCCGCAGCGCCTTTGGGCGTGATACTGCGCCAGCTGTGGTCACCCCGGGACGCGACGGGCGATCTGGTCCTGCACGAAACCCTCGAAGTGCGTCTGCGCGGCGCGATCTCCGGCACCGTCCGTGTCCCATGGTGGTGCGAAGGCGACGTCACCCACGTCCAGGTACCGCGCATCTAGCCGACAGCACGGGGCAGTCAGCTGGCGTGCTGCACAACCATCTCGGCGAGCAGATCGAGCTGAACCTGTACCGACTCACTGTCGTCATCGACCAGCCACCGCAGCACGATCCCGTCGATCACATTGAGCATGAACCGGCTCAGCGTCGTCACCGGCGTGTTCCACTGCGTCTGGGTCGCCTCGCGGCAATGATCGATCACATCGGCGACGGTGTTGTCGTTGAACCCGTACTGCTCGCGGGCGATCGCCAGTTTCGCCGGTGTCGACTCACCTTCACGCAGTGCGTAGGTGGTGGTCTCGTAGGTGAGCAACTGCCGTTCGGGGGTGGCTTCGATGTTGCGCCACATCAGTTCCAATCCGCGGCGCACCAATTTCTGAAGTGCTTCTTTTCCTGTTCCGGCGTCTACCCATACTGATTCATCGGCATCGACGGAATCACGCAATTCCATGGACAGCGCTTTGACCAGCTCGGTCATCAGCGCGTCCTTGTTTTCGAAACAGTAATGCACCACACCTAGCGAGACGCCCGCCGCTTGGGCGACATCACGCGTGGTCACGCCCGCCACGCCCTTTTTCTCGGCGAGACCGATCGCTGCCTCGATCAGGTGGGCTCGTCGTTCTTCGACGCTCAATCGGGAGGACACTGTGCGAGTTAAGCGCTCACGCCACGAACAGTCAATTCGCCGGTCCGCCAGAAAATCCTGGACATTTGACCAGTTGGTGTGGTTATCTCCGAAACGGAAGTTGCGAAGGAGTCGCCCCATGTCCCTGTCTCGCCGCGCTGTGCTCGCTGCCTCGGCACTGAGTGTCACCGCACTGCCCGTCATCACGAGCCGGGGAATGCCGCTCGCTCAGGCGAATCCGGGCGCATTCGAATTCGGGCTCGGCATCGCCGATCTCACCGGCCCGGCCGCGGAATGCGGGATGATGGGCTACTCCCAACTCGAACAGACCACGGCGGGAATTCATCTACGTCCGCGCGCTCGTGCGTTCGTGATCGGTGCGGGGGAAAATCGGATCGCGTTCGTCGCAGTGGAGAACGGCGCGGTGTTCGCCTCGGTCCACGGCGCGGTGCTGCTGGCGCTCGCGCGCCGTTTCGGTGACCGGTACACCGAACGGAATGTCGTGCTCACCTCTACCCACACCCACGCCGGTTGTGGCGGATCGGCGCACGATTACGCCTACACACTGGCGACGCTGGGATTTCAGCGACAGGTCTTCGACGCCGAGGTCGACGGGATCGTCGAGGCCATCGTCGCGGCCGACGCCGATGTCGCGCCCGGTGCCATCGCCCTGGGTCGCGCGCAATTGCACGATGCCAGCGTGAACCGTTCCCGCGTCGCCTTCGACCGCAATCCGGCTGCCGATCGCGCGCTGTTTCCCGACGCCATCGACCCCGCGGTGACATCGCTGGTGTTCTCCAGAAAGGGCCGCCAGGTCGGTGCCCTCACCTGGTTCGCCACCCACAACACCTCGATGACCAACGCGAACCGTCTGATCAGCTCCGACAACAAGGGCTACGCGAGCTACGCCGCCGAACATCTGGAACACGGCGTCCGCCACCTCGACGGCGCCGACTTCATCGCGGCCTTCGCCCAAACCAACGCCGGCGACATGTCGCCCAATCTCGCCCTCTCGCCCGGCAAGGGACCGACCAGCGACGAATTCGACAACACCAGGATCCTCGGTGAACGCCAGCACGCCGCAGCGAAAGCGGCCGCTGCCCGCAGCAGCCCGCAGCCCGCCGAAATCGGCTCGATCCTGTGCTATATCGACCTCGCGGCGCTGACGATCGACGGCCGTTTCACGCCCGACGGTGCGCCCCGGCGCACCTCACCGGCGGCGGCGGGCGTCTCGCTGGCGGCAGGCAGCGTCGAGGACGGCCCCGGTCTGCCCGGTGGCCCGATCCCCGAAGGCGTGCGCAACCCGATGGTCGAGTTCCTCGGCGGCATCGACCACCCGCACCCCGCCTGGCTTGCCGATGCCCAGGCTCCCAAGGCGATCTTCGCTCCGCTGGGTCTGATGCCGCCGGTGCCGTGGGTCCCGAATGTGGTGCCGATCCAGCTGATTCGCATCGGCGAGCTGTATCTGGCCGCCGCGGGCGCGGAATTCACGATCGTGGCCGGACTGCGAGTGCGGCGCGCGGTGGCGGCGGTGCTCGGCGTCGAGCTCGAACAGGTGCTGCTACAGGGTTATACGAACAGCTATCACGAATACGTGACTACGCCAGAGGAATACGACGCGCAACATTACGAGGGCGCCTCGACGTTGTTCGGCCGCTACACGCTGTGCGGTTATGTGCAGGAATTCACCAGGCTGGCAGAGGCCTTCGCCGCGGGGCAGCCGGTCGGCCGCGGCCCGGCACCGCGCGATGTCTCCGCGCTGCAACCGAACTTCGCGAGTGCGCCAGGACCCGACGCGACTCCCGATGGCCGTGGTTTCGGCGACGTCCTGGTCCAGCCGGCAGCCCGGCGGCGCGGCGAACAGGCCGCCGTCGAATTCGTCTCGGCCCACCCGAAGCACAATCCGCGCCGCGGCGACACCTTCCTGCACGTGCAGCGAAAGGCGGCGGGGGGCTGGGTGCGGGTAGCCAACGAGGGCGAATGGGACGTCCGTTTCCACTGGCGCGCAGCGGGCGCAGCGGTCTCGATCGCCCGCTTCACCTGGGACATCCCCGCCACAGCCGAACCGGGCGTGCACCGATTCGTGCACTTCGCCGACGTACTGGGTGCCGACGGCACGCTCCGTCCCATCACCGGGACCAGCGACGAGTTCGAGATCACCTGATCGGCCCGAACGCGCAGCATTCTCCGGAGCGACCGCGGCGATACCCCTAGTCGGTGTCGAGTCCTACCTGGGCGCCCTTGTCGCCGCGTCGCGCGGATCGGCGCTGCGCGAGGAAGATCGACGACCCCAGGACGCCGACAACCAGCCCCATCAGACACACGGGGCGCGCGTCGGCCCAGCTCGCGTTCATCCACACGACCACGGTCGCGATCACCCACAGCGCGAAACCGCCGAGTACGACCGGGCGCGGATCGACCAGGAATCGGGGCAGCTGCGGCATCTGGGGACTGACGGGTCCGGCGTCCATACCCAAACAGTAGCCGTGTGAAACTCATCAGCACAGCCGGACTTACCGTAGAGTTCTGCACTGTGACAACGCCATCGGACGTCCGTGCCCTGGCCGGTGACCTATCACTGGCCGTCGTACGGCTCACGAGACACCTGCGCGGACGCCGTTCCGACGCGCAGATCTCACTCACCCAGCTGTCGGCTCTGGCGACGCTGGCTCGTGATGGCGCCATGACGCCCGGCGTGCTGGCTGGTAAAGAACGCGTGCAACCGCCGTCGATGACCCGTGTCATCGCCTCGCTCGCCGACCTCGACCTGGTCCAACGCCGTCCGCACCCGACCGACGGCAGGCAGATCATCGTCTCGCTCTCGCCCGCCGGTCGCGCGCTGATCGCCGACGAGACCAGCGCCCGCGAGGAGTGGATGACCGGTCAGCTCGCTGGGCTGCGCCCCGAGCAGGTGGCCGTGCTGGGGGAAGCCGTCGGCATCATGAACCAGATCGTCGCGGGCTCGGAGTGATCAGTACGGCTGGCGCACCGCGTCGGCCGACACCACATCATGGCCGAGCGGGAACAGCGACAATGGCACCAGCTTGAGGTTCGCCCAGGCGAAGGGCAGGCCGATGATCGTCACCGCGAGCGCGATGCTGGTGAACACGTGGCCGAGCGCCAGCCACCAGCCCGCGAAGACGAACCAGATCACATTGCCGATCAGCGAGCCCGCGCCCGCGCTCGGTTTGTCGACCACCGTGCGACCGAACGGCCACAGCACGTACCCGGCCAGCCGTAGCGACGCGATCCCGAACGGGATGGTGACGATCAGGATGAAACAGATCAGTGCCGCGAGCAGGTACCCCAGTGCCATCCAGAACCCGCAGAGCACCACCCAGAGTATGTTCAAGATCAACTGGACAATCTTCATGCTTCCAGCATGCCAGGATTGACCGGTGGCCGAAGTGATCGATATCGACGACCCCACCGACCCGCGCGTCGACGACTTCCGTGACCTGTCGAATTCCGACCGCAGGCCAGACCTGCCGGGGCGTAAAGGCCTGGTCATCGCCGAGGGCGTGGTGGTCGTGCAGCGGATGCTCGACTCGCGTTTCGCGCCGACCGCCCTGCTCGGTGTCGGGAAACGGCTCGAGACCCTCGCCGAGGACCTCGCTGATCGCGATCTGCCCTACTACCGCGCGAGCGCGCAGGTGATGGCCGAGGTGGTCGGCTTCCATCTCAACCGCGGAGTACTCGCCGTCGCGCCGCGACCGGCCGAACTCACCGTCGAAGAGGTGCTCGAGGGCGCGCGTACGGTGGCGGTGCTCGAAGGCGTCAACGATCACGAGAACCTGGGCTCGATGTTCCGCAATGCCGCGGGGCTCGGCGCGGACGCGGTGTTGTTCGGCGATCGCTGTGCCGATCCGCTGTATCGGCGAGCGGTGCGGGTGTCGATGGGGCATGTGCTGCGGGTGCCGTTCGCGCAACTGCCGCAGTGGCCGCAGAGCCTGGACCTTCTGCGCGACAGAGACTTCCAGGTCATCGCGTTGACGCCCGATCCCGCAGCGGTGAATCTGGCGACGGCGATGACGGGGGAGCGGGTGGCGCTGCTGCTCGGTGCCGAAGGGCCGGGTCTGACCGAAGAAGCCATGCGTGCCACCGATGTTCGCGCGCGGATTCCGATGTCGCCCGGCACCGATTCGCTCAATGTCGCGACGGCGGCGGCGATGGCCTTCTACGAACGAGTGCGCACGTCATGAGCCAGAAATGTGACGGACCGTATCGGGCGCAGGCGGATTCGGTGCCATGGGCGGCGGGCGGCACCGTGGTGGTGCTGGTCGCGCTGCTCGGCGGGGTGGCGGTGTACGCCTTCGCGTCCGCGCTGGCCGCGGTCAACGCGCTGCTGGCCATCGCGGTGAACGTCGTGGCGGCGGTGGGGGTCGCGCCGACGGCCTGGCGGTGGCGGTTCACCCCGGTGGTGCGGTGGGTACTGGCCGGTGCGGCCGCTGCGGTGGTGCTCGGCTGGCTGGCCGCGATCATCTCCGTGATCAGCTGAGCTCACAGCACCCGATCGGCGCCGCGCAGCCATCCGAACAGGCCGCGCTTGCGCCGCGTCGCCGCACCGGGACGCGCAAGCGGCGCATGCTTGTGCTCGGGCGCCTGGCCTTTCGGATACAGCGTGAAACCGCAGACCGCGAGGTCGCCGGGGGAGAGCCGAACATCTGTGGCCGTGGCCAGGTAGCGAAAGCCCAGCCATTCGTGATTGGCCGCGTCGGCGAAGTCGGGCGGATCGAACGGCAGCGACTGGGGTTCGCGACGGTCCTCGCTCCGCCACGGCACCGGATGCTCACCGGCCCAGAACGTGCGCTCCCACACCATCGGGAGCCCTTCGTTCTCGAGGATATCGACCCTGGTGGAGCTGAACGATCGCCGGAATTCGCCGCGCTCCCAATGCGCGAACGCACCCCAGTGCAGCGTGCGGTCGTAGGACACGAGAAAGGTGTGCTCGGAGGCGAGCGGGCGCACCAGCAGATCGGGCAGCTTCGTCGGTTCGACCAGCGCGGCCTCGGCCGTGCACACCACGGTCAGCCCGGGATAGCACCCGATATAGACCTCGTCGCGATCCGGCGCCGCACACCCGCCCAGCGTCCCGACCATGTGCGGGCGGACGTCGTGGTCCTCGTACAACTGCCCCGCCAATGCCGCCGCCGCAACAGGATCAGCTTCGACCTGGCCGTTCAGGACCGCGACGGGGTCCGGCGTATCGACGTACCAAAGAGTGGAAGCCGCGGACACGAAAACCACCTCCCAGCTGTTTCGCCTCCCGGATATCCAGGCCGGACTCGCGTCCGCGCCGGATCGGCTATCAGTTTCCGGAGCTGCGGACGCCCAGCAGGACGTCTTCCCACGAAGGCATGGGTGCCTTGCCACGCTTGGTGCGCGCGGGCTTCGGCGCGGGCTTCTCGACCGCAGGCTCCTGCGCGGGCTTGTCCTGCTGCGCCGCCGGTTCATTCGGGGCAGTCGGCACAGCCGGAATCGGAGTAGCGGGCTTCGCAGCGGCGGCGGGGATCGGTGCGGCGGGCATCGGCGCGGCCGGAATCGCCGCCGCCCCACCGCCTGCCGCGACCTGACGCTGCTCGTAGTACTCGTCCACGTTCGGCGCCGGTCGACTCTGCGGGCGGGCGGCGGGAGCGGCGATCTGCTCACGCTGACGCGGCTCCACCGGGGTCGGCCGTTCGATCACCGGCGAGGGAGCGGGAATCGGCGTCGGCAGGATCGTGGCCAGCCCACGCAGCGCGCGGCCGAAGTCGGGATCGATCAGGTCGTTGGCCGGATCGTCGAGCGGGGACACCGAGCCGCCGTGCGCGTCGGGCTGGTAGCGCCAGTGCGCCGCGATCTCGGAGTGTCCGTGGCGCCACTGCAATTGGGCGACCCAGAAACCCTTTTCGTCTTTCCAGGCGTCCCACTCGGCCTGTTCGATGGTGTGTCCGCGCTCCGCGAAGGCCGCGGTGACGATCTCGTGCAGCGTTTCCACCGAGGGGCCGTCGGGGCGCACCGGGTGCGCTTTCTGTGCCAATTCGGCAGCGCGAGCGCGCTCGAGCAGTACAGGGTAGGCGAATCGTTCGACTTTGGATTCCGGCATACCGGACTCTGCCGTGACCTGCTCGACGGACGCTCCAGCGCGAATACGGGCCTGGATATCGCGAGGACGCATAGTCGCCTCCGTTTCGATCTCGATCTGGCCGAATCGTGCGAGGTCGCCGCGCGCGGCCGCGCGGAGCTTGTCGTCGGCGGGCAGCCGGAACTTGGTGCCGGACTCGGTGTCGCTGCACACGATGTGGGCGGAGTCGGGCGTCACCCCGATCACTCGAAGTTCACGCACCGTTACCTCCCAATCGCGTCGGCTCCGTCTGTAAGGACACCGCCCACTTTCCTAGACAGTAGTGCACATTACTTGGCCGCGGCAGCAGACACGCACGACTTAAATCGCACGCCATCGCTGCCCAGGGGGCTAATCTGAGCGGCTCACCGCACGAATTCCGCTTGTGTACAGGCGTTTTGGTGATAGATCAACATCAAATCTCGGTACCGAGATCTGTCGAAACTCGGCGAATATTGCGAATGTGTGCACGGAAAGACAAGAAGGGCCGGTGCCCGGTGAACCCATTCGGGTTCGCC
>JACIXH010000273.1 GCA_014360565.1 Nocardia sp.
ATCCCTTCACCGAGGTGCTGACCGCCGCGTCGAAGCTGGGACCCGAAGAGTTGGGCCGAGTCGGAGAGTTGTGGCGCCGGCTCGGCGCCGACCGCGGCACCGAGCACGCCGCGCTCGGGATGGAATTCGCCTTGTATCTGCTGCGCAACCCCGAGGTCAGGGAACGGGTGGCGGCGCGGCGGGAAGAGACAGTGCAAGCCTTGGGGCAGTTCATCATCGACAACCTCGACCGCGTCGGCGCGACCTCGCTGATTCCGCCGATGACGATGGCTCGGGTGCTCATCCATACGACGCCCGCCGTCGTCCTCGGTACCGAACTCGACGGCGTCGACCTCTACGGACCGATCCTCGAGATGTACATGTCCGCGATCAAGCTGCCCTGATCGCGGATCAGCGCCCCGGCCGTTCATGAGCTGTGGATCGCGCTCGTTGGAGCCGCTGCGCTGGCGGTATCTGCTTGCGGCACACCGGAATTCGCGGGCGAGTGAATGGAAAGCGATACGGTGTCGAGGTAGCCTTCCAGGCCCTCGGTACCGAACTCGCGGCCGATGCCACTGCTCTTGACGCCGCCGAAAGGCGCCACGGGATCCATGCTGTAGGGCTCGTTGATGCCGAGGGTGCCCGCGCGCACCCGGCGGGCGATCGCCGTGGCGCGCTCGATGTCGGGTGACCACACCGAACCCGAGAGTCCGTACTCACTGTCGTTGGCGAGCTGTATCGCGTGGTCGTCGTCGGTGTAGGTGAGCACGCTCAGCACGGGACCGAAGATCTCCTCCCGCGCGATCCGCAGCGAGTTGTCCACGCCGGTGAACAGCGTGGGCCGGACGTACCAGCCGCGTTCGATACCTGGGGGGAGGTCGGTGCCGCCGATGAGCAGGCGGGCGCCTTCGCGCTGTCCCAGCTCGATATAGTGGCGAACGCGCTGCTGCTGACGGCGCGAGACCATCGGACCGATGCGAGTCGCAGGATCGAAGGGGTCTCCGACGGAGAGGGTTTCGATCGCACCCGCCAACGCGTCGACGAATTCGTGCTCGCGGCGCCGGGGGACAAGCACCCGGGTCTGGGCAACACAGGCCTGTCCGCCGTTCATCAGCCCGGCGACGAGCATGCCGGTGGCCACGGCGCCGGGATCGGCGTCGTCGAGCACCACTGCGGCCGATTTGCCGCCGAGTTCGAGGCTCACCCTGCGCAGGGCGGCACCGCAGACCTCGGCCACCTGTCTGCCCGCGGCGGTGGATCCGGTGAACGAGACCTTGTCCACGCCCGGGTGCGAGACGAGATAGCGGCCGACCTCGCGGCCGCCCGGCAGGATGCTGACCACCCCGGCGGGCACGCCGACCTGATCGAGGAGCTCGGCCATGTGCTGCGCGTCCAGCGCCGTCTCCGGCGACGGCTTGAGCACCACCGCGCAACCGGCGAGCAGCGCGGGAATCAGCTTGCCCACCATCAGGAACATCGGCATGTTCCAGGGAATGATCGCGGCCACGACCCCGACGGGTTCGTGGCCGACGAGCACGTCACGGCCGAGGAACCCGGCCCTGGTGTCCTGCCAGCGGTAGCCGGCGCCGATGTCGGCGAACGCGCTCATCATGATGCCGGGCAGCTTGGCGTGGGCCGAGCGCGAGAAGGTGATCGGCGCACCCATTTCGGTGGTGATCAGGTGTGCGAGTTCGTCTTCTCGTGCGCGGTAACAGCGAGCCAGCTCGCGGATGATCGCCACGCGCGCCTGGGGGTCCGTGCGCGGCCAGGGCCCCGTGTCGAAGGCGCTGCGCGCGGCCGCTACCGCACGATCGACATCCGCGGTCGACGGATCGGCGACCCGCGCGATGACCTGCTCGGTGTGCGGCGAGATCACCTCGATCGTCGCGCTGGTGGTGGGGTCGACCCAGTGCCCGCCGATATAGAGCTGATGACGTGGCGACATTGCTACCTCGGATCTGATTCGCGCATTCGGCCTGCGGGCGAACGGGTTTCGGCGGTTACGGTTTCTTGTGGACGCGGCCGTCCTTCATCACGAACCGCACATCGTCGAGAGTGGTGATATCGACGGTGGGGTCGCCGGCTACGGCGATGATGTCGGCCAGCAGCCCGGGCGCCAGGCGCCCGCGGTCGTCGACGCCGATCAGTTCGGCGCTGGTGATCGTCGCCGCGCGCAGCGCCTGCGCGGGCGTCATCCCGCGGTCGACCAGCGCCCACAGTTCTTTGGCGTTGTGGCCGTGCGGCACCGCGGGCGCGTCGGTGCCACAGGCGATCTTGACACCGGCGCGGATCGCCTTGCGCAGCGTCTCCCGCGCCCGGGGGAACACCTCGGCCGCCTTCTTCTGCAGTGCGGGTGCGGCTTTGGAGACGTCGAGTCCCTCCGACAGATAGCTGGTCGGCACCAGATAGGTGCCCTGCTCGACCATCAACGCGATCGTGTCGTCCTCGGCGAGGGAACCGTGCTCGATGCAGTCGACTCCGGCGCGCAGGCAGGCGCGGATTCCCGCGTCGCCGTGGGCGTGCGCGGCCACGTGCACCCCGGCCCGGTGCGCTTCGTCGACGATCGCGGTCAGCTCCTCGTCGGAGTACTGCTGCGCGCCTGCGACGGTTCCGTGCGACATCACCCCGCCCGATGCCGAGATCTTGATGACCTCGGCGCCGTATTTGATCTGATAGCGCACGGATTCGCGCACCTGCGGCACGCCGTTGGCGCGGCCTTCCTCCACGGTGATCGGCATGATGTGCGGGGCGAGCCGCTGAAACATCGTGGGATCGAGATGACCTCCGGTCGGCGTGATGGCATGTCCGGCCGCGACGATGCGCGGGCCCTCGAGCCAGCCCTGCTCGATCGCACGGTGCAGGTCCACGTCGAGCAGATAGCCGCCGGTCTTCACCATCAGCCCGAGATTGCGGACGGTGGTGAAGCCGGCGTGCAGGGTGACGCGGGCGTTCACCGAGGCGCGCAGTGTTCGGTAGACCGGGTCGTCCTGCACGCCGTGCATCGGATTCGGCAAACCCGAGGGGGTATCGGGCCCGCCGATGAGCAGGTTGACCTCCATATCCATCAATCCGGGCAGCAGCGTGAGCGCACCCAGCTCGATGACGTGGGCGTCGGCGGGCACCTCGGCCGGGTTGATAACGGTGATCCGGTTGCCGTCCACCACGATCACCGCAGGCGTGTGCCGCTGCCCGGTCTCCACCTCGACCCAGGCCGCGGCCCGCAGCACGACCTTGCCGCTCATAGGCTCGGCTCGATCACACAGGTCAACGACGCGGACCCGGTGTCGGGGATACGGGGCTGTCGCCACACTTCGACGGGGAAGGACACCTGGATCATCGAATAGAGCAGGTACATCAGGTGTTTCGCGTCTTCGGGCATCTCCTCGATCGAGAATTTGTCGCAGTAGATGAGCGCGTCCTCGGCCCGCGCGGCGATCGCGTCGTAGAACCGCTGCATGTCCGGCATCGTGGACTCGAGGCGCCGGTCGTAGCGTTCGGTTTCCGTGGGCAGACACCATTTCTGGGCGAATTGCTCGAGATCGGCGAATTCGATCGGCAGCAGTGGTGTGCTCATCGCTGGGCCTCCGTACGTTCGCGCTGATAATCGCCGACCCAGTCCGCGGCGACCTTGTGCAGGTGCCGCAGCAGGATCTCCTGATCGTTGAGCTGGAAAGTGGTGACCGCGCGGGATTCGAGCATCAGCTGGGTCGCCTCCAGCGTCGAAGAATCCTGCAGCCCATACTCTTTGAAGGTGACCGCGGCCATCTCGTTGGCGACGCGATCACGGGGCGTGCGCGCGGGCGTGAAATACAGGTTGCCCTCGAAAATGTGGGTGTTGTGTGAGGTCGGCCAGTACTGGTAGGTGAGATACCAGCCGCCGGACCAGATGAGAATGGTGAAATTCGGCCACAGCTGGAACGAATCCAGTCCCCATGGGTTGCAGCCCGCCGGATTGAGCCCGGCCGGCATCGGGCCCAGATCCGGGACGTTCCATGGGCCGAACAAACCACTGCGGGTGATGTCCTCCATCGGTTTACGCATCGATGCGTCGAGCTCCCAGGTCACCACCCCGGAGGTGCTGACCAGCCGGTGCGGTCCGTCGAGCTGGTAGTGCGGTGCTTCGAAACCGGCCTGCTGCGCGGCGATCGAGAAATTGTCCGGCGTCTGCTTTCCGTGCAGGATCGGTGCGTGGTAGAACTCCTGGAAAGCGTCCAGGTAGAGCTTCCAGTTGGCGCCCACTTCGGCCCGGTAGGAATAGCGTTCTGTGAGTTGGTCGAACGGGTACCCCTCGAGACCCGTCACCATCGGACCGAGGAACTCTCGCAGCGTCTGACGTGGTTGCGCGGCCAGATTGACGAAGATGAATCCCGACCAGACTTCACAGTGCACACGCGCGAGCCCGAGGTTGTCCTTGTCCAGGTCGAAGAACTCGCCTTCCTGCTGCACGAAGCTCAGTGAGCCGTCGAGACCGTAGCGCCAGCCGTGGTACTTGCAGGTGAACTGGCGACACGTACCGGAGGTCTCCTCGCGGGGAAACTCGTTCCACACCAGCTTGTTTCCGCGATGCCTGCAAATATTGTGAAAGGCGTTCACGCTGCCGTCGCGATCGCGCACCAGGATGACCGAGGAGTGCGCGGCGTGGATCTCCTTGGTGAAATAACTGCCGGTGCGGGGCAGTTGTTCGATGCGACCGACATGGAGCCAGGCGCGTTTGAAGATCGCGTCGCGCTCGAGTTCGAAGAACTCCGGCGAGATCGAGTCCTCATACGACATCGGTGCGGTGCCGAGTTCGGGGTAGTGCTGGGTCCAGCTACCCTCTGCGGGTTTGGGCCAACGAGCCATGATGTACTCCTGAAAAGGCGGTAATGGTGGGCTATTCGATCGGTTCTTCACCGAGCACGGTGGTGCGCAACATCTCTCGCGGGGAACCGGCCGGATACGGCGCGGCGCGATGGATGACGCCGCGGTTGTCCCAGATGACCGTGTCCCCGACCGCCCAGCTGTGCCGGTAGACACGATCGGGTGCGGTGCAGCGGCGCAGGAGCCCGTCGAGCAGCGCCCGGCTCTCGTCGGCGGGCATTCCGACAACGTGATCGGTCGATGCGCCCAGGACGAGTGATCGACGCCCCGATTTGTGCGTCCAGATCAGCGGATGTTCTTTGATCGGCCGTCGCCGCCACGCCATCAGTTGCTCGGGTGTCGGGTCCGCGTTCACGCCGCGCTGCGACGCCTCGAGCGAATGCACCACCCGCAATGACCGCAGCGATGTCTGTTCGGCCTCGGTCAGGTCGTCGAAAGCCTTGTAGGTGCTGGCGAATTCGGTCTCGCCGCCGCTGGCCGCGACGGCCTTGGCAGTGAGCACGGTTGCCATCTGCGGGTACGCGTCGTCTTCGGGCGTGCAGCCGTCGATATGCCAGTCGAAGGTCGCGCGCAGATAGCTCGCCGAGGAGTTCTTGGCGGTGTCGAGGCTGACCCGATAGATGCCCTCCACCGGATGATGTCCGGGCGAGGTATCCACCTGCCCCAGCGTGCGGCAGAACGCCACCTGGGTTTCGGGGTCCAGATGCAGATCGCGAAAGACCAGCACCCCGTTCTGCTCGAGGGCTGTCATCACGGTCGCGGCAACGCTGTCATCGGTCAGCAATTGCTCGCGCCGGACGCCGATGACCTCGGCTCCGACGGCCCGGCCGAGTTTCTCGATGGTAATCGTCATGATGGAGTTCCTTCGTGTCCTACGGCCATGGCGCGACGACGCGCGCCAATTCGGCATCGGCGCTGTCGACGGGCTTGGGTTGCTGGAATATCTCGACGGCCATCGCGACCATGACCAGCGAATACACCAGGTGCAGCAGGTGTATCGCGTCCTCGGGCAATTCCTCGAGCGGAAACTTGTCGCAGTACGCCAGCGCGTCTTCGATGCGCGGAAAGCACGCGTCGTAGAACGCGATCAATTCCTGCATGGAGCCGGCCAGGCGGCGGGTGTAGCGTTCGGATTCGGTCTTCAGACACCAGTCGGGCGCGAACCGTTCGAGGTCGGCGAACGCGGGCGGCAGCATGGTCGGGGTCATCGCGCCTCGGCCCCGGCGAGATCGTGGCGGTACACATCGACCCAGTCGGCGACGGCCTTGTGGAAATGCCGCACCAGGATTTCCTGATCATTGACCGGGAACTCGGTCAGACCGGCAGTGCGGTAGGCCGATTCCAGCGCGGTCTGGGTCCCGGTGAGCATGCCGGCGTCCTGGAGCGCAAACTCTTTGAACACCACCGAGGCGACCTCGTGTTCGACCCGTTCGCGGACGGTGCGGGCAGGCTGGAAGCACAGCATCGCCTCGAACCGATGGGTGTTGTAGGAGGTCGGCCAATAGCGGTAGAGCAGGTACCAGCCGTGATAGATCAGAATCTCGATGTTGGGGAAGATCTGGAAGTTGTCGATACCCCACGGCTCGATCCGCCCGGGATTCACGCCCTTGGGCAGCTCGCCCAGCTCCGGCGACTCCCACGGGCCGACGAGGCCGCTGCGGGTCGCGCGTTCGATCGGATACATGAACTCCGGCGGCATCGTCCAGCGTCGCGCACCGCCGGTGGAGACCATCCGATGCGGGCCGTCGACCTGGAAATGCGCGCACTCGAAACCTTTACCGGGGGTGCGCACCGCGCTGGGAACCTGCTGCGAATGCAGCCCCGGGACGTGGTAGTACTCCTGGAACGCGTCGGCGAACAACTTCCAGTTGCTCTGGTTGTCGGCGCTGAATTCGTACCATTCGGTCATCTTGTCGAACGGGTAGCCGTCCAGATCGGTGATCATCGGGCCGAGGAATTCCCGCAGTGTCTGGCGCGGTGTCGCATCGAGATTGACGAAGATGAATCCGGCCCACACCTCGCAGTGCACCGGGCTCAGGCCCAGTTCGGTCGTGTCGAGGTCGAAGAACTCGGGCTCCTGCTGGACGAAGCTCAGTGCGCCGTCGAGACCGTAGCGCCAACCGTGATATTTGCAGGTGAACTGACGGCATATTCCCGACGTCTCCGCACGCGGAAACTCGTTCCAGACGAGCTTGTTACCGCGATGGCGACACACATTGTGGAAGGCGTTGACGGTACCGTCGCGATCACGCACCACGATGATCGACGCACGCGCCACATCGAGTTCCTTGGTGAAATAGCTCCCGGTCTTCGGTACTTGCTCCACCCGGCCGACATTGAGCCATGCTCGCTTGAAAATGGCCTCGCGCTCGAGTTCGAAGAATTCGGGCGACACCGAATCCTCGAACGACATCATCGACGTGCCGAGCTCGGGATAGTGCTGGGTCCAGGTGCCTTCGGGCGGTCTCGGCCATCGATGGGGCGGGGCCGGTTCGTGGACGACTTTGCTCATGATCGTTCCTCCTGTTCGGGATCCGGTTGCAGGGCAACGCTGTTGAACACCATCGCCAGGCACAGGTAGGAGCCGGCGACGAACAACAGCTCGATCAGCTGCCGATTGTCGAAATGGAGCCGGAGCTTCGCCCAGGTGTCGTCGTCGACGCGATATCGATCCAGCAGTTGGTCGGTCATGGCCAGCAGTGCGCGCTGCACCGGCGACCACACCGGCGCCCGCCCTCCCTCGCACACCGCCTCGATCTGCGCCGCGGTGAGGCCGAGCGAGGTGGCTATCCGAACGTGCTGTGTCCATTCGTATTCCGACTCGCTGCGCCAGGCGACCCGCAGGATCACCAGCTCGCGGTCGCGCGGGTCGACGGTGGGACGCTCGATCA
>JACIXH010000274.1 GCA_014360565.1 Nocardia sp.
CAGTGCGCGTCCCGGCCCGCCGTTGTCCGCTCCGGTGAAAACAGCAGCGGCGCGCGCCACCACTTGGCACCATGCGGGGACGAGTTCCGACAGAATCGAGTCGCCCATGAAGCCGACACCGTTGTCCGCGCACGGTCTGATGCCGGTCCGCCGCCCGTCCGACGCACGACCCCGTCTCGACGCGCTGTCCGCGGCGGGCAGCACCGCATTCGGCGGGCTGTTCGCCGCAGCGCCCGACGTGACGGCTGCCGACTTCGCCCGGCTCGACGGCGACGTGACGATGCGTTCGTTCCCGGGGTCGGGCGAACGACTACTGGGGACGGCGATGGCTCGGCCGTCGTACTTCTGGGTGGCCAAATCGTTTCGTCACGTGGACGACGTGGCGGTGGGCCACAATGTCTTCCGCCTCCTAGGCGGCATGCGTGCGTTGAATTTCATTGCCACGGTGGGCGATTCTGTGATCGACGGACGTCCGGCAGTGCTCTTCGACTACGACGACCCGCGCGTCGGATCCCGTAGACCCGCCCGGCGGATCTACGACGAGCTGCGCGAGGTCGAACCGGATCTGTGGCTGGGTCCGAGCTATTTCTCGACCAGGGGCAGGCGGATCCCGATGGGCTGGTTCGCCCTCGATGCCTCGGTGCCCTTCGGCGGTCCCGCCTGAGTCGGTGGGCCGGGCAAACATCCCGGCTCACCGATCATCTCAGCTCGCGCCTGTTCAGCCCTCGGCCGCGCGCTGCGCCCGGTACTCGGCGACGTTGAGCCCGCCCACACCCCAATCCGTCAGCGGCACTTCGTCGATCACCACGAAGGTGAGATTCGGGTCCTTCCCGAGTACATCGAAGAGCAGATCGGTGACGCCCTTGATGAGCTGCGCCTTCTGCTCGGTGGTGACCCCTTCATCGGTGACCTTGATGTTCACGTACGGCATGAGCATGTCCTTTCGATGGGTGCAGCTCTCACAGGATGACCGGAGACCGGGGCGCTGCGCACCCGAATCCGTTGTGTAGGCGTCGTTTTCGCCTTTTCAGGCCGCGCGGCCGGAAATGAACCCGCCGTCGACGGGCAGGATGTGGCCGGTGACGAATCCGGCGTCGGCGAGATACAGCACAGCCGCGGCGGTCTCGGTGACGTCGGCCATGCGCCCGAGCAGGGCGAAGCCGGCGAACACGGCTTCGTCGCCGCCTTCGAGCAGTGGCGTACGGACGAAGCCGGGAGCGACGGCGTTGACGCGGATGCCCTCGGTCGCCAATTCGGCTGCCAGACTCGTGGTGAGCGCGTGAATGGCGCCCTTGGTGGCCAACGGCGCGGAGGCCGCGATCGCGGCGATCGCGTGGGTGACGAGCACGGCGCCGATGTTGACGATGCTACCGCCCGTACCCTGCTCACGGAGCCGGCGAACCACCGCCTGCGTGGTGAAATAGGTGCCCTTCAGGTTGCCGTCGAGATAGCCGGTCAGCTCGTCGGGGGTCACCTCGGTGAACGGCTTGGCCGCGAACGTACCGGCGCTGTTGACCAGCACATCGACCCCGCCGAATCGTTCGACCGCCGCCGCTACCAGAGCCGAACCTGTTGCGGGCGTGCCGATATCGCCGACGACGACCGCCGTGCGCTCCGGTGCGCCCAACTGCTCGGCCACGGCCGCGAGCTTGCCGGCATCACGCCCGTTGAGCACGACGTTGTCGCCGCGCAGCAGGAAGGCGCGGGCGATTTCGCGCCCGATCCCACTCGAGGATCCGGTCACGATGGCCGTCTTGGTGGTGGACATGGCGTCTTCCCTTTCATTCGATACGACCGGTCGTCTTGGAATGGACAAGCGGCAACCAGCCGGTCAGCCCAACCCTGATCAGGGTCGGAAGTAGTCGTCCAGCAGACGTTTCAGGCACTTGTGCAGCGGGTCGACGGTGCGCTGCAGCTTCATCCGGATCACGGCGCCCTCCCACGACTCGAGGAGCAGGTCGGCCAGGTCGACCGCGTCGATATCGGCGCGCACCGAACCCTCGGCCTGCGCGGCACGCAACGCGGAGGCGATGCTGTCGCGCCAGGCCGTCCAGGCACTCATCAGTTCCTCCCGCAGCACGTCGCTCCCCTCGAGCTCGGCCGCGAGATTGGCCAGTAGGCAACCTCCGGTGAACTCGGCGCGCACGAACTCGGCGGTCTGGCGCGCGAAGAACACGCGCACGCCGCCGAGCGAGTCGGTGGTGGAACCGAAGGCGTCGGCGAGGTTGCGCTGCACGCACACTGAGTGATGCTCGATCACCGCGCGAGCGAAGGTCTCTTTGCTGTCGAAGTAGTTGTAGAACGAGCCTTTCGGCACCCCGACTTTGTCGAGCACCTGCTTGATACCGGTGCCGTGATAGCCGTTCGACAGCAGATCGGCCGCACCCTCCTCGATGAGGAGCGCTCGGGTGTCGTCGCTGCGCCGTGGTCGTGCCATGCGAAGAACTATACGACCGGTCGTCTAGGAATGGCAAGCCGTGCGTCCGTCCAACACGCGGAAGGTGGCCGGCACCCTGCTCGCGTGCGGTCCACTTCAGTCGTCGTCGACGCCACGTGCGGCGAGGGCTTCACCCATCGCGTCGGCCGTCCGTAACGCGCGCACCAGCACAGGCGTGACCAGTGCGGTCGCCGACCAGGACACTCCGCGCGCTCGCCGCGCCTCGCCGACCTCGTGGACGATCTGGGCCAGCAACGGAACGCACCGAAGCGCCAGCGCGAGCAGCAGACTCACTCGCTCCGGGTTCACACCGAGGCGACGCAGCGGGCCGAGCGCGCGGGTGAGCGCGTCGAGCATGGCGGTCACCCGCGTGGTCACCGTGACCAGTGCCGCCAGAGCCACCGACACCAGCAACACCCCGCACACCACCACGGCCCGCGTCGGCGAGGTGGTGAGCAGCTGGAACGCCCCGATGATCGCGGTCATCCAGAGCACCGGACGCACCTGGGCGAAGGCCACCCGCCAGGAGACGCGGGCGAGCGCGAACAAGCAGGCCACCAGCGCCACCGCACCGAGCACACCGAACGGACCTCGGACCAGCACCGTCATCGCGAGGATCGAGACCAGCAACAGCACCAGCTTCACGCCCGCGGGCATCCGGTGCACCAGCGAGTCGCCGGGGCAGTACAGGCCGATCATTCGATCAGGTGCCGATAGGCGTCGATCGCCGCCACCGGCGTGCCGTCGAACACCACGGCGCCGTTGTCCAGCACCACCACGCGATCGAATCCGTCGAGCAATCCGAGCTGATGGGTCACCACGATCACCTGCTGATCGAGGGAGTTCAGCGCGTGCGAGACCGTCCGCGCGTTGCGCAGGTCGAGCAGTGTGGTCGGCTCGTCGGCGACGATCACCTCGGGCTCGCGGATCAGCGCCGAACCGATCGCCAGCAGCTGTTTCTGCCCGCCGGAGAGCAGATGCGCCGGATGGTCGGTGTGGGCCGACAGGCCGAAGCGGTCGAGCATCCGCTGTACGCGAGCGGCGATGTCGGCCTTGCTCAGGCCGCTGCGGCGCAGCGAGAACGCGAGATCTTCGGCGACCGTCGGCATCACGATCTGGGTGTCGGGGTCGGTGAACACGAAGCCCACCTTGCGCCGTACCTGGGCACCCTTGCGGGCGACGTCGAGCCCGTCGACGGTGACCGTGCCGGTGGACGGCTTCAGCAATCCGTTGAGCATGCGGGCCAGCGTCGATTTGCCCGATCCGTTGGCGCCGATGAACCCCACCCGGCGTTCGGTGATCCGCAGATCGATATCGCGCAGCACGGTCCGGTCACCGAAACGGTGCCCGACCGCCCGGACGACGATCTCGCTCACGATGCCCGGCGATCAGGCACGGATCAGCCCGGGGTAGGCGCGATGGACACCCTTCGCGACGACCGTCGCGATCACGACCTTGGCCAGATCACCCGGCACGAACGCGAAATTGGTCGACAGGGCCGCCCACGGGCTGAGATCGGTGCGCACCAGCAGTCCGGCGGTGCCGAACAGGTAGATGACCACGATGCCGCCCAGTGCATTGATCAGCAGACCGAACACGATCGGATACTTCGGCACGATCATCGCGGTCAGCAGCCCGATGACCAGCGTTGCCGGAATCCAGCCGATCAGGTACCCGGCCGTCGGCGAAGCCAGTGCGGTGAGCCCGGTGCGCCCGCCGGACAGCAGCGGCAGACCGATCATCGTCAGCGCGATGAACACCGCCACCGCGGCCGTGCCCTTGCGCGCGCCCAGGATCGCGCCGGTGAGGATCACCCCGAGGGTTTGCAGCGTGATCGGCACCCCGCTGAACCCGACGGTGATCGCGCCGGGCAGGCCGAGCGCGGCGATCAGAGCCGCGAACACCGCGATCTGCGCCATGTCCCTGGCGGTGAATCCGGCTGCCCGCTTCGGGGAGTTCTCGACTTCGGGCACGGCAGACATCCTTCACAGCAGAATTGAACGACGTTCAAAATAGCAGGCGAGCTGCGCGAGCACACAGGCCACGGTCCCTGTCGGCGCCGACGGCCGAGCCCGCCGACACACCCAACGACGCCTCCCCCTTGTCAGAACGGGCGCTTGGAGCGAATCACCGCCGCCAGGTACTCGTAATCGGCGGCGCGGGCCGACGACGCCCGGAAGGCCAGCCCGATCGTGCGACCGGGAGCGGGCGCGGCGAAACGCGCCGTATCGAGGGTGCCACGCGCGGTCTCCGACGGCACCGCCATCTCCGGGATGAGCGTGACCCCGAGTCCACCCGCCACACACTGCACGACCGTGGTCAGCGAGGCCGCGCGGGTATCGCCGACCGAGCCGGGGTGGATGTCGGCCGAGCGGCACAGGTCGAGGGTCTGATCGCGCAGGCAGTGTCCTTCGTCGAGCAGCAGCAGCGGCAGGTCGGCGAGGGCCGGTGCGGCCAGGTCGGTGCGGCCGGCCAGCTCGTGCCCGCGCGGGGTGACCAGCACGAATTCCTCACTGTAGAGCGGGATTTCGACCAGACCGGGCGCATCACTCGGCAGCGCGAGCACCGCCACGTCCAGGACACCGGTGCGCAGGCTGTCGAGCAGCCGGGCGGTCTGGTCCTCCACCACCTGCGGCACCACTCCGGGCAGCTTGCGGCTCAATTCGGGCAGCAGCTCGGGCAGCACATACGGCGCGACCGTCGGAATGATGCCCAGCCGCAGCGTGCCACCGAGGGTGTCGCCGGTCGCCGAGGCGACGAAACGGTCGGCGGCTTCCAGCGTCGCCATGGCCTGTGGCAGCAGCCGCATCCCCGCGGCGGTCACCAGCACGCGGCGGGTACTGCGCTCGATCAACTGGAGCCCGAGTCCGTTTTCCAGTGATGCCAGTGCCTGCGATAACGTGGGTTGACTCACAGTCAAACGCGCTGCGGCGGTGCCGAAATGCCGGTATTCGGCGACGGCGACGAACGCACGCAGCTGCGACAGGGTTGGCTGATAAGTCTGATCACTCACACCTATCAGTGTACGTGCAGCAATCGGCTTTACCTTTCAGTAGGCTGACACCACCACACCATCAATGAGGAGACGAAGCATGGCTCTGCTGACCATCGGCGACCAGTTCCCGGCATACAACCTCAAGGCCGTCATCGGAGGCGATCTCTCCAAGGTCGACGCACAGCAGCCCGACGATTACTTCACCCAGATCACCAGCGACGACCACGCGGGCAAGTGGCGCATCGTGTTCTTCTGGCCCAAGGACTTCACCTTTGTGTGCCCGACCGAGATCGCCGCGTTCGGCAAGCTGAACGACGAGTTCGCCGATCGCGACACCCAGGTGCTCGGCGCCTCGGTGGACAACGAGTTCGTGCACTTCCAGTGGCGCGCCCAGCACGAGGATCTCAAGACCCTGCCCTTCCCGATGCTGTCGGACCTCAAGCGTGAACTGGCCACCGCCACCGGCGTTCTCAACGCCGACGGGGTCGCCGATCGCGCCACCTTCATCGTCGACCCGAACAACGAGGTGCAGTTCGTCTCGGTGACCGCAGGTTCGGTCGGTCGCAATGTCGACGAGGTACTGCGCGTGCTCGACGCCCTGCAGTCCGACGAACTGTGCGCCTGCAACTGGAAGAAGGGCGACCCGACCATCGACGCGGGCGAACTCCTTTCGGCCAGCGTCTGATTCACCCCTTCCCCACTGAAACACCCCAGAGGAGCCCCACTGTCATGAGCATCGAGAACCTGAAGAACTCTCTTCCCGAGTACGCCAAGGACCTCAAGCTCAATCTGTCCTCGCTGGCACGCACCACGGTGCTCAACGAGCAGCAACTGTGGGGCACCCTGCTGGCGTCGGCCGCCGCGACGCGTTCGGCCACCACGCTGCGCGAGGTCGCCGAAGAAGCCGCCGATGTGCTGTCCGCCGAGGCCTACGACGCCGCGCTGGGTGCCGCATCGATCATGGGCATGAACAACGTGTTCTACCGCGGCAAGGCGTTCCTCGACGGCCGTTACGACGACCTGCGCGCCGGGCTGCGGATGAACATCATCGGCAACCCGGGCGTCGACAAGGCCGATTTCGAGCTGTGGTCGTTCGCGGTCTCCTCGATCAACGGCTGCGCGCACTGCCTCGAGGCGCACGAGAAGACGCTGCGCGAGGCGGGCGTCTCGCGCGAGGTGATCTTCGAGTCGCTGCGTGCTGCGGCGATCGTCGCAGGCGTCGGCCAGGCGGTGGCCTCCACCGAAGCGCTGGCTTCGGCCGCCGTCTGATTTCACCCCCTGCCGACCAGGCATTATGCGGCCCCGATCCCGATTCCGGATCGGGGCCGCTGCCGTCTCGAGCGTGCATTCGCCCACACTCGCGGTTCGGTGGGCACCGCGCGGCGGCCGGTAGGCTCGCGATCATGAACGCACATGATGTGCCCGATGCCCCGGACATCCAGGTCGAGGTCGTCCGAGTGTTCACCGATCCGGCCGGAAATCTCGGCAATGCGCTCGGCATCGCCCGCGCGGGCGATGTGGTCGCCCTCGACAAGCAGGAGCTGGCCGCCCGGCTGGGGTTCAGCGAGACCACGGTGGTGTCCGATCCTGTCGACGGCGTCGCCGATGTCCGCATCTACACACCCGCCGTGGAGTTGCCCTTCGCCGGGCATCCCACCGTCGGGACGGCGTGGTGGCTGGGTGTGCAACGCACACCGGTGCACACCCTGCGGGTGCCCGCGGGGGCGGTAGCCGTGACGCTGTCCGACGGCCTGACCTGGATCACCGCGCGCGCCGAATGGGCCCCGAAATTCGCCTTCCAGCAGCTGGATTCGGCACAGGAACTGGCCGCGCTCTCGCCCGTCGACTTCACCGAGGGCCAGCACTACTTCTGGGCCTGGACCGACGAGGCACGCGGCGCGTTGCGGTCTAGGATGTTCGCTCCCGCGATGGGCATCGCCGAGGACGCGGCGACCGGGGCCGCCGCGGTGGCGCTCACCGCACAACTGCGGCAGGGATTGATCATCACCCAGGGGCAGGGCTCCCAGCTCTACACCGAGTGGGACTCTGACGGCTGGGTTCGCCTCGGCGGGCGCGTCGCCGAAGACCACGTCGTGGTTCTCTGACCCGGGCTCACCTCGGCGATTGCCCACCGAAGCGGCGCAACCAGGGTGGTCTGGCCGTCCAGTGACCACGGCGCGGCGGTGCGGCGGTACCCAGATCGGCGAGAATGC
>JACIXH010000275.1 GCA_014360565.1 Nocardia sp.
TTCCTCGCGAGCGGGCGCGTCGTCGGGATACCCGGCGAGCAGCTCGGTGAGCCGTGCGGCGTTGGTGTCGAAGGTGCGGTCGTAGTCGCCGGTCGCGTCGCGGCGGACCAGTTTCACCATCTCGGCCGACCTGGCCTGCTGCACCAGGATTCGGCTCTCGGCCAACCGCGCCGACGGCACCGCGCCCTCGTCCCGGCAGCGGATCATCGCCACCGCGGAGACCGAGCCCGCGGCCACCGTCCACAGCAGCGTCAGCGCCAGCGCGCCGGTGCCGACCAACAGGCCCATGTTGAAGAACCGGCGCGAGCGCCGCGCCAGCTCGACCTGCACCCAGATCAGCGCCCCGAGCGTCACCACCAGCAGCACGATCGCCGTCCACGGCGGTTGCACGTGCCGGTGCTGGGCGGCGGTCACCGCGTCGAACCGATGGTCTTCGAGCTCCTCGGCCATCGGCAGCAGTCCGGTCTGCATCTGATGCGAAGCCTCGCTCAGATACGCCGCGCCGACGGGGTAGCCGTTGCGATTGTTCACCCGCGCGGTCTCGATCAGCCCGCTGTAGACGGGCAGTCCGGTCGCGATGCCGGTGCGCAGACGGCGGTCGGCGCCCGACGGGTCGGCTGCCTCGTCCTCGGAGATGTGTCCGGCCTGGGTCACCAGCTCGGCCGCGGCCTCGCCGATGGCCTGGGTATAGCGATCGCGTACTGCTTGGGGCTCGAGTCCGCCGGCGATGAACGCGGTCCCCGCGGCGGCGTCGGCGATCGAGAGCGAGGTGTAGAGGTGATTGGCCGAATGCGCGTCGGGTTCGGTGTCGTCGAGCAGCACGCCCAGAGCTTGCTGGCGCTCACTCACGGTCGTCGAAGTCACCGCGCCCGCGGTCACACACAGCACCATCAGGACAAGTCCGGCGGCAACGAGCCGACCCGGCGACGAGTGCGCGAAACTGCGCAATCGGGCGGGCTGGAACTGCGCGCGCAACGCTCTGACGTCGGGTGGAGGTGGGCGGTCGACGGGCGCGGCCGGTCGGCGCAACGGCGCCCAGCGCGGTGTTACCGGCGCCGCCGCGGCCTTCTCGGAGTGCCTGGCACCCGCCGCGGCCTGCGGCGACGGAGGCAGACGGACGGCCGCCACCTCCGTCGAGGCATTGCGATTCCCCGGCTCGACCATCGTTCACCTCCCGGCGCTGTTCGTGCAGACCTACCTGTGCGGAGTTTATTGTGGGCTCACGGGTAGCGCAGCCCCTCACACACCCCCGAAGCGGTTGCTGTTCGGCTGCTCGCAGGAAAGAGTATGGGATGCGCGGCGACGGAGACGGTTGGTACAAGAGCCCCGACGGGATCAAGCACTGGGGAAAATTCGGTGCGGCGGGGTTGCTGCTTCGCGCGCCGTTGCCCGGCGGCGGGTCGGCGGTGTTGTTGCAGCACCGGGCGCCGTGGAGTCATCAGGGCGGCACCTGGGCCCTGCCCGGCGGCGCGCGGGATTCGCACGAGTCGCCCGAGCACGCCGCGGTCAGGGAGGCGGAGGAGGAAGCGGGCATCACCGCCGGTGACCTCCGGGTTCGCACCGAACGCTTGACCATGACCGCCCCGAGCGGCTGGACCTACATCACTGTCGTCGCCGACGCCGACAAACCGCTGCCGACGGTCGCCAACCGGGAAAGCGCCGAACTGGCCTGGGTCCCCGAAGCCGAGGTCGCCAACCTGCCGCTGCACCCTGGCTTCGCGACCGCGTGGACCGAACTGCGCGCGGTGCCCTTGCGGGTGCGCCTCGAGGCAGGCCACGACGATCTCGCCACCGCGCTTCCCCGCACAGTCGAACTGCCTGACCGGGGCTTTTTCTGGGTGCACACGAGGGCAGACGGGCCGGGCATCGAAGTGGTGCTCGATGCCGAGGCTCTGGACGGGCCCGTTCTCACCCGAGCCGACATCCTCGCCTGACCTGCGATTACATCAGGTCGAGGTCACGGGGTTGCCATTGCGCGAAGCTATCCCAGCTGGTGGCAGCCGAAGATCGCCGACTGCGCAGCCGCTGCGTGCGGGGCTGGGTGTGGCCAGCTCAGCCCGCTTCGAGCAGTGCTTGCTTGAGTTCGCGTGCGGCGGCCTCGGGGTCGGCGGCTTCGGTGATCGCCCGGACGACGACCACGCGGCGGGCGCCGGCGGCCAGCACCTCCGGCAATCGCTGCGCGTCGACCCCGCCGATGGCGAACCAGGGCAGCGTGGGATGGGATTCGGCCGTCGAGCGCAGGAAGTCGACACCCGCGGCCTGGCGGCCGGGTTTGGTCGGGGTCGTCCAGATCGGGCCGGTGCAGAAGTAGTCGAGGTGGCCGTCGATCGCGGCCAGGCCTGCCTGGTTGCGGTTGTGGGTGGAGCGCCCGATCACCACATCGGGGCCGACGACGCGACGCGCGTACGCGGGCGGTAGATCACCCTGGCCCAGGTGCAGCACATCCGCACCGGCGGCCAGCGCGATATCGGCGCGGTCGTTCACCGCGAGTAGTCCGCCGTGCCTGCGCGTGGCGGCTTTGATCTCGGCGAGCGCGCCCAGCTCGGCCTTCGCCTCCAGCGGGCCGAATTCGGCCTCACCCGGCGAACCCTTGTCTCGCAGCTGCACGATATCGACGCCACCGGCGAGCGCGGCATCGACGAATCTGGCCAGGTCGCCCTTCTCCCGGCGCGCATCGGTGCACAGATACAGCAGCGCACTCGACAGGCGCTCCCTTGGCGGGACGGGACGGTTCGGATGGGAGGGCTGCACGGTGTCGACGGTAGTCGCGCTACCGTGGAGACGCGAGGGCCGCCTGCGCCGGACGACGGCTTCGGCCACTGAGGATCCAGTGCGCGGCCGCCCGGAACCCGGCTGATCTTCAGGTCGCGACGAAGGCGTGAGCGGCGGGGGAGCAAGATTGCCGGAGTCGGCCCGAGAACCCGCGGCAGCAGCCGCCGATCGAGACAGGTAGGAATGCGATGCGAACGCTGGCGGTCATCGGCGGTGGCGCCGTCGGGCTCGCTGTCGCATGGCGAGCGGCCGACGCGGGTTGGACGGTCACCGTCTACGACCCCGAACCCGCGCGCGGCGCCTCCTATGTGGCAGGCGGAATGCTCGCGCCGCTCTCGGAAGGCTGGCCCGGTGAAGACCGCGTCCTCGCCTTCGGAGCCGCCGCGCTCGCGCAGTGGCCCGCCTTCGCGGACAGTCTGCGCGAGATCTCGGGCGAGTCCATGTTCGTGGCCGATGAGACGCTGACCGTCGCCCTCGACGGCGCCGATGCCGCTGACCTGCGCACCGTCTCGGATTGGCTGGCCGGTTACGGCCACGACCTGCGGGTGCTCGACCGCGCGGGCGTGCGCGCGCTGGAACCGGCGCTGGCCCGCACCGTGCGCGCGGGTCTGCACGCGAAAACCGAACCCGCCATCGACAACCGGCGCGTGCTGCGAGCGCTCGGGCAAGCCTGCGCAGGCATCGAGATCCGCACCGAAGCCGTGGTCGCCCTCGACGATCTACCGCACGACCGGATCGTTCTCGCGGCGGGCGCCCGTTCGGCCGAACTCTGGCCGGGGTTGCCGGTACGCCCGGTGAAGGGCGAGATCCTGCGGCTGCGGCGCAGACCCGGCGTCGGTCCGCCGCCGACCAGGGTGATCCGCGCCCGAGTGCACGGCAGGCAGGTCTACCTCGTCCCACGCGAAGACGGAATCGTGGTCGGTGCAACACAATACGAGGCCGGCTTCGACACCACCGTCACCGTCGGTGGTGTCCGCGACCTGATCGCCGATGCCGAGACCGTCCTGCCCGGGATCGCCGAATACGAACTGGCCGAAGCGAATGCGGGTTCCAGGCCCGGCACTCCCGACAACCTCCCGCTGCTCGGTCACCTCGACGACCGGGTCATCGCCGCCACCGGGCACGGCCGCAACGGCATGCTCACTCTCGCGCTGACCGCGTCGGTCGTACCCGCGCTGCTCGACGGTGCCACTCCGGCCGCCGTCGAAGCTGCTTCACCTCAACGTTTTCCGGCATCGCAGATGCCAACTCTGTCGCAAGGAGGAGTTCGATGACCTCGACCATCCCGATCGGCGTCACCGTCAACGGTGTCGACCACGAGTTCGCCGAGCCGCTCACCGTCCGCGAACTGCTGGCAAAGCTCGAATTGCCCTGCCAGGGTGTGGCATTGGCGGTGGACGGCGCGGTCTTCTCGAAATCCCGCTGGGACGAACCGGTCGGTCGCGGCTGGACCATCGAGGTGCTCACGGCGGTGCAGGGTGGCTGAGCCGCTGCGGATCGCCGACCGCGAGTTCGGCTCGCGCCTGATCATGGGCACCGGCGGCGCCGAAAACCTCGCGGTTCTCGAACAGGCGCTGATCGCATCGGGCACCGAGCTCACCACGGTCGCGATGCGCCGGGTCGACGCCGCGGGCGGCACCGGTGTCCTCGACCTCCTCAAACGGCTCGACATCACCCTGCTGCCCAACACCGCAGGCTGTCGTTCGGCCGCCGAAGCCGTGCTCACCGCTCAGCTGGCCCGTGAGGCGCTCGACACCAACTGGGTCAAACTCGAGGTGGTCGCCGACGATCGCACCCTGCTGCCGGACCCGTTCGAACTCCTCGACGCCGCCGAAAAGCTCGTCGACGACGGTTTCGTCGTCCTCCCGTACACCACCGACGACCCCATCCTCGCCCGCCGCCTCGAAGAGGCAGGCTGCGCCGCCGTCATGCCGCTCGGCTCGCCGATCGGCACCGGCTTGGGCATCGGCAACCCCCACAACATCGAGATGATCGTCGCCGCCGCCGGTGTCCCCGTCATCCTCGACGCGGGCATCGGCACTGCCAGCGACGCCGCCCTCGCCATGGAACTCGGCTGCTCGGCAGTCCTCCTCGCCACCGCCGTGACCAGGGCGAAGGAACCTGAACTCATGGCATCGGCCATGTCGGCCGCCGTCCAGGCCGGCTACCTGGCCAGACAGGCGGGCCGAATCCCCAAGCGCTTCTGGGCTCAGGCATCTTCCCCAGCCGTCTAAGGGTCGGGTGTCATCCTCGAGGATGACCCGACTCGCTACTTCTCGGCGACGCGCAGAACGGGGATCGTCGGGCAAGCTAGGGCTCATGATCGAGCTGAAGGGCCTGACGAAGCAATTCGGCCAGACTGTCGCGGTGCAGGACCTCACGTTCACCGTCCAACCAGGACTGGTGACGGGGTTCCTCGGACCCAACGGTGCTGGTAAATCGACAACAATGCGGATGATCCTCGGGCTGGACAAGCCCACCTCGGGCACCGCGCTCATCAACGGCAAGCACTACGGGGAGCTGGAGCGCCCGCTGACGCAGGTCGGCGCGCTGCTCGATGCCAAGTGGGTGCATCCGAACCGTTCGGCGCGCGCTCACCTGGAGTGGCTGGCCGCCTCGAACGACATCGCCAAGGACCGGGTCGAAGAGGTACTGCGCCTCGTCGGTCTGTCCGAGGTGGCGAACAAGAACGCGGGTGGTTTCTCGCTCGGCATGTCCCAGCGTCTCGGCCTGGCGGGCGCGCTGCTCGGTGATCCGAAGGTGCTGCTGTTCGACGAGCCGGTCAACGGCCTCGACCCGGAGGGCATCCTGTGGATCCGCCGGTTCATGCAGCGCCTGGCCGCCGAGGGTCGCACGGTGCTCGTCTCGAGCCACCTGCTCTCGGAGATGGCCCAGACCGCCGAGCAACTCATCGTCATCGGCCGTGGTCAGCTGATGTTCGACGGCTCCACCAAGGAGTTCATCGACCGCGCCTCCGAGCAGTCGGTGCGTGTGCGCAGCCCGCAACTGGATCAGCTGCGCAGCCTGCTCACCTCGCACGGCATGACCGTGAAGGAAGAAGGCGACGCCGCGCTCATCGTCGCGGGCGTCACCTCCGACGAGGTCGGCAAGGTGGCGGGCACGAACAACGTCACCCTCTACGAGCTGGCGCCGCAGCAGGCCTCGCTCGAGGAAGCGTTCATGCGGATGACCGGCGGCGCCGTGGAGTACCACGGTGAAAGCTTCGACCAGGCGATGGGAGGTGCGCTCTGATGGGCGTGCTCGCAGCGGAACGAATCAAACTCACCTCGACCCGTTCGCCCTGGTGGTGCTCGGCGGCCGTGGTGGCCCTCGGCATCGGCCTCGCCGTGCTGATCGCGCTCGTCACCAATGCCGATACGGCGGGCAACGCGGGGGAGGGCCCGCCGATGCTCACCCCGGCCGTGGCGGTCTCCGGCGTCGCCAGCTTCGGCGTGATGGTGCTGATGATCATGGCGGCGCTGACGGTGACCAGCGAATACCGTTTCGGCGTTATCCGCTCCAGCTTCCTCGCGGTCCCGAACAGGTCCAAGGTGGTGCTGTCGAAGACCGTGCTGGTCGGGGTCTACTCGGCCGTGCTCACCGGTGTGCTCGCGCTGATCGCGTTCGTGGTGGCCAAACTGATCGCGGGCGATGATGCTCCCGGCCTCGTGCTCGACGGCAATTGGCGCGCTATCTACGGCATCCCGATCTACGCCTTCCTGTGCGTGATGCTCGCGATCGGCGTCGGTGTGCTGGTGCGCCAGTCCGCCGCCGCGATTTCGCTGATCGTGTTGTGGCCGCTGCTGCTCGAGGGCCTGCTCGGCGCGTTCGGCAGCTTCGGGCGCACAGTCAAGCCGTTCCTGCCCTTCGAGAACGTGAATCGCTTCCTGAATGTCGAGGAAGTGGCGGGCAACTGGCACTGGGGCGTGTGGGGCAGCCTGATCTACTTCGCCGCC
Source organism: Nocardia sp. (assembly GCA_014360565.1). Taxonomy (GTDB): domain Bacteria; phylum Actinomycetota; class Actinomycetes; order Mycobacteriales; family Mycobacteriaceae; genus Nocardia. The sequence goes on from JACIXH010000275.1 coordinate 6,729, forward strand.
TTCACCGCGATCGTGTTCGCCGGGGCGCTCGTACTGGTCAACCGCCGCGACGCCTGACAAAAACCTGCCCGGGTCGCCCTCGCAAGGACCCGGGTCGCGAGGGCCGCGACCTTGTCGGGAGGCCGCGCCCATACGAACCCCCGGCGTCCGCTGCCCGGACGCCGGGGGTTCGTGCTGTCACGCTCCCGGGACTTCCGGTTGCGCCGGGCGACAGGTGGCCTATGAAGTCTCGGGAAGTGGGGGAGTGCGGTGGATCGGCTAGTCTCGAGGCGTGAGTGAAACGCCTTCTGGCGGGGTGAATCCGCGGCGCGACGCCGCCGCGGACGTGTCCATCCCGTTGGAGCCGATCGTGAGTGAATCCGCCGAATCCGACACCCGTGCGCGCGCAGGCCGCAAGCGCGTCCAGATCTCGTCCAAGCTGCAGGCCGCCAACCGGCGGGCCGACGTGATCGGTGCGCTGCGCAAGGCCCGTCAACAGCTGCCCGGTGACCCCGCGTTCGGCGATCCGCTGTCGGTGACGGGCCCCGGCGGGGCGCGTGCGGTGGCGAGGGCGGCGGACAAGATCGTCGGCGGCGCCCCCACTGCGGCCAGGGAGATCGGTTTCGGCGCACTGCAGGTGTGGCAGGCCGGGTTGGAGCGGATCGGTCGCGGACGCGGCACCGAGGAGGTGACCATCGTCTTCACCGACCTGGTCGGATTCTCGAGTTGGTCGCTGTCGGTCGGCGACGAGCGCACCTTGGAGCTGTTGCGCAAGGTCGCCAGGGCCATCGAACCGCCGATCGCCGAGCGTGGCGGTCAGGTGGTCAAACGGATGGGCGACGGCCTGATGGCCGTGTTCTCCTCGCCCGATCGTGCCGTGCGCGCCGCACTGGCGGCGCGCCGCAACCAGGTGGGGGTGGGG
>JACIXH010000276.1 GCA_014360565.1 Nocardia sp.
GTGGGTGGTGCGCGGTGTGGTGGTTGTCGGGCTGGGGGGTGGTGACCCGGGGGCGTCGCGGTCGACGGGAGCGACGACGACCGCGAAGCCGGTTCTCTGGAACCCTTGCACGGAGATCCCCGACGCTGCGCTGACGCAGGCGGGGGTGGATCCGGCGACGGAGGAGAAGGGTGTCGCGGGGGTTGCGCAGTCGGGGTGGGAGATCTGTGGGTGGGGTGGACCCGACTATTCGATCACCGTTTACACGACGAACAAGCCTGTGGACGAGTTCGAGCAGAAGCCGGGCAATGTCGACTTCCGGGATGTGACCATCGCAGGCCGGACAGGCCGCGAGTTCAAGGTCACGGGTGCGTCGAAGGATCTCGGTTGCGACGTGGTCTTCCCGGCGAATCCGGGCGTCGTCCAGTTGCAGATTTTCAACTCGGCGCTGAAGACGGGGCTCGATGACCCGTGCACGTATCTCGAGCGCGTGGGCGAAGTGCTCGTTCCGATCTTTCCGAGCTGAACCGGGGCGGCTTCATGAGTGAAAACACCGCATACAGCGCGTTGCTCGCCCAGGCGAAATCGGGCGAGGTCTATCTGAACGACGAAGCTGCGGCCTTCCACATGTTCAAAGCGTGTGACGATCGCCTTGCCGACCTGCAAGAGATCCTGGTTGTCACCCGCCGAGTCCAGAGCGTCACCGGTTTCGGTGACTTCCAGATAGGCAAGGATCTCGAGAAGAAGTTTCTCCTTCAGGCGACTGGCGACCAAAATTCGATCGATGCCGTGGTGAGGAAAGACATCGAGGCTGTACAGCAGTTGCGCGAGGTCTTCTCCCTGTCCTTCAAGCGCATCGCAGGCAAGGACATCGAGAACGCCAACGCCCTCGACTACGCCACCGGGCAGGTGGGCTGAATGACCGGCATGCAGAGCGTCGGTGGCCTCGACCTTCTCGGCAACCTCCGCGATTTCGTCATGTCCCCGTTCTCCGGTGACGACGGCGAACTCGACAGCTCCGAAATCGCTGATATCCAGGACCAGTACAACACTCAGCGAGACGGCAATCGGCGCAAGGCAGGCGACCTCGGCTTCGACGGCGACTATCGCCCCACGGTGGTGACGAAGAACGATGCCTTTCCGGGTACCGTCGCGGAACTGCGCGCCAAGGTCGACAAGATCGATCTCGAAGCCGTCAACGGCCTGATCGGCGCCTGGAACGAGATCTCTGTCCGCAACAGCACCTCCCTGGACGAGTTCCGCAAGCAGATCGCCCGCGGCATGTCTCCCGATATCTGGGCAGGCTCCGCGGCGAACGCGGCAGCGCAAACCGTTGCGGCATATGACCTCACGGGTAAGAAGGTCAGTACCGCGGCCGCGCTCACCGGCACCAAACTGGACGAACTCCGCACCGGACTCGAGCCGACCAAACGTCTGGTCCCCCACGAGCCCGAAAGTCGCAGCGGTCTCGACAATGTCGGGGCTCTCTTCACCGGCCGCGGCTGGCGCAATGACGATGTGGCGCAGGAGAACGCGCGCGTCGAGGCGGTTCGTATTCTCCAAACCGTCTATGCCCCCGTAATTTACGAGTCCGATGCCAGGGTTCCGGTGATCCCCGTCCCGAAGGCCGTCGAAAACGGCGGCGGTCGACCCGAAATCACCGGCCCGGCATGATGGGTCCAGGCGCGGGCAAAGCCGGTGGCAAGGACGACGAATCCACCAGGGAAATTCCCGACTACCTCATCACTGGGGAACACGGTGACGACCTCACCGGTCTGGACAATCCGCCCACAACGGTCCCGCCCGTCATCGGCGCCGACTGAGTCGAATCCTGATGGAACAGAGTGGATCTCCCGTGCGTACCTGGCATCTCACCGCTTTAGATTTCCGCACCCTCTGGGAAGCCGCGGGCCGCGACGTCCTCCCTTACCCGCTGCATCACCGCCATACCGATGTCGAGACGCACGCCGAAGTGCTGCGTCTGCGCAGCAAGGCGGCCGAGAACCTGATGGCCGAGTTCGACAGCGACCTCGACCGCGCGATGGCGGCCTTGCTCGCCCCGCACGCTCGCGTCGAAGTCGCGGGTGCGTCCAAGGGCGTCAAAACGATTCGCGCCCACGGCGGTACTCGCGATACCTACGCCTCCCTCGCGGTCCAAGCTTCCGGCGACGAGAAGGATCCCGGCGACATCACCCTCCACCTCTTCGACCCCGAAGCCCTCGCTCCAGCGGTCCTCTCCACCCTCCCCAGGGTCGCCCCCGGTAAAGGTCGCGAAATCCGCGTCACCGCAGCAGAACTCGCAGCGCCGCGTTCCCACGTCCGTGACCGCTGGAACCCCACCCCGCGCGAGCAACTCGAGTCCTTCCTGGCGAAACCCACCACCACCCTCACCCACATCGGGGTCTATGCCCACGCCAGCGTCGACAACCGCCACACCGAAGGCCGCGACGACTTCCAGCTCCACGACATCCCCGGCGACGGCCGCTACGTCTTCTACGGCGAAACCACCTTCATCGCCAAACCCACCACGCCCACCCGAATCCGATCGACCCTCAGCACCATCCTCGCCAACACGGCCGTCAAGGCCCGCACCGGCGCCTACCGCCCCCGCTAGCCGCGCCAGGAACGGTCACGGTCCCTGGGTGACAAGCAGTTCGTCATCGTTGTCCAACCCTTCGACGACCGGTCCCGTTACGCCTGTGCGCGGCCGAAAGCGTCGAACTCAGATGGCGAGGACGGTTTTTCCGCGTGCGCTGCCCTGGCCGAGTACAGCAGGAGCAGCCTCCAAGGGCACCGTCATCTGGACGGGGACGACCACGTCGCCTGCTGCCACGCGCGCGAGCAATCGGCTCAATTCCGGTGAGCGACCCTTGGATTCGAAGTTCCCACCGTTGATGCCGTGTTCGCGCAGCGCTGTTTCGTCGGCTGCCCACGTCGTCGAATAGGCATGGCCGCCGCGGCGGACGAGCGTGGCATGCGAGGCGAAATCGCCTGCTGCGCTGATCAAGTCGAACAGCACGTCGATGCCGTCGGGGTGGGTGAAGCGGACGGCGCCGGTGACGCTCGAGTCCTGATGAGACGCTGGATCAGGGTTCACGACGTTCGGGTCTGCGGGACGGGCCTGGGTGTAGTCGACGGTTTCGGCGGCGCCGAGGCGCGCGACCTGGTCGGTGGCATCGCCGCGAGCGGTCGCGATCACATGGGCGCCCGCGATATTGGCGAGTTGGACGAGGAAGGAGCCGACGCCGCCGGTCGCGCCGACGATCAGTACGGTCTGATCGGGTTGGATGTTCGCCGCGTCGACCAGATCCTGGGCCGTCACGCCCGCGATCGGCAGGGCCGCCGCGGCCACGGTGGTCACGCCGTCGGGGATCGGGACGAGGGTCGCGTCTTCGGGGACCGTGGCGTACTGCGCCCAACTGCCGTGGCCCGCGGGTGCGGTGAGGAATTTGCCGACCACCCTGTCGCCGACCTCGAACTTGGTGACACCGGTACCCACCGCCGAGACGGTGCCCGCGCCGTCGACGCCGAGGATCATCGGGAAGTCGGTGGGCATCTTGCCCTCCAGTAGGCCGTCGGCCATTTTCAGGTCGAACGGATTCACCCCGGCCGCGTCGAGCGATACCTGAACCTCACCGGGACCCGCGACGGGAACCGGGACATCGGCGAGCTCGGGTGTGGCGCCGAACTTCTGAACCACGATCGCGCGCATAGGGGGTGAACTCCTCGCATGTTCGGGTGGAGCCGGGCACCGCAATCCTAGGCGGATAGGCGTCCGACATGCAGTGATTGGTCGTCTTCGGTGGTGTCGCGGCGTAGCGTGAACCCGGATCCGAAGTCAGGGGCAAACCTAGTAAAGTTGAGCGGAACATACTCAACTTTGTGAGCGTTGAACAAGTCGATACCGGACACACCCGAGGAGATTCGTGGACTCGTTCAATCCCACCACCAAGACGCAGGCGGCGCTGACCGCTGCTCTGCAGGCCGCTTCCGCCGCAGGCAATCCGGAGATTCGTCCGGCGCATCTGCTGGTGGCGTTGCTCGATCAGACCGACGGCATCGCCGCACCGTTGCTCAAGGCCATCGGCGTCGACCCGGCGACCGTCGAGCGCGAGGCCGGCGACCTGGCCGACAAGCTGCCGCGTGCCACCGGCGCGACCACCACACCGCAGCTCGGCCGGGAGTCGCTGGCCGCGATCACCGCCGCCCAGCGACTGGCCACCGAACTCGGCGATGAGTACGTCTCCACCGAAAACCTGCTGGTCGGGCTCGCCGACGGCGATTCCGAGGTGGCCAAGCTGCTGCGCAACCACGGCGCCACCCCCGAGGCGCTGCGCGATGCCTTCGCCACGGTCCGCGGCAGCGCGCGCGTGACCAACCCCGACCCGGAAGCCAGCTATCAGGCGCTGGAGAAGTACTCCGCCGACCTCACCGAAATGGCGCGCGCGGGCAAACTCGACCCGGTCATCGGGCGCGACACCGAGATCCGCCGCGTGGTCCAGGTGCTGAGCAGGCGCACCAAGAACAACCCCGTCCTCATCGGCGAACCCGGCGTCGGCAAGACCGCCATCGTCGAAGGTCTGGCGCGTCGCATCATCGAAGGCGACGTGCCGGAGTCGTTGCGCAACAAGAAGGTCGTCTCCCTCGACCTCGGCGCGATGGTGGCGGGCGCGAAGTATCGCGGTGAGTTCGAGGAACGGCTCAAGGCCGTGCTCGACGACATCAAGAACAGCGCGGGCGAGATCATCACCTTCATCGACGAACTGCACACGATCGTCGGCGCGGGCGGCACCGGCGACTCGGCGATGGACGCGGGCAACATGATCAAGCCGTTGCTGGCCCGCGGCGAGCTGCGGCTGGTCGGCGCGACCACCCTCGACGAGTACCGCAAATACATCGAGAAGGACGCGGCCCTCGAGCGGCGATTCCAGCAGGTGCTGGTCGGCGAGCCATCGGTGGCCGACACCATCGGCATCCTGCGCGGCATCAAGGAGCGCTACGAGGTGCACCACGGCGTGCGCATCACCGACTCCGCGCTGGTCGCGGCGGCGACGCTGTCGGACCGCTACATCACCTCGCGCTTCCTGCCCGACAAGGCGATCGACCTGATCGATGAATCCGCTTCCCGGCTGCGCATGGAAATCGACTCGCGCCCAGTCGAGATCGACGAGGTGGAACGGGCGGTGCGCCGCCTCGAGATCGAGGAAGTCGCACTCGCGAAGGAAACCGACGCCGCCTCCGCGCAGCGTCTGGAGAAACTGCGTCAAGAACTGGCCGACGATCGGGAGAAGCTCGGCCAGCTCACCACGCGCTGGCAGAACGAGAAGAACGCGATCGACTCGGTCCGCGGGATCAAAGAGCAGCTGGAAGCCTTGCGCGGCGAGTCCGAACGGGCCGAGCGCGACGGCGATCTCGGCAAGGCCGCCGAGCTGCGCTACGGCCGGATCCCGGCGCTGGAGAAGGAGCTGGCCGCCGCCGAAACCGCCAGTGGCACAGCCGCGAGCGGCGAGGTGATGCTCAACGAAGAGGTCACTCCCGACGACATCGCCGACGTAGTTTCGGCATGGACCGGGGTGCCGGTGGGCCGGATGCTCGAAGGCGAGACCGCCAAGCTGTTGCGGATGGAGACCGAGATCGCCGGGCGCGTCGTCGGGCAGGAAGAAGCCGTGCAGGCGGTGTCGGACGCGGTGCGCCGGGCGCGCGCAGGCGTCGCCGATCCGAACCGGCCCACGGGCTCGTTCCTGTTCGTCGGCCCGACCGGCGTCGGTAAAACGGAACTGGCGAAGTCGCTGGCCGACTTCCTGTTCGCCGACGAACGCGCCATGGTGCGCATCGATATGAGCGAGTACAGCGAGAAGCACTCGGTGGCTCGCCTCGTCGGCGCGCCGCCCGGATACGTCGGCTACGACCAGGGTGGCCAGCTCACCGAAGCGGTGCGCAGGCGGCCGTATTCGGTGGTGCTGTTCGACGAGATCGAGAAGGCACACCCGGACGTGTTCGACATTTTGTTGCAAGTTCTCGACGAGGGCAGGCTCACCGACAGCCAGGGCCGCACGGTCGATTTCCGCAACACGATCCTCATCCTCACGTCCAATCTGGGTGCCGGCGGCGACCACGATCAGGTGATGGAGGCAGTGCGGCGAGCGTTCAAGCCGGAGTTCATCAACCGGCTCGACGATGTGGTGATGTTCAACGCGCTCGACGCGAAACAACTCGAGTCGATCGTCGACATCAACCTGCGTCAGCTGCAGAAACGCCTCGCGCAGCGCCGCCTGACCCTCGACGTCACCGAGGAGGCCAAGCAGTGGCTCGCCGTGCGCGGCTACGACCCGGCCTACGGCGCGCGCCCGCTGCGCAGGCTGATCCAGCAGGCCATCGGCGACAGCCTGGCCAAGGAACTCCTCTCCGGTTCGGTCGCCGACGGTGACACCGTGAAGGTGAGTGTGGACGACGCGACCGACAAGCTCGTCGTCGAACGTGAAGTTGTCCACAGCTCGTGATTTATCCACAGGCCGGTGCGTAGGGACCTCCCAAACGCACCGGCCTGTCCTACCCTGGAGCCCATGACGAACCCCAACGATCCGTGGCAACGCCCGGACGACGCGCCGACCGAACGGCTGGGTTCGTCGGGCACCGAGTCGACCACGCCGTACGGCGGTAAGGGGTTCGACGAGTGGGGGCAACCGTCGAATCCGACGCACGCGCTTCCGCCGCACGACGCGCAATGGGGCGCCTACGAAACGGGTTATCCGGTCGATCAACCGCCGCCGCAGCAGGCGCCGCCGGGTTACGGCCAGGGCTACCAGGCGCCCCCGCCCGGCTACGACCAAGGCCACCCCGGCGCTCCGCCGCCCGGTTACCCACCCCGTCCGCAAGATGGTGACCAGGAAGAATCGCCCAAGCGTCACACCGGTTTGTGGATCGCGCTCGGCTTGGGTGTCCTGGCGTTGATCGCGGTCGGTGGGGTGCTGGCAGGCCTGGTGCTGAGTGGTGGCAATTCCGAGGACAACACAGCCTCGGCGCCGACCACCACGCGGCTGCTCGTCCCGCCGACCCTGAAACAGACCACTCCCGGCGCGCCGCCGAGCGCGAGCGGTCTGCCAGGTTTGCCGGGTCTTGGCGGCGATGAAGATCTCGGCGCCACCATGGGCAGTATCACCGCGAACACCGGCACCGAGATCACCATGAGCACCCTCGGCGGTTCCGATGTGCGGGTGCTGATCGACGATGCCACTCAGGTGATCTCGCTGACCAGCACGAAGGCGAGCGAGCTTCCTGTCGGCGACATGGTTATGGTGCAGGGCGACAAGAACCCAGACGGGTCGATCCACGCCAAGATCATCATCAGTACGGCGTTGCCGGGCGGCCCCCGATGAGCGACCCGCGCGTCGAATCCCCGGTGCTACCGGGCAATCACGGCGACGGCTGGATAGGCTAGGCGACGATGACGGCTATGTGGTTCGGGTTAGCAGCGATCGCACTCGTGGGTGCGGTCGTCCTGTTGTATTTCGATCGGGTGCAGCGCCAGCGCACCGGACACGCGAGACAGGTGTGGGCGAAGTCCCAGGGCTACACCTACGTGTCGGTGGAGCCCGCGCTCGCCTCGACGTGGCGTCGTGGCGCGCTGGCG
>JACIXH010000277.1 GCA_014360565.1 Nocardia sp.
TTCGTCACCGTGAGGGGCCAGCCTTTCAGCCTGGGCTGACCCACCGCGAACCCGCAGTCCCCGCTACGCCGTAGCGGGACTGCGGGTTCGCCCGTTCCACCGACATTCTGAGGCGGAGCACCCCGCGGGGTGCCTGCCGACTATTCGGGCCGCACGTCGAGTTCGGCGAGTTCGGCGAAGCACTCGAGCTGTTCGAGGTAGTGGGCCAGGGACTCGTGTTCGAGGACCAGTTTGATCCTGGTGCCGCCGGCCCGCTGGGCGGTGGCGATCGTTTCCGCTACCTCGTCCGGGCGCTCGAGCGGATCGAGCGGTTGTGGCGCGGTGAACACGACATCGAAGTCGTCCGGTAGATCCATGTCGTCGAGCATTTTCCGCATCAGATCGGGTGCGGGGCCACCGAATGTCTGCGGGGCCGGGGCCCAGCCGTCACCGAGGGTGGCGGCTCGTCGCAGTGCGCGACCACTGTGCCCGCCGATCCACAGGGGGACTCGCGGTTGGACGGCGTGGGGGTCGATCACCATGTTCTCGAACGAGTAGTACGGCCCGTGGTAGGACACCACGCGCTTGCCCAGCGCCGCCCGCAGTGCCCGGAGGGAGTCGTCGGCGCGCGGGCCGCGATCCTCGAAGGGGACGTCGAGGATATCGAACTCGTCCTTCAGGTTGCCGACGCCCAACCCCAGCAGCAGCCGCCCGCCGCTGAGCGCGTCGAGCGTGCCGTACCGCTTGGCGATCTCGAGCGGGTGGTAGAACGGCAGCACCAGGACGAAGGGCAGGAATTTCAGCCTGCTCGTCTGTCCGGCCAGAAACGAGAACGTGGCCAGTGGGTCGTAGAAGCGCTCCCCGCGGGTCAGGCCCGGCGGGACGGCAACGTGTTCGCCGCAGGTCATGAAGTCGAAGCCGAGCCGGTCGGCGGTCTTGGCGACGCGGACGATTTCCGCGGTGCCGGCCGCCGCCTCCCATGCCGGGCGCTCGCCCGCCAGCGCCAGGATCGGCGAACTGATGCCCACTTTCATCTGCGGGGCGCTCATGCGCTGAGCCTGCGCTGGAGCTGGATAAGGGGGTCGTGGCTGTCGCGTGAGCCGGCGGGCCCATCGCCCTCCTTGTGGATGCGCAGGCCGACGTCGGACTTCGTCCACTCACGGACCGCCCAGCGCTCGGCGATGGCCCAGCGGCCGTCACGGAACGCCATGTGGTCGACGAACCGCACGCCGCTGGTGAAGTTGGCGCGACTGGAATCCGCCGGCTCGCCCCAGTGCACGGAGGTTCCGTAGGACTCACTGATCGCAGTGTCGCCGAGTAGGTCGACCAGGTGGTTGGCGACCATGTGCATGGTGCCGCCGGTGCGGGCTCGGAGTTTGGGTTCGACCCAGGCCAGATAGTCGTCTACCTTGCCGTCGAAACCTGTGTGGTGGTCGATGGCATCCGGGTGGTACGCCGACCGGACGAGGTCGAAGTCGAGGCGATCGATCCCGCGGCAATAGCGCAGGATCACGTCGTGGATCTGTGTGCGGTCGGACCACTCGGTTCGCTGTTCTGCCATGAAGTTCCGTCCTGGGTGAGGGGTTGTACCGGAGTATCTCGTAGCCGCTTCGGGTGCTTTCCGAAATTCTCACTGGGCGGGATCCGCCGAGGTCAGGCCGCTGCGATGGCTTGATGCCGGGACAACGACGCGACCCCAGTCGAGCGGTCCGACGACCAGTGCCGTCGATGATCGGATCATCTGTACCGGTTCTGGGATCGTCGTCTCGCTGACGGCTGGGGTCGCGTTCGGGCCCCGATCAGGCACGGGCACCGATGTGGTGTCTATGCCGTGTAGGCGCTGCCGCGCTTGAGCATCAGAGTCAGGCCGATGGTCAGGAGGGTGCCGATGATCCCCATGGCGATAACCATGTTCAGACCGGCTCCGGTACTGACACCGGCGACGGCCGAGGACGCCAGCAGCGTCGCGGCGATCGAGGTACCCACGCCCTGCCCACCGGTCCGAATGACGGTGTTCAAGCCGGCGGCTTCGCTGGTGTTCTCAGCGGGCACGGATTCGACGATGAGGTTCGGCAGGGCGGTGTAGGCGAACGAGGTTGCCGCCGATGCAAAGAACACCGCGGCGAATACCCCGATCATCGAGTGGTGGGAGACGAACAGGATGAGACCGGCCAGCACGAAGGTCGCACCACCGATCAGCAGTGAGACGCGAGATCCCATGGTGCGGGAGATGCGGCCGCTCAGTGGGGTCAAGCAGTAAGCGATCAGCGCGGCGATCAGGGTCAGTAGACCGGCGTCGCTGGGGGTCATGCCGACGCCGAATGGCGCGTCCTTCGGCGACTGCAGGACCAGCGCGTAGATCATGTTGCTGACGCTGAGTGGGCCTACGGCCAGCGTCAAGGTGGCGATCATCGTTATCGAGATCTTGCGATCGGTGAAAAGGCGCAGATTAGCAATCGGATCTTTCACCTGAAGCTCCCAGCGCGCCCACAGCGCAAGGACGGCGATACCACCCAGGATCAGGCCGAGGGTTTTGATATCGAACAAGCCCCAGCTGCTGATTTTATTGATACCGAGCAGAATCGCCGCGATAGCGGGCGCAAAGACGATGGCGCCGAGGTAGTCGATCTGCTGGGTGGTGCCGGTGGGGGGCCGCCATGGCAGGACGAACAGCACCAAGACCAACATAGCTGCCGCGTACACCGCTGCGACGATGAAGATCATGTGCCAGCTGGCGTAGTCGATCATCAGGCCGGCGATATAGGCTGCTGCGGCCCCCGCGGCAACCGCGGCCCCGGAGATGACTGCCACGGCAACAGGAAGTTTGGCCTTCGGCAGGTGTTCCCGGGCCAGACCGATGCACAAGGGGAGAATGGCCCCGGCGACTCCTTGGATGGCACGGCCGACAATGACCATGCCGATACCGTCGGCCATCGCGCTGATCAGCGAACCGACGGTCGCGGCAGCGAGGATCACGACGAGAACGCGCTCACGCCCGTACATGTCACCGATGCGGCCGCACACCGCCGCAGAGGCCGCCGCGACGAGAAGGAATGAGGTCGCCACCCAACTGACTGTGCCGGCATCGCTGTTGAAGTCCCGAATCATCGTCGGAATCGCCGCGAAGACCATCGACGTTTCGAATGCGCTGATTACTTCCACCAGCAACAAGATGGTGATGATTGTCCCAGCGGACCGCTTCCTGGTGAAGCGTCTGGGCGTGGGGGCTGGTTCGGCCGGAGCAATTGAATCTGGGTGTGTCGTCATTGAATTCCTCCAGAGAGCCGTCGTGAAACGGAGGTTGCCAGGGTCGCAACGTCGGCAAAAGTTACAGTGATGCAGGGCACAGCCGTTGCTCGGTCTCGCTGGGTGGGAACCGTCGGTTCGCTGTTTATCGACCGGCGATGGGGGAGGGATTTCGGTGATTGACGTCGACTGTGTCGAAGGGGCCGGTATCGAGCGCGCGGTGATGCGGACTGATCAGTAATAGCTATAGTGAATTACTTCGAATATCGGGTGCCGGTGGTTTTCCGCCGGAAAAATTGTGGCGCGGACTCACGCCAGGGCGATATGTAATGGATTCCGGCGTGCCCGGCGATCGAATGCGCGCCGAGAAATGGTCGATATTCAGCTCCTGTCGGGCCGGTGCGCGGCCGTCGACCGATGGGACTACCCGTGCGGGTCCCGTACGGGGTAGCAAGTCGACCGCGATTGACGAGCCCGAGTGACGGCTACCAATCAAGCGCTTGGTTGGATACGATCGTCATCATGTCGTCCCATCGATCGTGAGGGCGCTTTCATCTCTTCCAGGAGGACTCCGTATGGGCAATCCGGTCATCATCGACGCCGCACGGTCGCCGATCGGTCGCCGTGGCGGATGGTTGTCGGGGTTGCACGCCGCCGAACTTCTCGGGGCAGTGCAGGCGGGCATTCTCGACCGGCTCGGGCTGAACCCCGCGTCGATCGAACAGGTCATCGGCGGCTGTGTCACGCAAGCCGGTGAACAATCGTCCAACATCACGCGCACCGCGTGGCTGCACGCGGGCTTGCCCGAGCGAACCGGCGCCACCACGATCGATGCGCAGTGCGGCTCCGGTCAGCAATCCGTCAATCTGATCGCAGCGCAGATCGCGGCCGGCGTGATAGATGCCGGAATGGCGTGTGGCGTCGAGGCCATGTCGAGGGTTCCGCTGCTGTCGAACATCCCGGAGAACGTCGGCAGGCCCCGGCCCGCGGATTGGTCCATCGACCTGCCCACCCAGTTCGTCGCAGCGGACCGCATCGCGCGCCGCCGCGGCTTCACCCGCGCGGAACTCGACGCGTTCGGGCTCCGCTCGCAGCAACGCGCCGCGGCGGCGTGGAACAAGGGGCGGATGGACGGTCAGATCATTCCCCTCGCGGCGCCGGGCGTCGACGGTGCGAGCACTACCGTTTCCCGTGATCAGGGCCTACGGGAAACCTCCTTGTCGGCGCTGGCCGGGCTCGCCCCCGTCTTGGACGACGGGCTGCACACCGCCGGAACGGCTTCGCAGCTCTCCGATGGAGCGGCGGCCGCCATCCTGATGGACGAGGAACTCGCGGTCTCGCTCGGTCTGCGCCCACGGGCGAGGATTGTCCGGCAATGCCTGCTCGGCAGCGAAACCCGATACCTGCTCGACGGCCCGGTGCTCGCGGTCGAACAGCTCTTGGCCCGCACCGGAATGTCGGTCGCTGATATCGACCTGTTCGAGATCAACGAGGCGTTCGCCGCGGTCCCGATGTCGGCGGCCCGAGTCCACGGTATCGACGAAGACCGGTTGAACGTCAATGGTGGCGCGGTCGCGTTGGGCCACCCGGTGGGGTCATCGGGGGTCCGGTTGGTCGGCGCCGCGATCGACGAGCTGGAACGCCGCGACGGCGAGCGTGCGCTCGTGGCCGTCTGCGCCGGCGGCGCGATGGTGTCCGGCGCCATCATCGAGAGGATCTGACGCTGTGCAGCTCACCGGGTTCGACGGGGCGGTCGCGGTAGTGACCGGGGCAGGGCGGATGCGTTCCATCGGCCGGGAGATCGCGATGGCCTTGGCCCGCGCGGGGTGCGATGTGGTGGTGACGGGCACCGGGCGCTCCCCGGATCGCTACACCAGCGAGGAACAGGCCTGTGGTTGGCGCGATATCGACTCGGTCGCGGACGAGATCCGTGCGCTGGGACGGCGCGCCAGTGCGGTCGTCTGCGACATCACGAGCGAAACAGCGGTGGACGAGCTGGTCGGGCAGGTGCTCGACGAGTACGGCCGGGTCGATATCGTCGCGAACAACGCTGCCGCCGCGCGCGCGGGCGATCGGGTTCCCGTGATCGATCTGCCCACCGACGTGTGGGACACGGTGATCCGGGTGAACCTGCGAGGCACCTTCCTGGTGAGCCGCGCATTCGCCCGCGTCATGGTCGAGCAGGGTGTCGCGGGCGCGATCATCAATATCTCCTCGATCGGCGGAAAGCTGAGCGGGGCCAATAGCGCCGCCTATTCCGCGTCGAAGGCCGGGGTGCAATCGCTGACGTCGTCGATGGCGAAAGAGTTGGGCCCGAAGGGCATTCGCGTCAACGCGGTGTGTCCGGGGGTGACCGGAACCAGCCGTATCGAGGATTGGCCGCCGGAGGTATGGAAGAGCTACGTCGAGGCGAATGTGCCGCTGCAGCGGGTCGGGCACGCGCAGGAGATCGCCTGGGCGGCCGTGTTCCTCGCCAGCGACCAGGCCGGATGGGTCAGCGGCCAGTCCTGGAACGTCGACGGCGGACAGTTGACTATTCGCTGAGAGTCCGCAATACATTTCGCTGCCTCTAGGGCGTTTCCGAGGAAGGGATCATCCGACATGCCGGATCAACCACTGGCGCCGAGCTCTCGCGCAGAGATAATGGCGCGTCTTACCGCTCCCGGAGCAGCTTTCGAGATCAGACGGGAGCTGGTCAACGGCGCATCGATGCCGGTGTTCCGGCATCGCAAGCAGGCGCTGCGGGAGTTTCTGGTCCAGTCGGCCGATTACGGGGACGCGGAGTACCTCGTCTGCGGCGAGACTCGGTTGACCTTCACCGAGCATCTGGATCGCGTTGCCGCGTTGAGCCACGCACTGCGCACGGACTTCGGGATCGGCAAGGGTGACAGGGTGGCGATCCTCGCCGCCAACAGCGCGGAATGGATCCTCACCTTCTGGGCGACAACAGCCCTCGGCGCCATTGCCGTCGGGATGAACTCGCTGTGGTCGGCGCGCGAGATAGCTTACGGGGTAGAGCATTCGACGCCGAAGCTCATCGTCGCCGACGCGCCACGGCGCGCACTACTCGGAGCGGTCGATACGCCGGTGGTGTCGATCGAGGCGGATATCGCGCTGATGTCGGTACCGGCTACCGGGATGTCCTTGCCTGCCGGTGGCATCGACGAGGACGACCCGGCGGTCATTCTCTACACCAGCGGAACCACGGGACGCCCGAAGGGCGCTCTGCATTCCCATCGGAATATGGTCGCGGCGGTCGAATTCCACCGACTCAACGATGCCGTCGCCGCCGAGATGGGTAGCGCCCCCGGGAACCGGCGGTTCCTGCTCGCCACGCCACTGTTCCACATCGCCGCACTCCACAATCTCGCTGTTGTGCGACTCGCGTTCGGCGATACCGCCGTGATCAATACCGGGAAATTCGATATCGACCGGGTGCTGCGGCTCATCGAGACCGAACATGTCACCAACTGGGGCGCCGTGCCGACGATGCTGCATCGTCTGATGGAGCACGGTGACCTCTCCGGATACGACCTCTCCTCGTTGCTGACGATCTCGGTGAGCAGTGCGCCCTCGTCCGAGTCGTTCAAACAGCGCCTGCGCCAACTACTTCCCGTGGCCGGTCGGTCCCTGGGAACGTCCTACGGGCTCACCGAATCCTCCTCGGCGGCAACGTTGGCGACAGCCGCCGATCTGCGGGAACGGCCCGATACTGTCGGTACCCCGGCTCCGACGATGAGCGTCGAAATCCGGGATGAGTACCGCCGGCCGGTACCCGACGGCATCGAAGGCGAGATCTTCCTGCGCGGTCCGCTCGTGATGCTCGGCTACTGGAACAACCCCGACGCCACGGCCGAGGTGATCGACCAGCTGGGATGGATGCGCACCGGCGACCTGGGCACCCTCGACGGTGGCTACCTGCGGATAAGCAGCCGCCGGTCGGATCTCATTCTGCGCGGCGGGGAGAACATCTATCCGGCCGAAGTCGAGAACGTGCTGAGTGAACACCCGGCGGTGCGGGAATGCGCCGTCATCGGAGTTCCGCATGCGGAACTCGGTGAAGAGGTGGTCGCGATCGTGGTCACGGCGGGCACCGGTGGGGTTACCGCGGCGGAGTTGAGCGCGTTCGTCGGCGAGCGCATCGCGCGCTACAAGGTGCCATCGAAGTGGGAGATCACGACTGACATGCTGCCCCGTAATGCGACGGGGAAAGTCAAGCGGCATCTCGTGATACAGACACATGCGGGCGAGGTGAGCTGAGCGCCGGCGGCGGCGTCCACAGCCAACGGTGAAAGGGCGCGTCCCAGCTACCGACAACCTGGCGGCACGTCGGTGAGCGAGGACCGCACCG
>JACIXH010000278.1 GCA_014360565.1 Nocardia sp.
GCCAGCAGGCGTATCCGGACGCACCGGAGGCGTGAGAACCGGTCGGCCACCGAGTGTTCCGGTGGCCGACCAGTCCTCGACCGCGCGAGGGATCAGTTCTGGAATGATGGCAGCCCAGCGACGGCGGTGGGAGCCCGTAGCAAGGGCGGGCGGGTCAGTTGACGCACGGGACGGTGTCACCGATGGTGGTGGACAACGGTTTTCCCGCATCGGGTAGAGGCATCGAACCGGGCGTCGTGGTGGGGGCACTGGTCGTCGAACTCGTCTGGCTCCCCTCGGTGGGCATGGTGAAGTCCGCGCCGAGTGACACTCTGATCCGCCCGTCCTCCACCGACGACGATGCGGCGACCGGTAGTCCGCCGAGGAGTTCGGCCAAGGCGTGCGCGTCGTCGTCGGCGCCGAGCCCGTAGATGATGGTCGAGTACCGGCCGTCGCTCGAATCGCCGTTGCCGATCACGCCTGCCGGGTATCCGCGGCCCGCCAGTACATCCGAGAGCGCCGACGCCTGACCTTTCATCGCGCCCACATTGTGCACATCGACAATGCTCGTCGGAACCGGCCGCGCGGCAGTGGTTTCCGGCACCGACTGCCCGAAAGCCGCCCGCACTTCCCGTTTGATCGCGGCCGGGTCGACGATGTTGACGTCCTGGCCGTCGATCACGTCGTAGCGCACCACCGGCAGGGTGCGAAACTCCACCGGCACCGAACCGGCGGCGCCGAGGTCGCGG
Organism: Nocardia sp.; assembly: GCA_014360565.1. GTDB lineage: Bacteria > Actinomycetota > Actinomycetes > Mycobacteriales > Mycobacteriaceae > Nocardia. Next base: position 729 of record JACIXH010000278.1, read on the forward strand.
GCGAAGTCGAACAGATTCCAGCCGTCGGAGAGCACCACGTCGCGGTGCGCCACATCCATCAGCGCCGACAGCTGGCTGAGATCGGTCAACGCCCCGGAGTCCTCGAGCGATTTGGCAACCGAAGTGAGGAACGCCTGCTGGCGATGGGTTCGATCGAGGTCGCCGTTGAGCAGACCGTGACGCTGGCGGACGAACGCGAGAGCTTGCGCACCATCGAGATGCTGTCTGCCCGCGGGGAAGACAGCACCGGAGAACTCGCTGTCGTCGACGGCGTGGTTGAGACACACATCGACGCCGCCGACCGCGGTGGCCAGGTCGTAGAAGCCCGCGAGCGAGATCTCGGCGAAGCGATCGATCGGGACCCCGACGAGATTGCGCACGGTGGTGACTACAGAAGCGCGTCCGGCCTCGCGGCCACGCCGCTCGAGCACGACCGGGTCCTTCTCACCCTGCTCGATCAATTTCGCCTGCACTGCGGCCTTTTTCAGGCCGTACGACTCTTTGATCTTGACGTGCTCATAGCCAGGGATGCCGGTCACCGGCACATAGTCGTCGCGCGGGATGGAGAAAGCGACGATCTTGCTCACATCAGCCGGAATATGCAGCAGGATCAGCGAATTCGCGTTGTATCCGCCCTCGGTGCCGTCGCCGGCGTGCAGTTGGTCGAGTACCTGTTTCGGCAGGTCGTTGCCGTTGAGATCCTTGCGGGTATCCAGGCCGATCAGCAGAATATTGACAGCGCCGCCACCGGAACGCGGAGCATCCTCGCCGAGCGCGGTGGAGTGGGTGAAGCCGGAATCGAAGCCCTGCTTGGCCGACCAGGCCAAGCCGGTGCCCGTGAGCACGGCCATCGCTGTCGCTGCCGCGAGCGTGCGTGCCACGATCGTCGCGACTCGGCGAGCACGCCCGCGCCGGGGTGCGCGGGCGTCGGCGACGCGCCTGCCCACGCGTTGCGGTCCCCGTCGTATCGGCTCCCGGCTCGCCGGGAAGCGGTTGTCCCCGTTCACCGCAGCGCGCTACCTGCCTGCCACTGTTCCCACGGCACACTCCAGTCGCCGTTCTGCCACACTTCGAGCGGAGCGCCGCCGGTGTTCCTGATCTCGACCACGTCGCCGGGCTGGGAGAATTCGTAGAACCAGCGGGCGTTCTCGCCGCTGAGATTGAGGCAGCCGTGTGAGACGTTGGTGTTGCCCTGCGCCCAGATCGTGTCGTCGAGCTGGTGCAGGTAGATGCCGTCGGTGCTGATCTTGGTAGCCCAGCCGATGGTTTCCTTGTAGCCGAGCCGGGAATTCACCGGCAGGCCGTACGTGGAGGAATCCATGACCACCGGATTGGCCTTCTCCATGACCGTGTAGATCCCCGGTTGGGTCCAGAAGGTGATGGTCTTGCCCGCGACGGTCTGACTGCCGCCCATGCCGAGCGAGGTGGGCATCGTCTTGATCAGGGTGCCGTTCTCGTACACCCGCACCTGTTTGTCGTTGTCGTCGACGATGGAGACGTGGGCGGCACCGATGGTGAAGCTGGTCTCGGTGTCTTCCTGGCCGTAGAGGCCACCACCGAGGTCCTTGCCGTAGATATCGGCGGCGAGAGTCACTGTCGTGCCAGGCGCGTAGTAGTTCGCAGGGCGCCAGTGGACATTGCGGTTGTCGACCCAGTACCAGGAACCGAGGACGGGCGGATCGGTGGTGACGGCCAGGTGCCGTTCGGCGGTCGCGCGATCGGGGACGTCTTCGTCGAAATGCGCGACGACGACCGTGCCGACGCCGAAGGTTTCCGAGGGGGTCAGCGGCATGCCGCCGGTGGTGCGGAAGGTGACCGCGGTCTGATTGTTGGGCGCCAGCGTGGAGAACGACGAGGTGATCGGCCCGACCTTGCCAGTGACGGTGACCGCTTCGGCGGTGACGGTGTAGGTGCGGCCGTAGCCGAGCGGCACCGTCGGTTTCCATGCCGACTGGTCGGGGGTGAGAATGCCCTCCACGGCGCCGCCGTCCTCGTTGGTCATGGTGACCGCGGTGAGTTGCCCTTCGCTGGTGCTGACGCGGACCGGGCCGAGCGGATCGATCTCGGTCGCCCCGTCTTGCGGCGCGACCGAGATCGTCGGTGCCGGGGGAGCAGCGGATTCGGTGTCCGAATCGGTGGGTGAGCCACCACAGCCCGCGACCAGCACCATGAGCGCGGCGGCGAGGCCTGCTCGGAAACGTCGTCCTGACATGCGCTCTCCTGTGCTCGGGTGCCGCTCAGCTCTGCAGGCTGACCTCGACGTCGAGCGAGAGGTTGATCTTGTCGCCGATCACGGCGCCGCCGTTGGCCATCGGCATATCGGTGGTGAGGCCGAAATCGCGGCGGTTGATGGTGGTGGTGGCGGAGAAACCGGCGACCGGGGCGTCGGCCATGCCGGGGCCGGTGCCGAGGAATTCGACGTCGAGGGTGACCGGATGGGTGTTGCCGCGGATGGTGAAGTCGCCGGTGAGGGAGAACTCGGTGCTCAGTGCTGTGAAACCGGTGGCTTTGAAGGTGGCGATCGGATGATTGGCGACGTCGAAGAAGTCGGCGCTGGCCAGGTGCCCGTCGCGCTGTGGGTTGTCGGTGGTGACCGAGGCGACCCTCATCTCGACATCGGCGTCGGCGGTCCCATCGGGGTGCATCACGAGGGTGCCGCCGAAATCGGTGAACCGGCCACGTACTTTGCTCACCATCAGGTGGCGCACCGAGAATTGCAGAGTGGAATGAGCGGGGTCGATGACCCAGGTTCCAGCGGGTAGTCCGGTAGGGGCCGACATGGTCTCTCCTCACTTGGCGATCCGGCCGTGTGCGGGCCGACGGGGCGTGAAGCGATAACGCCAACCAGCCTAATGGACGCGAAGGCGCAGCGGCCCGAGTCGTTCGCGCGTGCCCCGGGCGGTGGGGTCAGTCCTCGCTGGTGGCGCGTCCGCCGAGAAAGCGGAGCAGGGCGGGGTCGGCGGAGGTGAAGCGGTCTACTTCCTGTCCGCCGGTGCATTCGTACAGCGCGATTGTCACCGAGTCGGGGCGACGCCCCACAACCCGCCAGATCGCGCCGGAATCTTGCCAGCGCAGCAGGGTTTCGACGCGGTCGGTGCTCACGTCATCCACCGTAACGCCCCGCCTCGGCTGCTCGTTCTCGGTGCGGGCACATCGTGATGACTACGGCGCGATGGGCAGGCGGGCGTCGGGCCGTTCGCGGTAGTTCGCGGCGACGAGCGCCAGGCAACCGGCGGCGATCACGGCGGTGACCAGGTACATGGCCGGGTAGCCGAACCCGAGGCTGCTGTGCAGGGCCGACAGGACCGCGGGTACGCCGAAGCCCAGATAGCTCACCGAGTAGAAGACCGCGTTCAGGCCGGCCAGATCGCCGGGGCCGGCGATGCGTTCGATCTGCTGCAGGCCCGCGACCAGGCCGATCCCGTAGCCGCTGCCGAGCACGACCGCGGTCAGCAGCGTCGCCCAGATGCTCAGGGTCGCGGCTGTCCACGCGGCCAGGACCATGCCCGCGGTGAGCAGGACCAGCGCCACCACCGCCGCGCGTGCGGTGCCGGGGCGGTCGATGCGGCGCGCGACGGACTGGATGGTGAATCCGCAGCCGAGCGTCACCATGGTGACCAGAGCGGAGAAGGCGATCGGGGCCTGCTGTACGCGCGGCGACATCAGGGTCGGGAGCACAGCGTAGGCGGTCGCGTTGGCGGTGAACAGCCACAGTGCGATCGGTACCGCGACGCGCAGGAAACGGCGATGCCCGGCGGCGGGGACCCGCAGGTCGTCGCGCAATCTGCCCGGATTCGCTTGGCGCGTCACGGTTTCCGGTGTCTTCGCCACCCAGTATGCGGTCGCGACGCAGAGCACCGCGTTGACGAGATAGGCGGTGGAGTCGGGCAGCGGGCCCCACTGTGCGAGGGTTCCCGCCACGCCGGCGCCGAGCGCGAACCCGGCGGTCAGGCTCATTGCGGATCGGCGCGCGCCGTTGCCTGCGGCGGTCGCGGCGAACGGAGGTTGCGACAATTCCTTGAGCCAGCTGCCGCCGACGGCCATCGCCAGTCCGAGCGCGACACCGCACAGCATCCGCCCGCCCGCCAGCATCGGCACCGAGGCCGCACCCGCCGCCAGGAGCAGCGAACCGGCCGCGGCGATCAGCGGTGCGGGCAACATCAGCCGCCGACGGCCGAACCGGTCCGACAGCGGGCCGCCGATGAGCAGGGCGGGCACGATGCCCAGGACGTAGTAGAACAGCAGCAGGTCGACGGCGGTGAGCGAGAGGCCGTGGGCTTTGTACATCACCAGCAGCGGAGTGAACTCGTTGCCGCACCACGCGATCGCGACCATGGCGGCGGACACGCCGAGCCAGGCGCGGGTCATGGAGGCAGCGCGGGGCCGCTCGGTGGTGAGGGTCGCCATCACAGGCCTTTCCGTCGTGCGCGCACCGGGATCAAGGACGTGGCGGGGGTTACGTCGCCGACCTGCTCGGTCGGACCGTCGAATCCCGCCACCCGCGCACAGGGCGAAATGGTGGCAACCGGTCTCATTTTAAGGGTGACCGGTCGCTGTATTACCGTCGGCCTGTGCGTGAGCTGCGGATGGGGTGTGCGATGTGGACGCACCCGCAGTGGCAGCAGCGGATGCTTCCGCCGGGCTCGCGGTTGCGCGCCTATGCCGGGCACTGCGGTGCGGTGGAGGGCAACACCACGTTCTACGCGACGCCGTCGGCGTCGACCGTCGAGTCATGGGCCGGGCAGACCGCGCCCGATTTCCGATTCGTGCTCAAGCCGCCGAGGGCGGTGACGCACGAGCGCAGACTTGTCGACGCCGGTGCCGAGCTCGGCGCGTTTCTCGACGTGATGGCGCCGCTCGGGCCGCGGGTACACGCGTTGTGGATTCAGTTGCCCGCGTCGTTCGGGCCGACTGATCTGGGCGCGCTCGCCCGCTTCCAGCGCGCGCTGCCGGGTGGGTTGCGCTGCGCTGTGGAGGTGCGTCATCCGGCGTTCTTCGACGACGAGCGGGCCGCGGTGCAACTGGAACGGGTGCTCGGGCGGATCGGCGCCGAGTGGGTGCCGTTCGACACGACGGTCCTGTTCGACGGGCCACCCGGTGACCCCAGCGAATATGAGGCAAGGGCGAAGAAGCCGCGCGTCCCGCGCCGGATGCGGGCGCTGACCGAGTACCCGATCGTGCGCTACCACGGCCGCGCCGATACCGAACGCACTGTCGCGGGCTGGCGGCCGTGGATCGAGACCGTTGCCGAATGGCTGCGCGAAGGTCGTTCGCCCACGGTCTTCGTGCACACTCCCGACAATGCTGCTGCCCGTGGCCTGGCCCGCCGCTTCCACGACGAGGTGCGCGCGGTGGTCCCGGAGCTGCCCGCACAGCCGACCCCTGAGCCCGACGAACCGATGACATTGTTCTGACAGCACCTCAGGTTGTCGGCGGACAACCTGAGGTGACCTGGGCCGATTTCGCGAAACTTGTCGTACCTGCGTGCGATGCTGTGCGCCATCACTGGGGAGTGGGTGGGCGGACTCGAAGGGGACGAGCTATGTCTACGGATGGAATGTTGTTGTCGCCGGCGCCGCATTGCGAGCCACAGTTGGAGGGCGCGCCCGCGGTGCAGCGTTCCGCGCCCTCGAATACTGTTGCCGCGCAGCGTGAGTCGGTCCGGCGCAGGCCGAACAGTGGAACACCGGCGAGCATCCGCAGGGTGGTGCGGGCATCCTGCCCGCAGGGCGCGCCCGCGGCCGTCGACCCCTCCGCCAAGGCAAAGCGATTCGCCGAGCAGGTTTTTCGGCTGCTACTCGAAGTGGTCGACCGGCGGAGATCGCCCAGCCATCTGCGCGCTTTCACCGACGCGCGGGCACTGGCCGCCATCAATACGATGCTCGCCCAGGACTTGATCCCGGGCCGCAGCTTGGGGACCGCCACGCTGAACAGCGTGAAGCTCACCCTCGCGCACGACGGCGCCGCCGAAGTCTTCGCCTCGTATCAGCGCGGGCCGCGCACGCTAGCCATCGCTGGCCGGATCGAGTCGGCAAAGGACAGTTGGCGATTGGTCGCGGTGCGATTGTTCTGATGCGCTGGGGTGTCGAGTTACCCGGGCGCGGCCGGGTAGCCGGTTTCCGGTGCGTCGCCGTCGAGCCCGTCGGGCAGCCGCCGGGCGCCGCTGGCTACTTCGGCGATCAGATCGTCGTAACCACAGGCCAACTCGTGCAGGCGCACCTGCGCGGCGTGCAGATCGGCTTCGGCGCCGCAGGCCAGCGTCTGGTAGGTGATGGCCGCGAAGTGAGCCATGCGATCGACGACGGCGCCGATGCTCTCGGTGTGCATCGGTGCGGTGGTGGGCGGGGTGGGCGAGCGGATGACGACCCAGCGGTCGATCTCGCAGACCAGACGCGCACGCGCCCAATCGATGTCGCTGGTGTCGCCGGGCATCTGCTGTTCGCGGCGTTCGTGCAGGATGGCGAGTTCACGTGCGGCGGCGAGGACGGGATCACCGTCGCCCGCGACACCGCAGACCGCCCGCATCATCTGTAGTCGGTCCGGCAGTACCGGTTCCGGTCCGGGTCGTCCCGTCGAACCGCTGCCGTCCGTGTCCACTGTTGCCGCACCGTCCTTGTCGTCTGGTCTGTACCGCTTGTCGAAGGACATTCGTCTCGGCGGGGACGGCGGATAGGTCACGAAATGACCTCTCAACAGCGAAAACCGGCCGCGAACAGACAGTTCGCGGCCGGTGGGGATCATCGATCGGCTGGGAGCGTCACAGGCTCCGGGCGATGATCTCCTTCATGATCTCGTTGGTGCCCGCGTAGATGAGCTGGACGCGGTTGTCGACCCACATGCG